>NZ_JBEPAL010000030.1:0-108137 GCF_040298625.1 Streptomyces sp. NPDC001532
CGGCCGAAACCGAAGGGGTCGTCCAGGCGGTAGGGGTTGTTGCTGACCAGCACGGCCTGCGGATCGGCGATCGCGGTCCGGCCGAACCTGGCCGCACGCATGTCCTGTGTCTGTCCGGGTCAGAAAGGCGGCGTCACGAGGAGCGACGAGGGGCTCAGTGGCCCTGCTCGTCGCGGCGGCGCTGCCAGCGCTGTTCGATGCGATCCATCATCGAGCGCCGCTGGCGTCCCTGGTGGCGGCCCTGCGGTCCGCCGGCGGGCTGTTCGCCCGGTCGGGGGGCCTTGCGCCAGCCGGTGACGGCGAGCACCGCACAGCCCAGCATGACGAGGAAGCCCACCACACTGAGCCAGACCTGCTGGGCGACCATTCCGGCCATGAGGAGCGCGATACCTACGAGGAAGCCCGCGACCGCCTGGTAGACCCGTCGCCGGGTGTACGTACGCAGCCCGCTTCCCTCAAGCGCTGTCGCGAACTTGGGATCTTCGGCGTACAGCGCTCGCTCCATCTGCTCGAGCATGCGCTGCTCGTGCTCTGAGAGCGGCACGGAGTCCTCCTCATCGTGCAGTCGCCGGGGCGACTCGGGGGGTCCCTTCAGGATAGGCAGGGAATCGCCCCCGTGAAACCCGCCCCTCTACGCCAATTGGCCAACCGGGTACCGCCATGGTCGGCCGGCTCGCTGAGGCTTGCATTCCCCAGTCACCGGTCCGTCATGCCGGGCGGTCTCCCTCGATCATACGGCGGGAAGCGCCCGATCGGGTGGCCTGTGGCGTACTCCATCCGCGAGCAATGCCCTGATCAGCGGCGCGGCACAGGAGGCGGCTCAGGCCTCCTCGGCCCCTCGGGTCTCACCGAGCACATGGAGCTGGGTGGCCACCGCGTGGAAGGCCGGGAGCTCGGCCGCCGCGGCCTCCAGCTTCAGCAGCGCGTCCACCGCTCCGGGCTCGGTGTCCACCAGCACGCCGGGGACCAGGTCGGCGAAGACCCGAACGCCGTGCACGGCGCCCACGCCGAGCCCGGCGCCCTCGACCAGCCCGGTCAGCTGGTCGGCGGTGAAGCGGCGCGGCACGGGGTCGCCGGCGCCCCAGCGGCCGTCCGGGTCGCCGAGGGCCTGCCGGGCCTCCGTGAAGTGGCCGGCCAGTGCCCGCGCCAGCACCGCGCCGCCGAGGCCGGCCGCGAGCAGGCTGAGCACGCCCTCGGAGCGCAGGGCGGCGACGGCGTTGCGGACGCCCTCGGCCGGGTCGTCGACGTACTCCAGGACGCCGTGGCAGAGCACCGCGTCGTAGCCGCCGCGCTCCACGACGTCGAAGAGGCCGTGGACGTCGCCCTGCACGCCCCGCACCCGGTCGGCGACGCCGGCCTCGGCGGCGCGTCGCTCCAGCGCGAAGAGCGCGTTGGGGCTGGGGTCGACGACGGTGACCCGGTGGCCGAGGCGGGCGACGGGCACCGCGAAGTTGCCGCTGCCGCCCCCGGTGTCGAGGACGTCCAGCGACTCCCGGCCCGTGGCCTTGACCCGGCGGTCCAGGGCGTCCTGGAGGACCTCCCAGACCACGGCGGTACGGAGCGCGGCGCGGGGGCCGGAGGGGCCGGAGCGCAGCGACGCCGCTGGCGGGTGGTGGTGGGAGACGGGTGGGCGCATCGGGTCCGACACGGCTAGTTGACTCCTCGGCGCGGCACCGCCTGTTGCACGGCGGAGCGAACGGGGTGCCTTCCGGGCCCGGGGGCGGGCGGAGGAAGGCCTCAGGCGCCCTCCACCCTATTGCCTCCGGTGCTCTGCCTGGTCACCGCCTTGCGCCGCGGCGGTCGCGCTCAGCCCGCGTCCGGCATCTTCCGCCCGGTGTCCGGTCCGTCCTCCCCTCCCCGGTCCTGGCGCGGCTGCGGGAGCACCGGCTGGAGCACCAGCGTCCGCTCGACGAGACGGATGAACATCGCCACGTCGCGTATCAGGTCGTCGGCGTCACGGCGGGTGGCCGCGCCCTGGATGCCGGCCTCGGCGCGGGCGCGGCGCGGGGCTCCGGAGGCGAACAGGGCACTCCACTCGGCGAGCTCGGGCGCGATCTCGGGGAGCACTTCCCAGGCGCTCCGGATGCGGGCCCGGCGTCGCGGGTGGGACTCGGGGCGGCCACGGGCGGCGAGCACGGCGGCGGCGGTGCGCAGGGCGGCGAGATGGGCCGTGGCGTAGCGCTCGTTGGGGGTGGCGAGGGCGGTGGCCTCGTCGAGTCCGGCGCGGGCCTGGGCCAGCAGGTCGAGCGCGGCGGGAGGGGCCGAGGCCCGGCGGAGCACGGGGTGCACGTCGCTCGCCGGGGCGTTCAGTGAGGGGGCAGGGCCGGTGGTGCGGCGCCGGTGGGCGGCGGCGGACGAGCTGGCCATGACGAACCTCCTGTCGTCTGGGTGACGGCACTGTGGCCGTATGTACCCATCGTGAGGTATGGCACTGACAATCCGTTCTGACCTGGGCTTTTGCTTCGATCGCAGGTTCGCGTTAGTTTTTGCACTGACCAGTCAGTTCAAATTGTCGGCTCACGTGGTGGGGGGACTTGCTGTGGGGGAGCCAGCTGCGGGGGGACTCGCCGTCAGCGCCCGGGACCTCGGACTCGAAGGGCCCCGGGGCTGGGCGTTCCGCGGGATCTCGGTGACGGCGGAGCCCGGTTCGCTGATCGCCGTCGAGGGGCCGTCCGGCTCGGGGCGCACGTCCCTGCTGCTCGCGCTCACCGGCCGGATGAAGGCCACCGAGGGCACGGCGGTGGTCGGCGAGGCCCGGCTGCCGAAGCAGCTGGCGGCGCTGCGCCGGGTCAGCGCGCTCGCTCACGTCACGGGCGTGACCGACCTCGAACCGGCGCTCACCGTCGGGGAGCACCTGCGGGAGCGGGCCCTGCTGCAGCGCCGGTTCGGCGACTCGCTGCGCGGCCTGCTCCGGCCGCGCCGGGAGCGCCGCGAGAGGACCGCGCTGCGGATCGACGCCGCGCTGGCCGCGGCCGGCCTCGACCGGGCCGCGCTGCCCAAGGGCTCACGGACCGCCGTACGGGATCTCGAGCGCCTGGAGGCGCTGCGGCTGTCCGTCGCCCTCGCGCTGATCGGCCGCCCGCGGCTGCTCGGCGTCGACGACACCGATCTGAAGCTGTCGGACGCCGAACGGGCCGAGGTCTGGGCGCTGCTCAGGTCGATCGCCGCGGCCGGGACCACGGTGCTGGCGGTGTGCAGCGAGGCCCCCGAGGACGCGCTGGTGGTGTCCACGCGGGCACCGCGGGCCACCGTGACGGACCGGGACGAGCCCGAGGCACCGGACGCGCCGGACACAGCGGACGCACCCGCCGGGGTGACCGAGACGGACACCCCCCAAGGCGGCCGCGAAGCCCGCGAGGCAGGCCAAGCAGGCGACGACCACGAGGCCGACGCCGAAACCGACGCCGAAACCGGAACCGACGCCGAAACCGACGACGAAGCGAAGGAGACGGCCCATGCGGTCGCCGAAACTCGCCGCGCTTGAGCTGCGGCGCTTCGCGCGGGGCAGGCTGCCGCGCGCCGCCCTGGTGGCGCTGTTGCTGCTGCCGCTGCTGTACGGGGCGCTGTACCTGTGGTCCTTCTGGGACCCGTACGGCCGGCTCGACCGGATCCCCGTGGCCCTGGTGAACCAGGACAAGGGGGCGACGGCCGACGGGAAGAAGGTCCGCGCGGGCGACGACATCGTGTCGGGGCTGCGCGAGAGCGAGGTCTTCGACTGGCACGAGGTGAGCGCCGCCGAGGCCCGCGCGGGCGTCGAGGACGGCAGGTACTACCTGTCGCTGACCATGCCCGAGGACTTCAGCACCCGGATCGCCTCCAGCTCGGGTGACTCCCCCGAGACCGGCGCGCTCCAGGTGCGCACGAACGACGCCAACAACTACATCGTCGGGCAGATCTCCCGGACGGTGTTCAGCGAGGTGCGCACGGCGGCCTCCACCAAGGCCTCGCGGTCCTTCCTGGACAAGATCTTCATCTCGTTCTCCGACATCCACGGCGAGACCGTGAAGGCCGCGAGCGGCGCCGACAAGCTCAAGGGCGGCATCGGGAAGGCGGAGCAGGGCTCCAAGGACCTCGCCGACGGCCTGAAGGACGCCAAGGACGGCAGCGGCGACCTGGCCAAGGGCCTGAAGAAGCTGAACACCGGCGCCGGCGACCTGGAGGACGGCTCCGCGCGGGTCGCGGAGGGCACCCAGACGCTCGCCGACAAGGTCAACGGCATCGCGGGCAAGGTGGGGCCCTTCCTGAAGGACAACGAGAAGGCCATCGGGGACACCGCCCAGTTCGTCGCCGACTCGGCCGGCACGATCCGCGACAACCTCGACAGCCTCACCGAGACGGCGCCGGCGGCGGCCGAGCGGGCCCGCGAGGCCTCCGGCAAGCTGGACGGCGTCTACAGGACCCGCTGCGAGACGGCCGTCCTGCCCGACGCCGCCTGCCCGGACCTGAAGCTGGCCAAGGGCGCGGCCGCCGACGTGGCCTCCCTCGCCGGCGACCTGGAGACCCTGGTCACCGAGCACGCCGCCGACCTGAAGACGCTCGACAAGCACCTGGCCACCCTGGAGAAGCAGGCCCAGGCGCTCGCCGACCGCGCGCCGCACCTCTCCGAGGACCTGGACGACGCCGTCAAGCGGATCAACAAGCTGAACGAGGGCGCCGGGAAGGTCGCCGAGGGCGCCGAGAAGCTGCACACGGGTCTCCGCACGGCGAAGACCGGCGCGACCGAACTGGACAAGGGCGTCGGCAAGCTGAAGACCGGCGCGGACGACCTCAGCGGCGGCATGTACAAGCTGGTCGACGGCTCGGTGAAGCTCGCGGACGGGCTGCACGACGGCGCCGAGCAGATCCCCGACTACGACGAACGGGAGCGTGACCGGCGTACCGAGGTGATGGCCGACCCGGTGCAGCTCGCCTCCAGGTCGCTGCACCAGGCACCCAACTACGGCACAGGTTTCGCCCCGTACTTCATCCCGCTGTCCCTGTGGGTGGGCGCGATGGTGGCGTACATGCTGATCCCGCCGCTGAACCGGCGGGCGCTGGCCGCGGGTGCCGCCGCCTGGCGGATCGCCCTGGCGGGCTGGCTGCCGGTGCTGGCGATCGGCGTCGCGCAGACCTCGGCCCTGATGGCCGTGCTGCACTGGGCGGTCGGCCTGGAGATGGCCCGGGCGGCCGGGACGGTCGGCTTCCTGTTCCTGGTGACGGGGTGCTTCGCGGCGATCGTGCAACTGCTCAACGCGCGCTTCGGGGCGGCCGGCCGGATCCTGGTGCTCGCGCTGCTGATGCTCCAGCTGACCTCGGCGGGCGGCACCTATCCCGTGCAGACCAGTCCGGGCTTCTTCGGCGCGATCCATCCGTTCCTGCCGATGAGCTACGTCGTCGAGGCGCTGCGACGGCTCATCACCGGCGGCGGCCTGGGCCCGGTCTGGCAGGCCTGCGCGGTGCTGGCGGCCTTCACCGCGGGCGCGCTCGCGCTGACCGCGCTGTCGGCCCGCCGCCGCCAGGTGTGGACGCTGGACCGGCTGCACCCGGAGCTGACCCTGTGACCCGGTCCGCCTCGCCTCCCGTGCGCTCGTCCGAGGCCGTTCCTGTGACAATCAGGGCCATGGAAAGCAGCAGCGCCCCGGCGGGCGGGAGCACGCGCCGCGAGGCCACCCGGCAGAAGCTCTACGAGGCGGCCGTCACCCTCATCGCCGAACAGGGCTTCTCCGCGACGACCGTGGACGAGATCGCCGAGCGGGCGGGCGTGGCCAAGGGCACGGTGTACTACAACTTCGCCAGCAAGTCGGTCCTCTTCGAGGAGCTGCTGCGGCACGGCGTGGGCCTGCTCACCGCCTCCCTGAAGGAGGCGGCCGAGCTGACCGACCGGGAGGGCGGCAGCAAGGTCGACGCCCTGGACGCGATGATCCGCGCGGGGCTGGGCTTCATCGCCCGCTACCCGGCCTTCACCCAGCTGTACGTGGCCGAGCTGTGGCGCACCAACCGCGCCTGGCAGGACACGCTCATGGTGGTGCGCCGGGAGGTCGTGGCGACCGTCGAGGACGTGCTCCGCGCGGGGGTGGACAACGGCGAGTTCACCGATGAGATCGATGTCCAGCTGACCGCCGCGGCGCTGGTCGGCATGGTCCTGGTGGCCGCTCTGGACTGGCAGTCCTTCCAGCCGGAGCGCACCCTCGACGACGTCCACGCGGCGCTGTCCCGGCTGCTCCAGGGACGGGTGAGCGGCCGCCGCTGACGAGGCGAAGGCGCCGGTCCGAGGTGGCCGCGTCCCCCGCGGGCCAGTCTCGGTCCGGCGCCTTCCGTTCCCCCGTACTCCCCCGTACGTTCCCCCGTCGGAACCCCGTACGTTCCCCCGTACCGGTCGTCCTCCGGGATTCCCCCGTGCCTCGCCTCCGCCGGCCTGGGCCGGCGGAAGGAGCGGATCCGGGCCCGCTCCGTTCCGGCGCCCCGTGTCGCCGGTGCCGGAGCCGTGCCCTTCTCCGTGCCTCCACTCTCTCGTCCGCGCGGGTCCGCCCCCATCCGCGCGCGTACTCATCTCGGTCCCTAGGTACGGGTACTCAGTGCTGCGCGCTCGTCCCCAGTGACGGCCCGCGCGGACTCCCGGACGAAGCCCGGAGAGACCCCCAGGGTGGCCGGACCGCCTGTCGGTGGGGGCGGATAAAGTCGCGGGCATGGCACGGATTGCGGTGATCGGCGCCGGGATGGGCGCGATGGCGGCCGCCGCCCGGCTGGCCGTCGCGGGCCACCGGGTGGCGGTGTACGAACGGACGGAGACCTACGGCGGCGCGGTCGGCCGGCGGGAGCGGGACGGTTTCGTCTTCGACACCGGCCCCGGTCTGCTGCCCCTGCCCGCGGTCTACCGGGACCTGTTCGTCAAGACCGGCAAGGAGCCGCTGGAGGAGTGCGTCGAGCTGGTCCAGGTCGACCCGTCGACGCGGCACGTCTTCGCCGACGGCACCGCGGTTCCGCTCCCGAACGCCTCCCGCGCGGGTGTCGTCGCCGCGCTGGACGAGGCGCTGGGAGCGGGCACGGGCGAGCGCTGGGGCGACTTCCTGGTGCGGGCCCGCGAGGCCTGGGACCGGACCCGCCGGCCGCTGCTGGAGGAGCCGCTGTGGCCGAACTGGCCGGTGCTGGCCGACCGCGAGCCCTATCCGGCGGTCCCGCACAAACGGCTGCTGCGCACCCGCCGGGCCGGCACGCTCGCCGAGATCGGCGCCTGGGAGCTGCGCGACCCGCGGCTGGCCGCCCTGCTGGAGAGCCACGCCCTCGGCCACGGCCTGGACCCGCGCACCACCCCGGCGAGCGCCGCCGTCCTGCCGTACATGGAGCACGCCTTCGGCACCTGGTACGTCCGTGGCGGTCTGCGCGAGCTGGCCCGCGCGGTGTACGACCGCTGCCGGGCCCGCCGGGTGGAGTTCCACTTCGGCGCAGAGGTCGCGCGGGTGCTGGAGAAGGACGGCCGCGCGGGCGGCGTGGAACTGGCCGACGGCACCGTGGCCGAGGCGGACTTCGTGGTCGCCGGGGTCGCCCCCGGCGCGCTGGAGCGGATCACCGCGGGCTCGGCGCTGCGGGGCGCCGGCGAGGTCCCGGCCCGGCGGGGGCTGCCGAGCCGGCTGACGGTGCTGCTGGCGCTGCGCGGCGGCCGTCCGGAGGGGGCCGCGCATCGGACGGTCGTTCATCCTCCGGACCGGCACGCCGAGTTGACGTACGTGTTCGACGGCGGGGCCGGGGCGGCGGTCGTGCCCACGGTCACCGTGCTGCGGCCCGACGACCCGGGGCTGGTCCCGGACGCCGGGCACGAGGCGGTCACGCTGACCGCCACCGTCGCGGCGGGGACGGCCGGTCAGGAACTGCGGCGGCACGCGGAGCGCATGGTCGACGCCGCCGCGCAGGCCGTGCCGGGCCTGCGCGACCGGGTGCTGTGGCAGGAGGTGCGCACCCCCGCCGACGTCGCGGAGGCGACCGGGGCGGCGGACGGGGCGGTGCCCGCGCCGGCGCTGGCGGCCGGTGCCGGGCGGCTGCTGCACCCGTCCAACTCCACCGGTGTGCGGGGGCTGTTCACGGTCGGCGGCTGGTCCCATCCGGGCGGCGGGCTGCCGCACGCGGGGATGTCGGGCGCGCTGGTCGCGGGGCTGATCGTGGAGGGGCCGGAGTTCCGGGGCTCCCAGTGAGCCGTGGCCGCCGAGCCGCGGTTACGGCGGCTCAGAAGCGGTAGCGCTCGTCGTACCCCTGCGCCTGGCCGTCGCCCTGGTAGGGGTAGGGCTGCTCCGGCGGGAGGTCGCCGCCGTAGGGGTCGTCGGTGGTGCGCTGCTGCGGGACCCACACGCCGCCGGACGGGGTCTCGCCGCCGTAGCCGCTCGCGTACTGGTCCTGCCCGTAGGCCTGCTGGCCGTAGGCGTGCTGGTCGTAGGCGGGGTCGTAGGCGACGCCGCTGTAGGTCTGGGTGCCGATGTACGGGTCGGAGTAGGCGGCGTACTGCTGCTGGCCGGTGGCGTCGTAGCCGTACTGCTGGCCGTAGCCGCTGTAGCCGTCGTAGGCGTAGCCCTGGTCGGCGGTCTGGGCGGTGGCCGCGTACTGGTCCTGGGAGCGGTCGCCGCCCGCGTGGCCGGTCTCGCCGTATATGCCGTAGGAGCCGGTGTCGTCCGGGAGGGGCTGCGGCTCGTAGACGGCGGTGCTCTCGGCGGCCGAGGCGGCGGAGCGCGCCGGGGTGAAGACGTCGTCGCGGTCGAGGTCGTCGCCGTAGGAGCCGGTGTCGTCACGCTCCGTGCCGTCCGCGTAGTCCGCCGCCTGGAGGTCGGAGACCTCCAGGGTGGGTTCCTCGCGGCCGCGGCGGTTGCGCTTGCCGGCGCCGGGCGCCGGTCGGCCGGTGACCGCCCAGCCGGACGCGAAGCCCCGGCGGAACGACAGCGTGACGTAGGTCTGGCCGACCGCGAAGGCGGCGGCACCCAGGCCGATCACGACGACGGAGGGGATCAGCACACCGACGACGACGCCCAGGAAGCCCACGAACGCCAGCAGCCGCCAGCGGAGTCGCGCCTTGTACTGCAGCAGGACCTCGCCGAGCAGCCACAGCGCGACGACGCCGAACGCGATGTAGAGGACCGTCCAGCCCATGTACGCCCCTCTCCCAGTGGCCGCTACGCAGTGTGTCGTATGACGGTGCGACCGGTCTAGGCCTGCGGTGGGTGGTGCAGACCCAGGTTCTCGTAGATTTCCAGCGTCGCCGTGGAGTTGTTGAGCGTGATGAAGTGCAGTCCGGGCACTCCCTCGGCCAGCAACCGCGCGCAGAACTCCGTGGCGAAGTCGATGCCAATGGAGCGTACAGCGGCCGGATCGTCTTTCGCTGTGAGGATCCGCTCTTTCAGGGCAGCGGGGAAGGCCGCGTTGGTGAGGGACGGGATCCGCTCCAGGGTCCGCACACTGCCGATGGGCATGACCTCGGGGATGATCGGCGTTTCGCAGCCGGCCGCCGCGACCCGGTCGCGCAGCCGCAGGTAGTCCTCCGGATCGAAGAACATCTGGGTGATCGCGTAGTCCGCGCCCGCGCGGCACTTGTCGACGAAGTGGCGGACGTCGGTGTCCCAGTCGGCGGAGCGCGGGTGCATCGCGGGGAAGGCCGCGACGCCGACGCAGAAGTCGCCGGAGTTCTTGATCAGTTCGACCAGTTCGGCGGCGTAGGCCAGGCCGCGCGGGTGCGGCACCCAGTCACCCATGGGGTCGCCGGGCGGGTCGCCGCGCAGCGCGAGCATGTTGCGGATCCCGGCGTCGGCGTACTGGCCGATGATGTTGCGCAGGTCGGCCACCGAGTGGTCGACCGCGGTCAGGTGGGCGATCGGTGTCAGGGTGGTGTCCGAGGCGATCGCCTCGGTCGCCCGGACGGTGCCGGCGCGGGTGGAACCGCCGGCGCCGTAGGTGACGGAGACGAAGTCGGGAGCAACGGCCTCGACCCGGCGCAGCGCGTTCCAGAGGTTCCGCTCGCCCTTCGGGGTCTTCGGGGCGTAGAACTCGAAGGAGTACGTCGTCTTGCCGGTCGCGAGCATGTCGCGGACGGTCGGAGCGTGATCCGACCTGGTGGATGCGGTGCCGAGGGCCATACGGGCAGGTTAGCCAGGGGGCGTGGGTCGCCCAACCGGAGCCGGGAAATTTGCCTGTTTTGTTCCTTTGTTGTCCACCCCTTGGACAAAACGGTGGACGCTACGCCTCCCGCAGGCGCTTCACCAGCTCCGCGGCCGCGGCTCCCGGGTCGTCCGCCTCGGTGATCGCGCGGACCACCACCACCCGGCGGGCACCCGCGGCCAGCACCTCGTCGAGGTTGGTGAGGTCGATGCCGCCGATGGCGAACCAGGGGCGGTCGGTGCCGAGCGCGGCGGTGTGGCGGACCAGGTCCAGGCCGGGGGCGTGGCGGCCGGGCTTGGTGGGGGTGGGCCAGCAGGGGCCGGTGCAGAAGTAGTCCACGCCGTCCTGGACGGCCGCCGCCTCCGCCTCGGCCGCGGAGTGCGTGGAGCGGCCGATCAGGACGTCCGCGCCGAGGACGGCGCGGGCCGCGGGCACCGGGAGGTCGCCCTGGCCGAGGTGGAGGACGTCCGCGCGGACGGCGTGCGCCACGTCCGCGCGGTCGTTGACCGCGAGGAGCTTGCCGTGCCGGGCGCAGGCCTCGGCGAACACCTCCAGGTGCGCCAGCTCCTCGGCCGCCTCCATGCCCTTGTCGCGCAGCTGCACGATGTCGACACCGCCGGCCAGCACCGCGTCGAGGAACTCGGGCAGGTCGCCCTGGCGCTTGCGGGCGTCCGTGCACAGATAGAGCCGGGCGTCGGCGAGCTGGGCGCGGGCGGTGGTGCGGGCGGTCTCGGGCATGGATGTCCCCCGGTGTCGGTGGCGTACGGGCCGCGGGCGGGCCCGGTGCGGGCCGCGGCGCGCCGCGGACATGGCCTCGGGCGCCGCGGCCCGTACGCCGGACGGTTGTTCGGTTCAGCGTGCTCAGATCACACGGCGAGCGCCTGGGCCCGGCGCTTCACCTCCGTGCCGCGATTCTCGCTCAGGGCCTGCGCGGGGGTGCCGGGCAGGCTCTCGTCGGGGGTGAAGAGCCACTCCAGCATCTCTTCGTCGGAGAAGCCGTCGTCCCGCAGGAGCGTCAGGGTCCCGGACAGGCCCTTGACGACCTTGTCCCCGTCGATGAAGGCGGCGGGGACGTGCAGCGCGCGGTTCTCACCACGGCGTACGGCGATCAGCTGGCCGTCCTTGACCAGCTGCCGCACACGCGTCACCTCGACGCCGAACTGTTCGGCGATGTCGGGGAGGGTGAGCCAGGCGGGGACGAGAGCATCGATCTTTGCGTCAATCTCGGTCACGTCACAAGCCTGCCATCCCCCACTGACACTCGGTACCCAGGGCACCCCCGACGGGGCCGACCGGGTGCAGGGCGCGCTCCGGCGCCGCGGCGGGAGGAGCGGCCGGGCCGCCGCGGGCCTACGCCGTCGCCGCCTTCAGCGGCCGCGACGGGTCCGTCATCAGGGCCGGGTCCATCGGGGTGCCCGACTCGATCAGGCGGCGGCCCTGGGCCAGGTCGCGGGGCCGGCCGACGGCCAGCAGGGCCACCAGGCGGCCGTCGAGGAGCCAGCAGACGGTCCAGGCGGGGCCGGAGGGGTCGCCGCGCCAGAGGAGGGTGTCGGCCGAGCCGTGGTGGCCGGCGTACTGGACGAAACGGCCGAACTGCTCGGACCAGAAGTACGGCACCGGGTCGTAGACCGCGAGGGGCTCTCCCGTGGGCGCGCCGAGGATGTTCGCGGCGACCGTGCGGGGGCCCTGGAGGGCGTTGTCCCAGTGGTGGACCAGCAGGCGCTCGCCGTAGCGCCCGGACGGGAAGGACGCGCAGTCGCCGACCGCGTGGACGTCGGGCACCGAGGTGCGCAGGTGCGCGTCGGCGACGACCTCGCCGTGCGGGCCGAGGGCGATGCCGGAACCCGCCAGCCAGGCGGTCGCGGGGCGGGCGCCGATCCCGACGACCACGGCCCCGGCGGGCAGCCGGGTGCCGTCGTCCAGGACGACCTCCCCGGCCTCGCCGGACGCCGCGGGCCGGACGTGCTCCACGCGCGCGTGGGTGCGCAGATCGGCACCGGCGTCGGCGTACCAGGCGGTCATCGGCGCGGCGACCTCGGCGGGCAGCGCGCCCGCGAGCGGCCGGTCCGCGGCCTCGACGACGGTCACCGCGCAGCCCGCCTCGCGCGCGGCGGTGGCGAACTCCGCGCCGATCCAGCCGGCGCCGACGACCACGATGTCGTGCTGCCGGGCGAGCACCGGCCGCAGCCGCTCGGCGTCGTCCAGGGTGCGCAGCAGATGCACGCCGGGCACGCCCTCCGCGCCCGGCAGCCGAATCGGTTCCGCGCCGGTGGCGACGACCAGGACGTCGTAGGGCACCGGTCCGGCCTCGGTGTCCAGCTCGTGGTCGGCGGGGCGCACGCCCCGCACCTCACGGCCGAGGTGCAGCTCGATGCCGAGTGCCTCGAAGTCGACGTCGAAGGCGGAGCCCTCGGCGGTGCCGAGCAGTACCGCCTTGGACAGCGGCGGCCGGTCGTACGGCTGGTGGGGTTCCGCGCCGATCAGCGTCACCGTGCCGTCGAAGCCCTGCTCCCGCAGGGCGACCGCGGTCTGCACGCCGGCCATGCCCGCGCCGGCCACGACCACCCGCCGCGGTGCGGACGATCCCCGTTCCTGCGTCTGCTCGCTCACCTGATCACCATAGACAACTGACATTTCGTCAGTCAGCGCTCGTGTTCCGTGACCTGCTCCACAACACTGGTCCCGGAGCCCTCCTGGGACTCCCAGCGCCAGCTCTCCTCCAGCCGCACCCGCCCGTCGGGCAGCTCCACCACGCGTGACACGCAGTGCCCGCCGGACGTCGTGCCGTCGTTCCGCAACTGGACGTACCGGAAGTCCAGCCGGTCGCCCTCCCGGGTACCCACCAGATGCCCGCGGACGACGTCGCCGCCCGCGTACTCGGCCCAGATCGCGCCGTCCCGCTCGTGGTAGGCGAACCGGGTGCGGGTGCCCACCTGGCCGGGGGCCTGGTCGGCGACGGGGGCGAGGACGAGACCGTCGAGGCTGCGGGCCACGGGCGGAGGCTCCCTTACTGAGACATACGGCGGCGGGCTAGGGTGGCCAACGTAAAGCACTCGCGGGAGCCCGGACGCACCGGGCTGAGAGGGAGGCTGGCGGCCTCCGACCGTACGAACCTGATCCGGGTCATGCCGGCGAAGGGAGGGGCTGGACGCCCATGTCGCGTACGTCCGACACAGCAGACGTCCTGGTCGTCGGGGGCGGGATCATCGGTCTGGTCACGGCCTGGCGGGCCGCGCAGCGCGGGTTCGCCACGGCGGTGGTGGACCCCGAACCGGGCGGCGGGGCCGCCCAGGTGGCGGCCGGGATGCTCGCCGCCGTCACGGAACTGCACTACGGCGAGGAGACCCTGCTCGGTCTGAACCTCGCCTCGGCCGGCCGCTATCCCGCCTTCGCGGCCGAGCTGACCGAACTCACCGGCCACGACCTCGGCTACCGCCGGTGCGGCACGCTCGCCGTCGCCCTGGACGCCGACGACCGCGCCCACTTGCGTGAACTGCACGCGCTGCAGCGGCAGTCGGGCCTGGAGTCGGAGTGGCTGTCCGGGCGCGAGTGCCGGCGCCTGGAGCCGATGCTGGCGCCCGGCGTGCGCGGCGGGCTGCGGGTGGACGGCGACCACCAGATCGACCCGCGCCGGCTCACGGCCGCGCTGGTGGCGGCCTGCGAGCGGGCCGGGGTGGTGTTCCACCGCGCGTGGGCGGACCGGCTCACCGTCGCGGGGGACCGCGCCACGGGGATCGTCACGGGCGACGGCACCGCGCTGGCCGCCGGGCAGGTGGTGCTCGCCGCCGGGAGCCTGAGCGGGCGTCTCGCGGGCGTACCGGAGGACCTGCTGCCGCCGGTGCGGCCGGTGAAGGGCCAGGTGCTGCGGCTGACCGTGCCCGAGCGGTACGCGCCGTTCCTGAGCCGGACCGTGCGGGCCGTGGTGCGCGGCAGCCAGGTCTACCTGGTGCCGCGGGAGAACGGCGAGCTGGTGGTCGGGGCGACCAGCGAGGAGCTGGGCTGGGACACCACGGTGACCGCGGGCGGCGTGTACGAGCTGCTGCGCGACGCCCACGAGCTGGTGCCGGGCATCACCGAGCTGCCGCTGACCGAGACCCGCGCGGGACTGCGCCCCGGCTCCCCCGACAACGCGCCGCTGCTCGGCCCGACCGACCTGGAGGGGCTGCTGCTGGCCACCGGCCACTACCGCAACGGGGTGCTGCTGACCCCGGTCACCGGCGACGCGCTGGCGCACGCGCTGGCCACCGGTGAACTGCCGGAAGAGGCACGCCCGTTCACGCCGAAGCGTTTCACCGCCGCACTCACGGAGCAGCCCGCATGAACATCTCGGTCAACGGCGAGACCCGCGAGGTCGCGCCGGGCACGGCGCTCGACGCCCTGGTCCGCACGCTCACCGCGGCGCCCTCCGGAGTGGCCGCCGCGCTCAACGAAACCGTCGTCCCGCGCGGGCAGTGGGCGACGACCGCGCTCTCCGACGGAGACCGCGTCGAAGTCCTCACCGCCGTCCAAGGAGGCTGACCCATGGCCGACGATCCCTTCGTCCTCGGCGGTACGTCGTTCACGTCCCGCCTGATCATGGGCACCGGCGGCGCGCCCAGCCTGGAGGTGCTGGAGCGGGCCCTGGTGGCGTCCGGGACCGAGCTGACGACGGTCGCCATGCGGCGGGTCAACCCCGAGGTGCACGGCTCGGTGCTGTCCGTGCTGGACCGGCTCGGGATCCGGGTGCTGCCGAACACCGCGGGCTGCTTCACCGCCGGCGAGGCGGTGCTCACGGCGCGGCTGGCCCGCGAGGCGCTGGGCACGGACCTGGTCAAGCTGGAGGTCATCGCCGACGAGCGGACCCTGCTGCCGGACCCGATCGAGCTGCTGGACGCCGCCGAGACCCTGGTCGACGACGGCTTCACGGTGCTGCCCTACACCAACGACGACCCGGTGCTGGCCCGCAAGCTGGAGGACGTCGGCTGCGCGGCGATCATGCCGCTCGGCTCCCCCATCGGCTCCGGGCTCGGCATCCGCAACCCGCACAACTTCCAGCTGATCACCGAGCACGCGCGCGTGCCGGTGATCCTGGACGCCGGGGCCGGTACGGCGTCCGACGCGGCGCTCGCGATGGAGCTGGGCTGCGCGGGTGTGATGCTCGCCTCCGCCGTGACCCGGGCCCAGCAGCCGGTGCTGATGGCGGAGGCGATGCGGCACGCGGTCGAGGCGGGCCGGCTGGCCCACCGCGCGGGCCGCATCCCGCGCCGCCACTTCGCCGAGGCGTCCTCACCGACGGAGGGCCGGGCCCGTCTGGACCCGGAGCGTCCGGCGTTCTGATCCGCCGCCGCCCCGGGCACGGTCACAGCTCTGCTGCAGTCCGGTCCCGGGGCCGCGGAACGGATCGGCGGTGTCGGTGGCGGCTCGTAGACTCACCTGCGTGGACACGACCCTTCAGGACCCTCTGGTCGGGCGACTGCTCGACGGCCGCTATCGCGTCGAGGCGCGGATCGCGGTCGGCGGGATGGCCACGGTCTACCGGGCCGTGGACACCCGCCTCGACCGCGTGCTCGCGCTGAAGGTGATGCACCCGACACTGGCCGCGGACGCCTCGTTCGTCGACCGGTTCATCCGGGAGGCGAAGTCGGTCGCCCGGCTCGCCCACCCCAACGTGGTGCAGGTCTTCGACCAGGGCACCGACGGGTCGTACGTCTATCTGGCGATGGAGTACGTCGCCGGGTGCACCCTGCGTGACGTGCTGCGCGAGCGCGGCGCGCTCCAGCCGCGGGCCGCGCTGGACATCCTGGAGCCGGTGCTCGCCGCGCTCGGCGCCGCGCACCGCGCCGGGTTCGTGCACCGGGACATGAAGCCGGAGAACGTGCTGATCGGGGACGACGGCCGGGTCAAGGTCGCCGACTTCGGTCTGGTGCGCTCCGTCGACACGGTCACCAGCACCACCGGCGCCGTCCTCGGCACCGTCTCCTACCTCGCCCCCGAGCAGATCGAGCACGGCACCGCCGACCCGCGCGTGGACGTCTACGCCTGCGGCGTGGTGCTGTACGAGATGCTGACCGGCGGCAAGCCGCACGCCGGGGACACCCCCGCCCAGGTGCTGTACAAGCACCTGCACGAGGACGTCCCGCCGCCGTCGGCCGCCGTCCCGGGCCTGGCGTACCTGCTGGACGAGCTGGTCGCCTCGGCCACCGCCCGCAGCCCGGAGATCCGCCCGTACGACGCGGTGGCGCTGCTGGCTCACGCGCGTGAGGCGCGGGCCGCGCTGACCGAGGCCCAGCTCGACGCGGTCCCGCCCCAGGCGCTCGCGGCCGGCCATGACAACGCCGAGGACCGCACCAGCGTGATCCCGCGCTCGCTGACCTCGCCGCTGCCCGGCTTCGCCGACGCGGGTGGACCTCCGTCGCGCCCGCTGCCCATCGACGGGGACGACGAGCCGCCGGCCGACCGGACCAGCCGGCTGCGGACCCCGCCGCCTCCGGCGCCCCGGCGCCGGCCCCGGCCGCCGCGCGCGGTGGTGACGATCGTCGCGGCCGTCCTGCTGGTGCTCGGTGTCGGCGCGGGCGTCTGGTACATCAACTCCGGCCAGTTCACCCAGGTCCCGCCGCTGCTGGCGAAGACCCAGGAGCAGGCGGAGCAGCGGCTCGCGGACGCCGGCCTGGAGCTGGGCGACGTCGAGCACGCCTACAGCGACACGGTCGAGCGCGGCACCGTCATCAGCACGGACCCCGAGCCGGGCAGCCGGATCCGGCAGAACGACGCGGTGTCGCTCACCCTCTCCGACGGGCCCCGGACCGTGAAGGTGCCCGATCTCGAGGGCTACCGTCTGGACAAGGCGCGGGACCTGCTCAAGGACGAGGGCCTGGCCCCGGGCATGGTCACCCGGACGTTCAGCGAGGACGTGCCGCGCGGCTTCGTGATCGGCACGGAACCGGTGGCGGGCACCGAGCGCAAGGCGGGCTCCGCGATCGCGCTCACCGTCAGCAAGGGCAGCCCGATCGACGTCCCGGACGTCACCGGCCAGGACCTCGCCGACGCCCGGCAGCAGCTCCAGGACGAGGGGCTGAAGGTGCGGGTCGCCGAGCAGCAGGTCAACTCGGAGTTCGACAAGGGCCAGGTCGCGCGGCAGACCCCGCGCGCCGGGAGCCGGGCCGCCGAGGGCGACACCGTGACGCTCACCGTGTCCAAGGGCCCGGTGATGGTCGAGGTCCCGGACGTGGTCGGGGACGACGTGGACGAGGCGCAGGACAAGCTGGAGGCCCTCGGCTTCCAGGTCGAGAAGGACCGCGGTCTGCTCGGCCTGTTCGGCGACACGGTGAAGAGCCAGTCGGTGGCAGCCGGCGACAGCGCCCCGAAGGGCTCCACCATCACCCTGACCATCCGCTGACCGGCGCCGGTCACCCTCCGCCGACGGGGCACGGGAAGGCGCATGACACCCTTGACGGGTGAAGAGTGAAGTTCCCGGCCCCCTGCGCAACCCGGTCGGCGGTCATGTCCCGGTGGCCGGCGGTCTCAGTTCGGTGGGGCTGTCGTACGCCCGTGACCTGCGGGCGGAGACCGTGCAGGTCTTCGTCGCCAACCCGCGCGGCTGGGCCACGCCGGCCGGCAGTCCGCGGCAGGACGAGGAGTTCCGGGCCGTGTGCGCCGAGGCGTCGATCCCGGCGTATGTGCACGCGCCGTATCTGATCAACTTCGGTTCGCACACCGAGGCGACCGTGGAGCGGTCCGTGGAGTCGCTGCGGCACTCGTTGCGGCGCGGCCGGGAGATCGGCGCGCTCGGGGTGGTCGTGCACACCGGCAGCGCGACCGGCGGCCGGGACCGGTCGGTGGCGCTGAAGCAGGTGCGGGAGCACATGCTGCCGCTGCTCGACGAGCTGACCCACGACGACGATCCGTTCCTGCTGCTGGAGTCGACGGCCGGCCAGGGCTCCTCGCTCTGTTCGCGCACCTGGGACTTCGGGCCGTACTTCGAGGCGCTGGACGCGCATCCGAAGCTGGGCGTGTGCCTGGACACCTGCCACATCTTCGCCGCCGGGCACGATCTGACCGGCCCGAGCGGTATGCACCAGACCCTCGACCTGCTGGTGGACACCGTCGGCGAGGGCCGGCTGAAGCTGATCCACGCCAACGACTCCAAGGACGTGGTCGGCGCGCACAAGGACCGGCACGCCAACATCGGCGCCGGTCACATCGGCGAGGACCCGTTCCGGGCGCTGATGACGCACCCGGCCACCGCGGGCGTACCGCTGATCATCGAGACGCCCGGTGGCAAGGAGGGGCACGCCGCGGACGTGGAGCGGCTGAAGAAGCTCCGGGACGGCTGAGCGGCCAGAGGGAAAGCCCAGGTCAGAGCTCGGGGCCGTCCCCGGGCTCCTCCTGGTAGGAGTAGCGCTGCTCCCGCCAGGGGTCGCCGATGTTGTGGTAGCCGCGCTCCTCCCAGAAGCCGCGGCGGTCGGCGGTCATGTACTCCACGCCGCGCACCCATTTGGGGCCCTTCCAGGCGTAGAGGTGCGGCACCACCAGGCGGAGCGGGAAGCCGTGCTCGGCGGTGAGCAGTTCGCCGTCCTTGTGGGTGGCGAAGATGGTGCGGTCGGCGGCGAAGTCGGCGAGCCGCAGGTTCGAGCTGAAGCCGTACTCCGCCCACACCATCACATGGGTGACATTCTCGGCGGGCGGCGCGATCTCCAGGATGGTGCGCGCGGGGATGCCGCCCCACTCGGCGCCGAGCATGCTGAACTTCGTCACGCAGTGCAGATCGGCCATCACCGTGGTGTACGGCAGGGCCGTGAACTCCTCGTGGGTCCAGCAGTGCTTCTCGCCGTCGGCGGTGGCCCCGAACACCCTGAATTCCCAGCGTTCGGGCCGGAACTTGGGCACCGGGCCGTAGTGCGTGACCGGCCAGCCGCGCTGCACTCGCTGCCCCGGCGGAAGCTCGGAACGTGCCGCTTCTCCTGATTCGTGCTCCACCGGATGACCCATGACTCCATCCTGACAGACCTCGACCGGTGCCCATGACCAGCGGTGTGCGGCGGCGTCCAGAGGTGTCTTGAAACGGGCAACTGGCACTAAGCATGCACTTACTTACTAAGTACGCACTTACTGGACGATCTTCGACGGGCGGTGAAATCATGCGGCGGCAACCCTCCCCGTTTTTCCGTGTGGAAGGAGCCTCTGCGATGCAGGGCGACCCCGAGGTCATCGAATTCCTCAACGAGCAGCTGACCGGTGAGCTGACCGCGATCAACCAGTACTTCCTGCACGCGAAGATGCAGGAGAACTTCGGCTGGACGAAGCTCGCCAAGTACACGCGGCACGAGTCGTTCGACGAGATGAAGCACGCCGAGGTGCTGACCGACCGGATCCTGTTCCTGGACGGGCTGCCGAACTACCAGCGGCTGTTCCATGTGCGGGTCGGGCAGACGGTCACCGAGATGTTCCGGGCCGACCGCGAGGTCGAGGTGGAGGCGATCGACCGGCTCAAGCGCGGCATCAAGGTGATGCGCGAGAAGGGCGACATCACCTCGGCGAACATCTTCGAGTCGATCCTGGAGGACGAGGAGCACCACATCGACTACCTCGACACCCAGCTCGACCTGATCGAGAAGCTGGGCGAGGCGCTGTATCTGGCGCAGCTGATCGAGCAGCCCGAGAGCTGAGCGCCGCTAGGCGGCGGCGGCCTCGTCCACACCGGCGAGCACCGGCTTGCCCTGGTCGGCCAGCTCCCGCCGGGGGCACGCCCCGCGACCCAGGATGGCCTGAATACGACGTACGCACGACCCGCAGTCCGTGCCCGCCTTGCAGGCGGAGGCGATCTGGCGGGGGGTGCAGGCGCCGTTCTCCGCGTGCTGCTTGACCTGCTGCTCGGTGACGCCGAAGCAAGAGCATACGTACACGCGGTTCACCTCCCGCAGGGATCGCTTGAGTGGTGCCG
Source organism: Streptomyces sp. NPDC001532 (assembly GCF_040298625.1). Classification (NCBI taxonomy): domain Bacteria; kingdom Bacillati; phylum Actinomycetota; class Actinomycetes; order Kitasatosporales; family Streptomycetaceae; genus Streptomyces; species Streptomyces sp. NPDC001532. The sequence continues at coordinate 20,030 of NZ_JBEPAL010000030.1, forward strand.
TCCCCGTTGATCGGTGAGGCTAACCTAACCTTACCCATCCCACAGGACCCGCAAAAGAGAAATGGGGCGCGGATCGTATGTGATCCGCGCCCCACTTCATGGCTGAAAACAGCCGGTAACAGGTGCCCCTGTCACTGGTCCCTGTACATCTCCGCCACGAGGAAGGCGAGGTCGAGCGACTGGCTGCGGTTGAGCCGCGGGTCGCAGGCCGTCTCGTAGCGCTGGTGCAGATCGTCGACGAAGATCTCGTCGCCGCCGCCCACGCACTCGGTGACGTCGTCGCCGGTCAGCTCCACATGGATGCCGCCCGGGTGGGTGCCGAGCGCCTTGTGGACCTCGAAGAAGCCCTTGACCTCGTCGAGCACGTCGTCGAAGCGGCGGGTCTTGTGACCGGAGGCCGCCTCGAAGGTGTTGCCGTGCATCGGGTCGGTCACCCAGGCCACGGTCGCGCCGGAGGCGGTGACCTTCTCGACCAGCTCGGGCAGCTTGTCGCGGACCTTGTCGGCGCCCATCCGGACGATGAACGTCAGCCGGCCGGGCTCCCGCTCCGGGTCGAGGCGCTCGATGTACTGCAGCGCGTCCTCGGCCGTGGTCGTCGGACCCAGCTTGATGCCGATCGGGTTGCGGATCTTCGAGGCGAACTCGATGTGCGCGTGGTCCAGCTGCCGGGTGCGCTCACCGATCCACACCATGTGCCCGGAGACGTCGTACAGCTGGCCGGTGCGCGAGTCGACACGGGTGAGCGCCGACTCGTAGTCGAGCAGCAGCGCCTCGTGCGAGGCGTAGAACTCGACGGTCTTGAACTCCTCCGGGTCGGCCCCGCAGGCGTGCATGAAGTTCAGCGCGTTGTCGATCTCGCGGGCCAGCTGCTCGTAGCGCTGGCCGGACGGGGACGACTTCACGAAGTCCTGGTTCCAGGCGTGCACCTGGCGCAGGTCGGCGTAGCCGCCGGTGGTGAAGGCGCGCACCAGGTTCAGCGTGGAGGCGGACGCGTGGTACATCCGCTTCAGCCGCTCCGGGTCGGGGACGCGGGCGGCCTCGTTGAAGTCGAAGCCGTTGACCGAGTCGCCCCGGTAGGTCGGCAGCGTCACCCCGTCACGGGTCTCCGTCGGCTTCGAGCGCGGCTTGGAGTACTGGCCGGCGATCCGGCCCACCTTCACCACGGGCACGGACGCGGCGTACGTCAGCACGGCGCCCATCTGGAGCAGGGTCTTGAGCTTGTTGCGGATGTGATCGGCGGACACCGCGTCGAACGCCTCGGCACAGTCGCCGCCCTGGAGGAGGAACGCCTCTCCCTTGGCGACGGCCGCCATCCGGGCGCGCAGCTGGTCGCACTCGCCCGCGAAGACGAGCGGCGGATACGACTCGAGGTCCGCGATCACCTTGCGCAGAGCCTCGGGGTCGGGGTACTCGGGCTGCTGCGCCGCGGGCAGGTTTCGCCAGGTGTTGCCAGCGCTCGCGCTGGTCTTAGCGTTCACGGTCACGTCCTCAACATTACGGGGTGATGTCCGGGCTTCCGGACCACGCCCAGCAAGTGAGACGCGGCAGACGCGGGACGGACACGGGTGACGCGTCCCGGTCATGGGGTAGGGTGCGCCGTATGTTCGCGCACTCGATCCAGACCTGCATCCAGAACTGGTGGTGGACCGCTTCTCCGGCGGCCCGCTGACTGCGCGTATCCACACTTCGCGAAGGCCGCCCGAGGGGCGGCCTTCGGTGTTTTCCGGCGGCCCGCTCCTTGCCCACTGAGAAGGAGCACGGACCATGAACCTGCTCGGCTTGCTGGACGACCCCCGTCCGTTCGCCCTGCTGCGCCGCCGCACCCCGGGCCTCGACCACGACCGGGTCGAGGTGCTGATCGGCCCGGTCACCTCCCGTGACCGGCTCGCCGACCTGCCCGACGAGGGCCTCGCCCTGGTGCCGTTCCGGCAGATCCGCGAGCGCGGCTTCGACGTCCGCGACGACGGCACCCCGCTGCTGGTGCTCACCCCGGAGGAGTCGTACGACCTCCCGCTCGCCGAGGCGCTGGAGCAGCTTCCGGCGCACGAGGTGCGGGTCGAGGGCGGTGCCTTCGACGTCGCCGACGAGGAGTACGCGGAGATCGTCGGGCGGGTGCTGGACGAGGAGATCGGCCGCGGCGAGGGCGCCAACTTCGTGATCCGGCGGAATTACGAGGGCGACATCCCGAGGTTCGGCCGGGCCGACGCGCTGGCGCTGTTCCGGCGGCTGCTGGCCGGTGAGCGCGGGGCGTACTGGACGTTCGTGGTGCACACCGGGGAGCGGACGCTGGTGGGCGCCAGCCCGGAGGTGCATGTGCGGATGTCCGGCGGCACGGTCGTGATGAACCCGATCAGCGGGACGTACCGCTATCCCGCCGAGGGGCCCACACCCGAGCATCTGCTCGACTTCCTCGCCGACGGCAAGGAGATCGAGGAGCTGTCGATGGTGGTCGACGAGGAACTGAAGATGATGTGCACCGTCGGCGACATGGGCGGGGTGGTCGTCGGGCCGCGGCTGAAGGAGATGGCGCATCTCGCCCACACCGAGTACGAGCTGCGCGGCCGCTCCTCGCTGGACGCGCGGGAGGTGCTGAAGGAGACGATGTTCGCGGCGACCGTGACCGGCTCGCCGGTGCAGAACGCCTGCCGGGTCATCGAGCGGCACGAGGTCGGCGGGCGGCGCTACTACGCGGGCGCGCTGGCGCTGCTCGGCCGGGACTCCGGCGGGGCGCAGACCCTGGACTCCCCCATCCTGATCCGCACCGCCGACATCGACGCCGACGGGCGGCTGCGGGTGCCGGTCGGCGCCACCCTGGTCCGCGGTTCCGACCCGGCCGGCGAGGTCGCGGAGACCCATGCCAAGGCGGCCGGGGTGCTGGCGGCGCTGGGGGTGCGTCCGGGCCGGCCGAGCGAGGAGGCGGTGCGGCCCCGGCTGGCGGACGATCCGCGGGTGCGGGCCGCGCTGGACGGGCGGCGGGCGTCGCTGGCGCCGTTCTGGCTGCGGATGCAGGCGCCCGCCGAGGGCGCGGCGGCGCTGGAGGGGCACGCGCTGGTGGTCGACGGGGAGGACACCTTCACCGCGATGCTGGCGCACATCCTGCGGTCGAGCGGCCTCGAGGTGACCGTGCGCCGGTACGACGAGCCGGGGCTGCGGGAGGCGGTGCTCGCCCACGAGGGCCCGCTGGTGCTGGGCCCCGGCCCCGGTGACCCGGCCGACACCGCCGACCCCAAGATGCGGTTCCTGCGGGCGCTGACCGCCGAGGCCGTCCGCGGGCACCGGCACGGGGTGCTCGGGGTCTGCCTCGGGCACGAGCTGATCGCGGCGGAGCTGGGACTGGAGATCGTCCGCAAGGAGGTGCCGTACCAGGGGGCGCAGACGGAGATCGATCTGTTCGGGCGGCCGGAGACGGTCGGCTTCTACAACAGCTTCGTGGCGCGCTGCGACGACGAGGCGGCCGGCGAGCTGGCCGCGCACGGCGTGGAGGTGAGCCGGGCGGCGAACGGCGAGGTGCACGCGGTGCGGGGTCCCGGCTTCGCCGGGGTGCAGTTCCACCCGGAGTCGGTGCTGACGCTGAACGGTGCCGCGGTGGTGCGGGAGCTGGTCGGTCAGCTGCGCGGCACCAGCACGTTCTCCGAGCGGCGGCCGGCGAGGTAGTCCTCCACGTTGCGGACCGTGGTCTCGACGATCTGGCCGACGGCCTCCTTGGTGTAGTACGCCTGGTGGGAGGTGACCAGGACGTTCGGGAAGGTGACGAGGCGGGCCAGGGTGTCGTCCCCGACGGCCTCCAGGGACTTGTCGAGGAAGAACAGTCCGGCCTCCGCCTCGTAGACGTCGAGACCGACGCCCGTGAAGCGGCCCTCGCGCAGTTCGGCGACGAGGGCCGCGGTGTCGATCAGGCCGCCGCGGCTGGAGTTCACCAGGATCGCGTCGTCCTTCATGCCCTTCAGCGCGTCGGCGTCGATCAGGTGCTGGGTCTGCGGCATCAGCGGGACGTGCAGGGTGACCAGGTCGGACTCGGCGAGCAGCCGCTCCTTGGGGACGTACGTCATGCCGAGCTGCATACAGGCGGGGTTCTCGGCGATGTCCCAGCCGAGCAGCCGCATGCCGAAGCCGTGGGCGATCCGGGCGAAGGCCTCGCCGATCTTGCCGGTGCCGAGGACGCCGGCGGTGCGGCCGTGCATGTCGCGGCCCATCAGGCCGTCGAGACGGAAGTCGAAGTCGCGGGTGCGGGTGGACGCGCGCACGATCCGGCGGTTGACGGCCATGGCGAGGGCCCAGGCGAACTCGGCGACCGAGTACGGCGAGTAGAAGGAGACCCGCGCGACCGTCAGGCCGAGGCGTTCGGCGGCCCGCAGGTCGATGTTGTTGAAGCCGGTGGAACGCTGGGCGATCATCCGGGTGCCGCCGGCCGCCAGGGCCTCCAGGACCGGCTCGCCGAGCTCGGCGTTGACGCTGCTGGAGACGATCTCGTAGCCGGCCGCGATCGGGGCGGTGTCCTCGTTGAGGAAGACGTCCAGGCAGCGGGCCTCGTGGTGGCCCGCGAACGCCTCCTCGATCAGGGGCTGCTCGTCGGCCTGCACACCGAACGCCAGGATCTCCACGAAGTCCTCCGGGGGTTCACGCCGGAATTGTCTGGTACCGGCGAATATACGGGCGGCCGCTCGATGCGGCAGGCGGACCTCACAGCCCGCGCCGCAGCCGCTCGGTCAGCGCACGCCCCTGCTGGGGTGAGGGACGCCGGTCGCCGAGGCGGGCCTGGAGGCGGTCGAGGTACAGGTCGACGGCGGACTCCACCAGCTCGGCGTAGACCTCGGCGGCGAGCGCGGCGCGGCGGCGGGCGACGGCCGCCGCGACCAGCGCGATCAGCGCGGCCGGCCACCACAGGGCGGCCAGCGGCAGATACAGCACCGCCCAGCCGCCGAGGGTGAACGCGGTGTCCAGGCGGGCGCGGGTCTCGGTGAGGGTGTCACGGGTGGCGGTGGGCAGCAGCAGCCACAGGCGGGGCCAGACGGTGGCGAGGTCGATGCCGTACTCCTCGCGGAGGCGTACCGCGGGGGCGTGCAGCCGGTCGCCGAGCCAGGTCGGGTGCTGGGGCGGGATGAGGGCGAGGGCGTTGCGGCGGGCGGCGTCCTCGGCGCGGCCGTCGGCGCGGTATGCGGTGTCGGCCTCCTCCCAGGCGGCGGACCGGCGGGCGGTGCGGCGGGCGGCGAGGGCGGCGAAGGGGCGCGGCCAGGCGCCGGCCAGGACGCGTTCGACGGGTCCGGCGAGGGCCTGGGCGAGCAGGCCGAGTCCGGCGGAGAGCGGTACGGCGGCCAGCACCAGCAGGACGGCTCGGACCGCGAGCGCGTTCTGCCGGTCCGGTTCGCCCTCGGTGAGCGCGGCGAAGCCGTCCCGCAGCGCGCCCAGGTCCGACCAGCCGCGCTGGCCGAGTTCCAGGGCCGCCGCGGCGACCACCAGATAGCCCAGGCCCGGCAGCACCAGCAGCGTGAACCAGCGTTCGGCCAGTTTGCGGCCCAGCTCGGCGAGGAAGCCCGTCACCCGGCGGCCCTCAGGAGTCCGCGACGAAGTCGAGCACCCGCTCGTGCACCAGGCACTCCGGCGGTCCCTGCCCGGACAGCCGCTGCTCGACGCGTCCGCAGCGGCCGACCGGGCAGAGGTACAGGCCCTCCACGGGCGGTCCGGGCGCGCCGACCGCGGTCGGGGCGTGGCGGGCGAGCAGCGGTCCGGTCACGGTGACGTCGAGGTCGCGCAGCACCTCGGCGAAGTCGGCGCCCTGGCGCAGCCGCCGGACCGCCTGTTCGAGCGCCGCGCGCCGGGGGCCGCTGAGCAGGCGCAGGGTGGCCAACTCCCGGCAGAACTCGGCGTGCAGATCGTCGTCGGCTGGTTCCACGGGGTCGATCGTAGGCGGAGTGGTCATGCTCATGCCCCCGTATGCACATGCGCGGCCCACGCAAGCGGTCGCTCCGGCCACCGCGCCCGCAGACGCAGCGTGGCGTGGTGCAGGGCCAGGGCGGCGGGGGGAGGGGCTTCGGTGGGGGTGGGGGCGGTGGTCCACGGGAACGGGGGCTTCGCCAAGGTTCCGTACACCTCGCGGGCGATCTCCTCGGCAGTGTCGTCGTCGACTCGCCACAGGGTGCCTATCACCTGGGAGAAGCCGGCGAGTTGGAGTGAGCCGGCCAGGTGCAGGGACTCGTCGGGCAGGTGGGTGCCGCCGACGGCGGTCTCGCAGGCCGAGAGGTAGGCGAACTCGGCGCCGGGCAGGTCGAGCCGGGAGACGTCCAGCACGGACAGCCGGCCGCCGGGCAGCAGCAGCCGTCCCTCGGAGGGCCGGTCGGGTTCCTGGACGCCGTGGCAGGCGAAGTGGGCCCAGGAGTGCGTGGTGAGCGCGGACCGGACAGCGTCGGCGTGGGCCGCGTCGCTGGCGAGCAGGGTGCCGCCGACCGCGGTGTGCGCCAGCCCGGCCTCGCGCAGGGCGCCGGGGAGCGGGGCGTGGCCGTCGAGTTCGGGGACGGCGACGATCAGCGCGCGGGCTCCGGCGGCGGGCGCGCGCCGGGTGCGGGCGCGCAGCAGGGCGGCCACGCTCGGGGTGCGGGAGGACACCACCCGGTCCGGCACCTCGCCCGCCGCGTGCAGCGGCAGGAAGGACAGCGCGCCGGCCGGGCACCACCACAGGCGGGGCGGCGGCTCGCCGGGCGGTGGGGGGCCGGTGATGCCGAGCGCGTCGAGGACGGGCCCGGCGACCGTGCGCCACAGCCAGTCGAGGACGTCGCCGACGGCCCGTTCGGCGAAGGCGCGGGCGAGTCCGGAGCGGCCGGCCGCGGCGGCGGCCGTCAGCAGGGTCCCGGCGTGTTCGCGGGCCTCGCCGTCCGAGTACTCGGGCAGCCGGCAGACCTTGAGGTCCGCCGGGTCGGGGCCGGTGAGCAGCAGAGCGTAGCCGCCGCGGGCGGGACCGCCGGCGACCACGACGACCGGTCCCTGCTCGGCCGCGGCGAGCAGTTGCGCGGCGCGCGGCGGGCGCAGGAAGTCCTGGAAGCCGTCGCGGGCGCGGATCTCCTCCAGGGTCTCCTGCCACTCGCGGGCCAGCCGGTGGCGGCGGTCCGCCTCCTCCCCGGACAGGCCGTCGCCCGAGGTGCGGTCCAGCCCTTGCCGCAGTGTGTCCAGCCGGGCGGCCAGCTCCGGTGCGACGGCGGCCAGTTCGTCGGTCTCGGTGCGCAGCTCCAGTGCCTGCGCGGCGAGCACCCCGCGACCGGCCTCCAGCAGCTCCAGCGCCTCGGCGGGGCGCCCGGCGGCCAGCGCGATCAGCCCGGCGAAGGAGCCGGCCCGCGCCACGGCGCCGAGCATCTGCTCCTGGTCGGACCGGTCGACTCCGCGCCAGGCGAGCAGCGGCAGCGTCTCGATCGCGCTGCGGGCCGCCGCGAGCGACCGCTCGGTGTCCCCGGTGGCCCGGGCCACGGTGGCCAGCTCCAGCGCGGCCGAGGTGCGCACGAGGGCGGACTGGGCCGGGTCGGCGGCGAGTTCGGCGTTCACGGCCAGCGCCTCGTCGCGCACCGCGTCATGGCTGCCGTCGACGCGTGCCATCTCGCTGAACGCCCGGGACAGCGCGGCCAGGGCCCCGGCGCGGCGCGGTTCACCGGGCGGCAGCGCGGCGACGGCGGCCCGGGCGGCCGTCGCCGCGCGGTCCAGGTCGGCCCGCTCGCCGCGGTGCCGGTGCCGTTCCCACAGGGCGTGCGCGAGGCCGGCGTACAGGGCGGCGCCGCTGCGCTGCGGGTCCTCGCGCAGGTCGTCCCGCAGCGCCGCCTCGAAGTGGCGGACGGCGGTGTCGGCGGCCTCGGGTGCGGCGTCGGGCCGCCGGGCGCGGGCGAGGAGGACTCCGCCGAGCGCGTTCAGCAGGTGGGCGCGCCACTGGTGGCCCGGTGTGGTGGTGGACAGGGCGCGCTCCACCAGCTCCTGGGCGCGGTCCAGTTCGGCGGGGGCGTCGGCCTCGCGCGCGTACTCGACGATCAGGGCGACCAGGGTGCCGAGGACCACGGGGTACTCGGCGCCGAACTCGGGGGTGGACTCGGCCAGCCGGTCGGCGGCGGCGACGGCCTCGCGCAGCGAGGCGAGGTGCCGGGCGCGGGAGTACCGCTCGGACAGTGCCATGACCAGGCCGGCGGAGAGCTGGGCGGGCGCCTCGGTGTCCGGCGGCAGCAGGGCGAACCCTTCGCGGCAGTGGGCCACCGCCTCGTCGAGCAGGGCGAGGTCGGAGGTGGCCCGGTAGCGGTTGGCCAGGACCTCGGCCAGCCGGGCGAGGGCTCGCGCCCGGTGTTCGGGGGTGCCGGCCAGTTCCAGGGAGCGGCGGGCGGCGGCCTCGGCGGGGTCGAGGTCCCTGGGCCGGGTGAGTTCGCCGTGTGCGAGCAGCAGGTCGGTGAGGGAGCCGAACACCGGGCTGCTGTCGGCGTGGGCGGCGCCGGGCGCGGTCAGCCGGGTCACCGTGGCGAGGGCGCGGGCGACGGACGCCGGGTCGCCGGACTCGCGGTACTCGTGCAGCGCGGCCGCCGCGTACGAGATCACCGCGTCGCCGCGCGGGTGGTCGTCGGTCATGCCCTCGGCCATCAGCTCCAGGGCGCGGTGGCGGTCGGCGGGGTCGCCGCGTAACTGGTAGCGGTACTGGAAGTGGCGGCCGAGGTCGGCGGCGTACCGGGCGGGTTCCACGGCGTACAGCTCGGCGTGGGCCTCGATGGTCTGGTCGAGGATCTCGGGGTCGTGGCGGCGGGCGAAGCGCTGGGCGAGCACGCTCGCGTAGGTGTGCCGGTCCGTGTCGCGGACCAGGTGGTAGAAGGGGTGGCGGCGCATCGCGCGCTGGAGTTCCAGGACTTCGTCGAGGAGCGTGACGTCCTTGCGCTCCTGCGCGGTGGCCTGGAGCAGGACGCCCGCGGTGGCCGCCGCGTGGCCCAGCCAGGCGCGGCTCGCCGGTTCCTGGGCCGCGAGCGCGGCACGGGCCAGTTCGGGGGCGTCCGCGGCGAGAGCGGAGTCCCGCAGCCGGGCGGCGCGGTCGGCGAGCAGCCGGGCGAGGTGGCCGGCGCGGCCGGGTGCGGTGGCCTCGGTGGCGCCGTCGTGGGCGGCGCGGGCGTGGGCGATCGCGGCGGTCTCGTCGGCCGGGTCGGCGTCCCGCGCGAAGCGCAGTTCCGCGAGGTGGGCCAGGAGGTCGTGGACGGTGGCGTGGGCCGTGGCGTCGGGGGCCGGGCCGCGCAGGCAGCGGGTGCCGCACAGTAGGGCGGCGTCCAGGCACCAGGGGCGCAGCCAGTCGGGGGTCGCCTCGGCGCGGGCGCGGGCCGCGAGGCCGGCGGCGAGCCGCCCCGCGGCGGTGGCGGTGGCCGCGTCGACCTCGGCCGCGGGGTCGACGAGCGGGCGCAGGGGCGCGGGCACCGCCGTGGGGCCGGCGCCGGACAGGACCGCGGCGGTGAGGAGGGCGACGGCGAGTTCCGGTGCGTCCGCCACGCCGCCGTCCGCCGCTTTCGCGGCGGACGCGGACAGGACGGCCAGCGGGCGGACGCGGTCGGGCGGCGGGGGCGGCGGGCTCTGGCCGGCGCGCAGCGCGGGCCAGGCGGTGCGGAGCAGGTCGGCCTGCTGTTCCAGCAGGACCCGCAGTCCCAGCGTCCTCCACCATCCCGCCATGGCTCCCCCGTCCCTCAGCGCCGGTGACACCTCGTCAACCGAAGAACACCCCGACTTCCTCGTAGAGTTCCGGCTTCACCCTTTTGAGTTGCGCGGTCGCCTCGGCGAGGGGCACCCGGACGATGTCCGTGCCGCGCAGGGCGACCATGGTGCCGAAGTCGCCGTCGCGGACGCAGTCGATGGCGTGCAGGCCGAAGCGGGTGGCGAGCCAGCGGTCGAAGGCGCTGGGGGTGCCGCCGCGCTGCACATGCCCGAGGACCGTGGTGCGGGCCTCCTTGCCGGTGCGGTGCTCGATCTCCCTGGCCAGCCATTCGCCGACGCCGGACAGCCGGACGTGCCCGTAGGAGTCCAGCGAGGCGTCCTTGAGGACCGGGTCGCCGTCCTTGGGCACGGCACCCTCGGCGACGACGACGATCGGCGCGTACGACGCCTTGAACCGCGAGGCCACCCAGGCGCACACCTGGTCGACGTCGAAGCGCTGTTCGGGGATGAGGATGACGTTGGCGCCGCCGGCCAGCCCCGAGTGCAGGGCGATCCAGCCGGTGTGGCGGCCCATCACCTCCACCACCAGCACCCGCATATGGGACTCGGCGGTGGTGTGCAGCCGGTCGATGGCCTCGGTGGCGATGCCGACGGCAGTGTCGAAGCCGAAGGTGTAGTCGGTGGCCGACAGGTCGTTGTCTATCGTCTTCGGCACCCCGACGCAGGGCACCCCGTACTCGTCGGACAGCCGCGCGGCGACGCCCAGGGTGTCCTCGCCGCCGATCACGATCAGCGCCTCGACCTCGTGCTTGGCCAGGTTCTCCTTGATCCGCCGCACCCCGCTGTCGTCGTTCAGCGGGTTGGTGCGCGAGGAGCCGAGGATGGTGCCGCCGCGCGGGAGGATGCCGCGCACGGCGGGGATGTCCAGGCGGGTGGCGTCCCCCTCCAGTGGGCCGCGCCAGCCGTCCCGGAAGCCGGTGAAGTGGTAGCCGTACTCCTGCACGCCCTTGCGGACGATGCCCCGGATGACGGCGTTGAGCCCGGGGCAGTCGCCGCCCCCGGTCAGTACTCCGACCCGCATGGAAAGTCCCTTCGCCGGGTTGCCGTGTGGTGCCGTGTCATGTGCCGTACGACGCACGCTAACGGTGACCCAGGTCACTTCGGCAGGGCCCGGCAGGGCGGTTCCGGTGAAGTGTCAGCCGGTGTCAGCCGGTTGGCTCACTCCTCGTCGAGGCCGCGCTCTATCGCGTACCGCACCAGCTCCACGCGGTTGTGCAGCTGGAGCTTGCCGAGGGTGTTCTGCACGTGGTTCTGCACGGTGCGGTGCGAGATGACCAGGCGTTCGGCGATCTGCTTGTAGCTCAGGCCCTTGGCGACCAGGCGCAGCACCTCGGTCTCCCGGTCGGTCAGCCGGGGCGCCCCGGGCTGGTCGGTGTCGGCGGCGGGCGCGGGCTCGGAGGCCAGCCGCCGGTACTCGCCCAGCACCAGGCCCGCGAGGCCCGGCGTGAAGACCGGGTCGCCGACGGCCGTACGGCGCACCGCGTCCAGCAGTTCCTCGGTGGACGCCGACTTCAGCAGATAGCCGGTCGCGCCGGACTTCACGGCCTCCAGGACATCGGCGTGCTCCCCGCTCGCCGACAGCACCAGCACGCGCAGCGCGGGATCGGCGGCCACGACCTCCTTGCAGACCTGGACGCCGGGCTTGGCGGGCAGGTTGAGGTCGAGGACCAGCACGTCCGGAGCGGCGGCCTTGGCACGGCGCACCGCCTGCTCGCCGTCGCCGGCGGTGGCGACCACCGCGAAGCCGGCCTCGGCCAGATCACGGGCGACGGCGTCCCGCCACATCGGGTGGTCGTCGACCACCATGACCTTGATCGTGCCCTGCTCGCTCATCGCTTCCCCCGTGCCAGGTGTTCGTTCTTCGGGACCTTCAGCTCCACCTCGGTGCCCTGTCCGGGCGTGGAGATCAGTTCGGCGCTGCCGCCCAGGTCGCGCAGCCGGCCCCGGATCGACAGGGCCACGCCCATCCGGCCCTCGCCCTCGGCCTGCGCCAGGCGGCCCGCCGGGATGCCCGGCCCGTCGTCCCGGACCGTCACGATCACCTCGCCGGGATCGTCCTCGATGAGGATCCACGCGCGCGCGTGCCCGCCCGCGTGCCGCTCGACGTTGTCCAGGGCGGCGCCGACGGCGGCGGCCAGCTCCCGGGCGGCGTTCGCCGGCAGGGTGACCGGGGCGCCCGGCTCGGCGACGCTGACCCGGGCTCCGGCGTACGGCAGGAGCAGGCCGCGCAGATCCACCGGCGCGACCGGGTCGAGGTCCTCGTCGGGCTCCTCCACGACCCGGACGACCGCGCCCTCGGCGGCGTCCTCGGAGACCCGGGAGACCGGCACCGCGGCGCCGGAGACCAGGGTGCGCAGCGCCACCTCCTGCTCGCCGGCCATCCGTCCCAGCTCGGCCGCCTCGCCGCCGATCACCGCGCCGCGCCGCTGCACCATGGCCAGCACCTGGAGCACCCCGTCGTGGATGTCCCGGGCCAGCCGCTCCCGCTCCCGGGTGGCGGCCTCGATCTCCAGGGCGCGGGCGAGGGTGCGCTCGGAGGCGCGGGCGACCTCGACGACGTAGCCGATGGCGATGGAGGCGACCCAGACCAGGATCACGTTGTGGACGGTGTCGCGGACCGGGGCACCGCGTTCGATGAGGTTGGCGACCGCGACCGCCGTGGAGGCGACGGCCGCCCAGCGCCAGCCGCCCTTGATGGCGAAGGCCAGCACCGATCCGGCGGTCCATATCGACGGCAGGGTGGGGCCGCCCTCGACGATCCGCTCATGGGAGTCGGCGACCAGTGTGAGGAGGATGCCGGTGACCGCGATGGTGAGGTCGGCCGCGAGGAAGCGCCTGGTGCAGCCGGCCGCGCCCGCCACCTTGGGCAGGGTGGCCAGGGTCCAGCCGACGAGGACCGCGTAGAAGCCGACGGCGACCCAGGGGCGGGAGAACTCCTGGTACGCGGTGGCGAAGAGGCCGACCGCGTACAGCATGGTCAGCACCCGGTAGCCGGCGAGCGCCCGCCACAACGGCTGCTCGACCGACATCCTCATGACTCTCTCGCGCTTGGTCATGCCCCCACCCCCGTACGGACCGACGCGTCCAGGCCCCGGACCGTTCCTCAGTCCGCCTGATCCGTGCGCGCCCGGTCCTGGTCCGCCCCGTCGCGGTGCGCCTTCTCCTTGTCGGCCTGGTCCTTCTCGGCCTGCGCGAGCGCGGCCTTCGCCGCCTTCGCCGCTTCCTTCTCCGCCTTGGCCGCGTCCGCGATCTGCCGCTTGGCCGCGGTCGCGTACATGTCGACGTACTCCTGGCCGGAGAGCTTCATGATCTCGTACATGGCCTCGTCGGTCACCGCGCGGAGCACGAACCGGTCGTGCTCCATCCCCTGGTAACGGCTGAAGTCCAGCGGCTTGCCGATGCGGATGCCGGGCCGCATGACCTTCGGGACGACCTTGCCGGGCGGCTGGATCTTCTCGGTGTCGATCATGGCGACCGGGATGACCGGCGCGCCGGTGGCGAGCGCCACGCGCGCGAGGCCGCCCGGCTTGCCCCGGTAGAGACGGCCGTCGGGCGAGCGGGTGCCCTCGGGGTAGATACCGAACAGCTCACCGCGTTCGATCACGTCTATGCCGCTCTTGATCGCGGCCTCGCCCGCGCCGCGCGCGCCGGAGCGGTCCACGGGCAGCTGGCCGACCCCCTTGAAGAAGGCGGCGGTGAGCCGGCCCTTGATCCCCGGGGTGGTGAAGTACTCGGCCTTCGCGATGAAGGTGACCTTGCGGTCGAGGACCGCGGGCAGGAAGAACGAGTCGGAGAAGGACAGGTGATTGCTCGCCAGGATCGCGGGCCCCTCGGCGGGTACGTTCTCCAGGCCCTCCACCCAGGGCCGGAAGACGAGCTTCAGCGAACCCCCGACGGTGACCTTCATCGCGCCGTACAACAACCGAGTGCCTCCTGTGTTTGTCGAACAGACCTTAACCCGGAGGCCGGGCAATGCGGCCGACGGCCCTGGTCGGTGTCAGTGCGGTCGCGTACGGTGAAGCAACACCCGGACTCGAGTCACGCCCCTTTTGTTGAGACCCCTGAGATGAACAGGAGACCGAAGGTGCCGGTCCTCCCTGGAGCCGAGCCGTACCGCCACGAGGGCGGAGAGGTCGGCGTCCTGCTCTGCCACGGCTTCACCGGTTCCCCGCAGTCGCTGCGCCCCTGGGCGGAGCACCTCGCCGGACACGGCCTGACCGTCTCCCTGCCGCTGCTCCCCGGGCACGGCACCCGCTGGGAGGACATGCAGCTCACCGGCTGGCAGGACTGGTACGCCGAGGTGGACCGCGAGCTGCGCGCCCTGCGTGCGCGCTGCGCGCAGGTGTTCGTGGCCGGGCTGTCCATGGGCGGCGCGCTCGCCCTGCGGCTGGCCGCCCGGCACGGCGACGCGATCAGCGGCGTGGTCGTCGTCAACCCGGCGAACAAGGTGCACGGCCTGTCCGCCTACGCCCTTCCGGTGGCCCGGCACCTGGTCCGCACCACACGGGGCATCGCCAGCGACATCGCCAAGCCCGGCAGCGTGGAGATCGGCTACGACCGGGTGCCGCTGCACGCGGCGCACTCCCTGCGGACCTTCTTCCGGGTCGTCGACGGCGAGCTGCCCCAGGTCACCCAGCCGCTCCTGCTGCTGCGCAGCCCGCAGGACCATGTGGTGCCGCCCGCGGACTCCGCCCGGGTGCTCAGCCGGGTGTCGTCCACCGATGTCACCGAGCTGCTGCTGGAACAGAGCTACCACGTCGCGACGTTGGACCACGACGCGGACCGGATCTTCGAGGAAAGCCTGGCGTTCATCGGCCGGCTCGCACCCAGTGTCGGCGCCGGCAAGGAAGGGACGGCCGCAGGTGGCTGAGCACGACTCGGAGCGAGAGGACCGCGAGAGCCGGGAGGAACGGGAGAAGCGGGAGGCACGCGAGGCGCAGGAGGCGCGGGACGGCGGCCTGGGCGGGGTGCCCGGACTCGGCGGTGTCGCCGGCGGCGCGGGGGTCGGCGGCGCGGGCCGCTCCGGCCGGGAGCCCGAGGAGCCGGGCGTGCCCTTCGACGAGGAGGCCGCCTGGGCGGCGATCGTCGCCGGGTACGGCGAGGAGCCGCCGGACCCGCCGGGCGCCAAGCCCTTCAAGTCGATCGAGGACCTGGCCCTGCTGGAGGTCGAGACGAACGACTCCGACGTTGAGGGTGACGGCGAGGGCGGGACGCCGAAGAAGGAGGCGTCCAAGCCGCTGGGCAGCTCCGTCTCGTTCGCCCCGGGCGTCGGCGGCGGTCCCCGCGACTACTCGGCGCCCGAACCGGCCGAGGAGGACTTCGACGAGGACGACGAGGGCCATTTCGTCCCGCCCGAGCCGCCCCCGCTGCCCGCGGCCGACGCGACCGCCAAGTTCGCCTGGCTCGGTGTGCTCGGCGGCCCGGTGCTGCTTCTGCTGGCCGTGCTCTTCGGCTGGGAGATGACCTGGTGGCTCACCACCCTCGGCATCGGCGGCTTCGTGGGCGGCTTCGCCACCCTGGTGGTGCGGATGCGCACGGACGACGAGGACGACGAGGACCCCGGCCGCGGAGCGGTCGTCTAGGCCGGGCCCGAGGCCGGCGGCGAAGCCCGGCGCCGCGGGCTAGGGTCGCTGGCCAGGACCGCGGCCCCGGCCGCCCTCGTCCGCCGGCACCCTGAGGGCGGCCAGCACCGGAAGGTGGTCCGTGGCCGCCCTCAGGTCCGTGTCCGTGACCCCCGGATGGCCGAGCGGGACGCCGCAGCCCAGCACCTCGACGCCCTTGGTCGCGAGGATCGCGTCGATGCGCTGGTGGGGTGCGGCGGGGGTCGAGGTGTACTCGGCTCCCCAGGGCGCGACGGCCCAGCAGTCCTGGAGGTCGGCGGTGAGCCGCCGGAAGGTGCGGCCGCCGGGGCGTTCGTTCAGGTCGCCGCCCGCCACCGCGTGCTCCACGCCCATCCCCGCGAGCCGGTCGAGGAGCAGTCCGCCCTGCTCGTACCGCTCGTCGGTCTGGAGGCTGAGATGGCAGCTCAGCACCCCGAGCCGGGCGCCCCCGAACCGTACGACGGCGGTGGCGAGGCCGCGCCGGTGCAGGCCCGGGGTGAGCGGCAGCAGTACGTCCTCGGTCCGCTCGACGGTGGCCCGCAGCGAGCAGAGCAGGGCGGGCCCGGAGGCCGTACCGCCCCCGGACAGGACCACCAGGTCGGCGGCACTGGCCAGCCGGGCGAGCTTCTTGCGCCAGCGGAAGAACCGGGGCGCCTCCTGGACCAGGACGAGGTCCGGGGCGCAGGCGCGGATGACCCGGGCGAGGGCGGCGGTGTCGTCCCGCAGGGAGCGGATGTTGTAGCTGAGCACTCTGACGACGGCCGAGCCGTCGGGTTCCGTGCGGGAGTCGGGGAGCAGCGCGGACGTCGTCTCCATGCGGCTCAAGATACGCCCGTGCCCGCCGCTCCCGGGGGGAACGACGGGCACCGTACACCTTCGGGCGTCACATGATCGGGTCGGGCTCCCGGGCCAGGTCGGCGGCGCCGACGAGGCCCGCCTTGTTGCCCAGCTGAGCGGCGATCACATCGGCGACCGGCCGCCAGTTGCCGCCGACCAGCCAGCGCTTGTACGACTTGCGGATCGGGTCGAGCACCAGCTCGCCCTCGTCCGACAGGCCGCCGCCGACGATGAACGCGGACGGGTCGAACAGCGACGCGAGGTCGGCGAGGCCCGCGCCGGCCCAGCGGGCCAGCTCGCGGTAGGAGTCCACCGCGACCGGGTCGCCCTGGCGGGCGGCGACGGAGATGTGCTTGCCCTCGATGCCGTCGGGGGTGCCGTCGCCGAGCGCGAGCAGCGTCTCGGCGCGCTCCGGGGTGGCGTTGGCGCGCTGCTTGGCGTACCGCACGAGGGCGCGGCCGGAGGCGTACTGCTCCCAGCAGCCCTGCGAGCCGCAGCCGCACAGCAGGCCGTCCGGCACCATGCGGATGTGGCCGAACTCGGCGGCCACGCCGAAGTGGCCACGGCGCAGCTTGTTGCCGATGATGATGCCGCCGCCGAGGCCGGTGCCGAGCGTGATGCAGATGACGTTGCGGTGGCCCTTGCCCGCGCCGAACTTGTACTCGCCCCAGGCGGCCGCGTTGGCGTCGTTCTCCACGACGACCGGGAGACCGACGCGGGCCTCGACCTTCTCCTTCAGCGGCTCGTTGCGCCAGTCGATGTTCGGCGCGAAGTAGACCTCGGAGCGCTGACGGTTGACGTAACCGGCCGCGCCGATGCCCACGCCGACGATGTCGTGACCGGCACGCGCACCCTCCACCGCCGAGGCGATGGCGTCCACGATGGCCTCGGGTGTGGTGGGGGTCGGCACCTTGAAGGTCGAGAGGATGTTGCCTTCCTCGTCGACCACGCCGGCCGCGATCTTCGTGCCGCCGATGTCGACGCCGATGGTGAGTCCCATGAATCCCTCAGTTTCGGTCGAGCCCCGCTACGGCCAACCGTACCCGAGGCCCTGCCGTACGGTGCCCGTCGTCCGCCCGTCGGGCACGGGTCAGTCCAGGTCGATGCGTTGCCCCGGGCCGGTGCCCTCGCCCGGGTCGCGGCGGTGGTCGTCGTCGGGCTCGTCGAGTTCCTCGGTCCCGGCCGACCGTGCGGTCCCGCTGGTCCAGCGGTGCTCCTGCTGCTGGACGGCGGAGCGGTAGGCGGCGAGGAGTTCCTGGCCGGCCGCGGCGAGGTGGTCGAAGACGTCCGGGTTGCGTTCGATGACGGGTTCGACGGCGGCCTTGGCCTGCTGAACGACCTGCTGCACCACCTGCTGGGCGGCGGGTCCGGCGACCGCGCCGAACAGCGGGGACTGGAGGCCTGCCAGCTTGTCGAAGGCGGTGTCGACGAACTTGCGCAGTTCCTCGGCCGCGGAGCCGGGCGGTGGCGTCTGCCGGGTCCGGCGGCGGGCCTTCTCCGCCTCCAGGTCCTCGGCGCAGGCGGTCGCCCAGGCGTCGGGGTCGCCCGGCGGACGGAGGTGGTCGGCCGTCTGCTCCTGAGCCGCGTCGGAGATGGGGCGCTCTTCGCTCATGGCGGACTCCTGACTACGTTTCGTCCCTCCGACGTTACCCGAACGGAGGGCGCCGGTTCACCGGCTCGTCGGCCACAGCCGGGGGTCCGGCGCGAACCGGATGCGCAGCTCGCCCTCGCTCAGCCCGGCCCCGTCGACGGTGCAGCGGCGCAGCGCGGACGGCAGCGGGACGATCCGGCGGAACCCGCCCGCGGTCACGACGAGTTCGTCGCCGCGCCGGATCAGGTCGAGGTCGTCGCGGCGGGCCCCGGGGAGCGGGAGGTGCCAGACGAGCACGCCGTCCTCGGCGAGCCGGTCGGTGACCGGCCACTCGACGGCGGCGGGGCGGGGCTCGACCACCGGGACGGACAGGGCGGCCAGGTCGTCGGCGCCGCGCGGGTCGTGGCCGAGGTGCGGCACCGGACGGACGTCGTACGACTCCTGCCACTCGGCGAGGACCTTGCGCTGCTGGGCGAGGGGGCCCGCGAGCCAGCCGTCGGTCTCGCCGGCCGGTTCCGGGAGCACCCGGCCGGCGAGCAGCACGTCGGGGCGGTGGCCGTACAGGGCGAGGCCGAGGGCGGCGGTGCGGACGGCGTCGGCGCCGGCCGGGGTGGCGTCGGCGACCAGGCGGACGCTGGTGGTGCGGTCGGCGAGGACGGCCGCGACGGCGGCGAGTTCCACGTCCCAGCGGGCGGCGGTCTCGTACAGCCACTCCGCGGGCATCGGGACGCCGGCCAGTCGGCCGAGGACCGGGCGCAGGGCGCGGGCCGCCTGGCGCTCGGGCGGCAGGAGGCGGCGGAGGTAGCGGCGCAGTTCCTCGGGGAGGGCGAGGAGGGCGAGCGCCTGCGGGGCGGGCGGGAGGTCGACGACGACCAGGTCGTGGGCGTCGGCGAGGGTGGCGTCGCGCAGCGCGCGCAGCACGGCCAGTTCCTCGGCGCCGGGGAGCGGGGTGACTTCCTCGGGGTCCAGGCGGGCCGCGCCGAGGAGGTCGAGGGCGGTGGAGGCGCGCTTCTGGAAGGCGGTGAGGTCGTCCCGGAAGGCGGCGGCCGCGTCGGGGCGCCAGGCGGTGAGGGTGGGCGTGATGCGCACCGGGGCGGGGCCCGTGGGGGTGCCCAGGACCGCGCCGAGGGTGTCGGTGCGGTCGGTGCCGAGGACGAGGGTGCGGGTGCCCTCGCGAGCGGCGGTGAGCGCGGTGGCGGCCGCGAGGGTGGTACGGCCGGTGCCGCCCTGGCCGGTGATCAGGATGGTGCGCATGGGGGTGAACGCTACCGGGGTCGTCCGAGGAGCCCGGCTCGCCGGGCCCGCACCCGTCCGCGGGGCGGGCCGGTGGCCCCGGACCTACTTGGGCTCCGACTCCACCCTCTTCTTCAGGCCCGCCAGCGCGCGGTCGATGATGACCTTCTCCGCCTTGCGCTTGATCATGCCGAGCATCGGGATCTTGACGTCGACGGTGAGCTGGTAGGTGACCTCGGTGGCGCCGCCCGCGGCGGGCTTGAGGAGGTAGGAGCCGTCGAGGGAGCGCAGCATCTGGGACTTGACGAGGGTCCAGGACACCTCGTGGTCGCCGGTCCAGGTGTACGCGAGCGTCTGGTCGTCCTTGATCGCGCCGGCGTCCATGACCAGGCGGACCTGTTCCGCGCGGCCCTGGTCGTCGGTCCGGAGGACCTCCGCCTCCTTCACCTCACCCGTCCAGTCCGGGTAACGGGCGAAGTCGGCGATGACCGCCATGACGTCGGCCGGTGCCGCCTCGATCGTGGTGCTCGAACTGGTGTGTTCCGCCATCGCCGTGGCTCCTCCGGATGCGGGCCGGTCGTCAGCAAGTGTGCGCACGTGTGTGCCGCGTGAAGGCTACCGCGCGGCGACCGGCCCGACGTCACCCGCGCCCGCCCCACCTGCGCGGACCGCGGCCCTGTGGCGCGCCGCTCGTCACCACTCCAGGGCCCAGGGCCGTCCGGTGCTCGCGAAGTGCCCCACGTTCACGCACTCCGTCGACCCGATCCGCATGCGCCGGACCAGCGGCTGGTGGACGTGGCCGAACAGCGCGTAGCGCGGCCGGGTGCGGCGTATCGCGTCCAGCAGCGCCTTGCTGCCGCGCTCGAAGCGGCGCGCGACGGTGTCGTAGACGAGCTCCGGCACCTCCGGCGGGATGTGGGTGCACAGGACGTCGACCTCGCCGACCGCCTCGATCTTCGCCGCGTACTCCTCGTCGCTGATCTCGAACGGGGTGCGCATCGGGGTGCGCAGGCCGCCGCCGACGAAGCCGAAGACCCGGCCGCCGATCTCCACCCGCTCGCCGTCCAGCACGGTCGTGCCGGGCCGGGCGTACTCCTTCCACAGTCGCGGCATGTCGACGTTGCCGTAGGTCGCGTACGTCGGGGTGGGAAAGGCGGCGAACATCTCGGCGTACTGCCCGCGCACCGCCCGCTCGATCACCTCCGCGCGGTCTCCGTCGATGCCGGCCCACAGCCGGGTACCCAGTTCGCGGGCCTCCTCGAAGCGGCGGGCGGTGCGCAGGGCGACCAGGCGGTCGGCGTTCTCGACGCCGAACAGGTCCGGGAAGATGCCGCGGGAGTGGTCGGCGTAGTCGAGGAAGAGGACGAGGTCTCCCAGACAGATCAGCGCGTCGGCGCCCTCGGCGGCCCGGGCCAGATCCCGCGCGTTGCCGTGCACGTCGCTGACCACATGGATGCGCGTCCTGCGGTTTCCGACCGGTGTGGGTGACATGGCGATCAAGCGTAAGCGTGTGCGGCATACGTGAACAGTGGCGGCCGGACCTGCGATTACTCGCCAGTCGGGAAAGGCGTGGACTACTGTGCGCGAAGCAGCAGCAATCCGTGTGACGCAGCGAACATCTCGCCGGGACCCCCTGTCGTGAACGCCATACCGGCGGGTAACGTCCGGGCAGTCCAGTCGTGCTCAGGAATTCAACAAGCCGGACGCCCGGCCTCCGCTGGACCCCTGAGCACCTGCCCGAGCCTTGGACCGGACCGTCGCATCACACAACGTCGTGGCGCCGGCGCCCTATGAGGAGCAGCAGTCTTGCGCGAGTTCAGCCTTCCGGCTTTGTACGAGGTCCCCTCGGACGGCAATCTGACCGACATCGTCCGCAGAAACGCCGCGCAGCACCCCGAGGTCGCCGTCATCGCCCGCAAGGTCGGCGGGGCCTGGCAGGACGTCACGGCGACGGCGTTCCTCGCCGAGGTCCGGGCCGCCGCCAAGGGCCTCGTCGCGGCGGGCGTCCAGCCCGGCGACCGCGTCGGCCTGATGTCCCGCACCCGCTACGAGTGGACCCTGCTGGACTTCGCCATCTGGAGCGCCGGCGGCGTCACCGTCCCGGTGTACGAGACCAGCTCGCCGGAGCAGGTGCAGTGGATCCTCAGCGACTCGGGTGCCACCGCCTGCGTCGTCGAGACGGACAGCCACGCCGCGGCCGTCGAGTCGGTGCGCGAGTCGCTGCCCGCCCTCAAGAACCTCTGGCAGATCGACGCCGGCGGCGTGGAGGAGCTGGGACGGCTCGGACAGGACGTCAGCGACACGACGGTCGACGAGCGCAGCTCGCTGGCGAAGGCCGACGACCCGGCGACCATCGTCTACACCTCCGGCACCACCGGCCGGCCCAAGGGCTGTGTGCTCACCCACCGCAGCTTCTTCGCCGAGTGCGGGAACGTCGTCGAGCGGCTGCGGCCCCTCTTCCGCACCGGTGAGTGCTCGGTGCTGCTCTTCCTGCCGCTCGCGCACGTCTTCGGGCGTCTGGTGCAGGTCGCGCCGATGATGGCGCCGATCAAGCTGGGCTGCGTCCCGGACATCAAGAACCTCACCGACGAACTGGCCGCGTTCCGGCCCACGCTGATCCTGGGCGTGCCGCGGGTCTTCGAGAAGGTCTACAACTCGGCCCGGGCCAAGGCGCAGGCCGACGGCAAGGGCAAGATCTTCGACAAGGCGGCGGACACCGCGATCGCGTACAGCCGGGCGCTGGACACCGCGTCCGGCCCGTCGTTCGGCCTGAAGCTGAAGCACAAGGTCTTCGACAAGCTCGTCTACAGCAAGCTGCGCGCGGTGCTCGGCGGGCGTGGCGAGTACGCCATCTCCGGCGGCGCCCCGCTGGGCGAGCGCCTCGGCCACTTCTTCCGCGGCATCGGTTTCACGGTCCTGGAGGGCTACGGCCTGACCGAGTCCTGTGCCGCCACCGCCTTCAACCCCTGGGACCGGCAGAAGATCGGCACGGTCGGCCAGCCGCTGCCGGGCTCGGTGGTGCGGATCGCCGACGACGGCGAGGTGCTGCTGCACGGCGAGCACCTGTTCAAGGAGTACTGGAACAACCCGGGCGCGACCGAGGAGGCGCTGGAGGACGGCTGGTTCCACACCGGCGACCTCGGCACCCTCGACGAGGACGGCTACCTCAGCATCACCGGCCGCAAGAAGGAGATCATCGTCACCGCCGGCGGCAAGAACGTCGCCCCGGCCGTGATCGAGGACCGCATCCGGGCGCACGCGCTGGTCGCGGAGTGCATGGTGGTCGGTGACGGACGGCCGTTCGTGGGCGCGCTGGTCACCGTCGACGAGGAGTTCCTGGGCCGCTGGGCGGCCGAGCACGGCAAGCCGGCCGGCTCCACGGCGGCGTCGCTGCGCGAGGACGCGGATCTGCTGGCCGCGATCCAGGCGGCGGTGGACGACGGCAACGCGGCGGTGTCCAAGGCGGAGTCGGTGCGCAAGTTCCGCATTCTGCCGTCGCAGTTCACGGAGGACTCGGGGCATCTGACGCCGTCGCTGAAGCTGAAGCGGAATGTGGTGGCGAAGGACTTCTCGGCCGAGATCGAGGCGATCTACGCGAAGTAGCTCCGCTGGTGTCGCGGGGGTTCTCGGCTCGTCGGTGACGACTTGCCGCCGGCCTCGCGCCTGCGCCGGTGCGCCTTGGGCGCGGGGGCGGGTGCGGGGCCGTTGTGGTTCGTCGCGCAGTTCCCCGCGCCCCTGGTGACGGCGCCGGCGTCTGCGGGTGGGCCCGCGCCCAGCGATGAGGTGCGTGTTCGCCGTCGGCGAGTGCGGGCTCGTCGTGGCTCGGCGCGCGGTTCCCCGCGCCCCTGACGAACCTCCCGGCGCCCACCGGCGGGCCCGCGCCCAGCAGCAAGGTGCGCGTTCGCCGTCGGCGAGTGCGGGCTCGTCGTGGCTTGTCGCGCAGTTCCCCGCGCCCCTGGTGACGGCGTCGGCGTCTGCGGGTGGGCCCGCGCCCAGCGATGAGGTGCGTGTTCGCCGTCGGCGGGTGCGGGCTCGTCGTGGTTCGGCGCGCGGTTCCCCGCGCCCCTGACGAACCTCCCGGCGTTCACCAGTGAGCCCGCGCCCAGCGATGAGGTGCGGGCTCGTCGGGGCTTGGCGCGCGGTTTCTCGCGCCCCTGGGTGCTGTGTTAGAGGAGCTCGCGCAGTTTTTCCGCCAGGAGGTCCCAGCGCCACTTCTCCTCGACCCAGGTGCGGCCGCGCTCGCCCATGCGGCGGCGTAGTTCCGCGTCGGCGAGGAGGGTGGTGATGCGGTCGGCGGCCTCTTCCGGGGCGCCGCCGCGGACGACCCAGCCGGTCTCGCCGTCGAGTACGGCGTCGGGTGCGCCGCCGGAGTCGCCGGCGACGACGGGGAGCCCGGTCGCGGAGGCCTCGAGGTAGACGATGCCCAGTCCCTCGACGTCGAGACCGCCCCGCCGGGTGCGGCACGGCATGGCGAAGACGTCGCCGGCGCCGTAGTGCGCGGGCAGCTCAGACCACGGCACGGCGCCCGTGAAGCGCACGGACGCGGCGACCCCGGTCTCCTCGGCGAGCCGGCGCAGGTCCTTCTCGTAGGGCCCGCCGCCGACGATCAGCAGCACCGCCTCGGGTTCGCGGGCCAGGATCGCCGGCAGGGCCCGGATCAGCGTGTCCTGGCCCTTGCGCGGCACGAGCCGGGAGACGCAGACCACGACCGGCCGGTCCGTGAGCCCCAGCCGGGCCCGCACCTCGGCGCCGCCCGACTCCGGGTGGAAGGTCTTCTCGTCGACGCCGGGCGGCAGCTGCGTCATCCGTGCGGCGGCGTCCGGGGTGAGCGCGGTGGCTATCCGCGAGCGCGTGTACTCGCCGAGGTAGGTGAGGGTGTCGGTGCCCTCGCCGATCCGGCGCAGCAGCTGCCGGGCGGCGGGCAGCTGGGCCCACCCGGCCTCGTGCCCGTGGGTGGTGGCCACCAGCCGCTCGGCGCCGGCCTTCCGCAGCGCCGGCGCCATCAGCCCGAGCGGCGCGGCCGCCCCGAACCACACCGACGTACAGCCGTGTTCCCGCAGCAGTCCGACGGCCCGCCGGGTCGCCGCGGGCGTCGGCAGCAGCATGGTCGTGGTGTCCCGTACGACGGTGAAGGGCTGCTCGGCGTCGAACGCGGCGGTCGCCTCGCGGCCCTCGCGGCCGCGCTTCCAGGTGGAGGCGTAGACGACCAGCCGGTCGGGGTCGAGGCGGAGCGCCATGTTGTGGAGGAACGCCTGGATGCCGCCGGGGCGGGGCGGGAAGTCATTGGTCACGATCAGGGTCTTGCGCATCGCCGCCGACCCTACCCAACGTAGACTCACAGGCGGCACGGCCGCGCTTCTCGGGTCTTCCACAGGCGGCCGGGAGATCATGGCCCCTCAGGCAACGGGCAGGCGGACGAACAGGGGCGCAGGTGGACAGGACGGACGGCCGACGGCACCTGACCTGGCTGCTGGGCGTATGGGCCCCGACCCGCCTGGTCCTGCTGCTCTTCGTCTTCAAGGTCTTCGTCTTCCCCGGCCCGGACGTCACCAGCGACATCTCGGTGATCTACCAGGGCTGGTCCGGGGTCCTGCGCACCGGAACGTTTCCGCTGGGCGATGTCACCTGGCAGTACCCGCCGGCCGCCGCCCTCGCCGTGCTCTCCCCCGGTCTGCTGCCCTTCCTGGACTACGCGCAGGCCTTCTTCGTCCTGGCCTTCCTCGCCGACCTGGCCGCCCTCGCCCTGCTGCTGTACGCCGGCCGGCGGCCCGGCCGGACCCTGCGCGGCGCCTGGGTGTGGGTCGTCGGCGTACCGCTGCTCGGCCCGACGGTCTACGCCCGCTACGACGTGATGGTCACCGCCGTCGCCGTGGCCGCGCTGCTCGCGGGCGCCCGGCATCCGCGTCTGATGGGCGCCCTGACCGCCTTCGGGGCGCTGCTGAAGGTGTGGCCGGTGCTGCTGCTGGTGGCCGCCCGCAGACGGGCCGCCTGGGCCTCGGCTGCGCTCACGGCGGGCGGCCTCGCCGCGCTGTTCGCGCTCGCCATGCCCGGCGCCTTCGCCTTCCTGACCTTCCAGCGGGACCGTGGCACCGAGGTGGAGTCGCTGGGCGCCCTGGTCTTCCATGTGGCCCGGCACTTCGGCTGGGACGGGCAGGTGCTGCTGAACTACGGCTCGGTGGAGTTCCTCGGCCCGTACGTCGACGTGGTCAGCACCGCCGCGCTCGCGCTGACCGGCATGGCGTTCGGCTGGCTGCTGCTGTGGCGGCTGCTGGCGGTGCGGTTCGCGGCGCACACGCGCGCCGACGCCGCGTTCGTGGCGGTGCTGATGTTCACCACCACCAGCCGGGTGATCAGCCCGCAGTACCTGGTGTGGCTGGTCGGCCTCGCGGCGGTGTGCCTGTGCTTCCGGGAGAGCCGGATGCGGGTGCCGGTCGGGCTGGTGCTGGCGGCGTGCCTGGTGACGGTGCTGGAGTTCCCCGTCTGGTTCGCGCACGTCGTCGCGAGCGACGCCCTCGGCGTCACCCTGCTCTTCGTCCGCAACGGTCTGCTGGTCGCCGCCACCGTCGTCGCGGCCCGCGTCCTGTGGCGTGCGACGGTGACACCTCCCTCCGGGCGGACCCCGCTGCCCCCGCAGACCACCCGCGCCAAGGAGCCCACGGTCTCCTCCTGAGACGGCCCGCCCGGCACCGGCTCACCCCACCCGCGCCGGCCGCCCCGGTGCCGCCTCCCGGCGGTGGCCCCGCCGCAGCAGCAGCGCCACCGCCGCACACTGCACGGCCATCGCGAGCGCCAGCGCCAGACACACCCCGGGCAGCCCGAGCCCGGACAGCGCGAGGGCCAGCGGCAGCTGCACCGCCGTGCCGAGCAGCGTCACCCGCAGCAGCAGCGGCGCTCCCCCGCTGCCCTCGAAGACCCCGCCGAGCGCGATGAAGCAGGCCATGAGCAGCAGATACGGCCCGACGCAGCGCAGGAACAGCACTCCGGCCGCGGCGACCTCGGGCCCGGCGCCGAAGGCGGCCATGATCCAGGGCGCGGTGAGCGCCAGCAGCGCGGCGGCGAGCGCGCCGACCGTCCCGGAGAGCAGCACGGCCGCCCGGCCGACCGCCCACCGCTCTCCCCCGCCGGCCCCGGTCCCGCTCTCGGCCGTGCCCGGCCCCGCGGAGGCCCGCCGGCCCGCGCCGAGCAGCTGGGCGGTGTGGATGGCGGCGGCCTGCCGTACCGCGTAGAAGGCCATGGTGGCGACGTAGAGCGCCTTGTAGGCGACGGCGTACGCGGCGACGGCCGTGACGCCGATCCGCGCCACGATCGCCACCAGTGCGAGCGCGCCGCCCTGCCGCACGGTGAAGTCGGCGGCCATCGGCAGCCCGGTGCGCAGGGTGCGGCGCAGGGCGGGGCCGACTCCCTCGGCGGGGCGGGCCGACCGGGCCTGGCGCAGGAGTGCGGCGCGGCGCAGCACGGACAGTCCGACGGCGAGGGCTACACAGCGGCACAGGACGGTGGAGACGGCGGCGCCCTGGACTCCGTGGCGCTGGATCAGCCAGGGGTCGCAGACCAGGATCAGCCCGTTGGCGAGCAGGGCGAGCCGCATCGGGGTGCGGGTGTCGCCGGTGCCTTTCAGGATGCCGTCGACGAGGTTCTGCGCGTAGAAGACGGCGATGCCCGGCAGGGAGATCGCGAAGTAGCCGACCGCGAGCGGCAGAGCGCTGCTCGCGTCGCCGAGCACCGCTCTCGCCAGGGGTTCCCGCAGCAGGAACCCGCCGACCGCGACCACCGGCGTGAGCAGTGCCCACACGGCCCAGCCGCCCCGTACGGCCGCGCGCACCGCCCCCGGATCGCGGGCGCCGCGGGCGTGCGCGACCAGCACGGTGGTCCCGGAGCCGAAGACCAGGGAGACACCGAGCAGCACGTTCTCGGTGTTGGTCGCGACGGCGACGGCGGCCACCGCGGGACCGCCGAGCCGGGCGACCCAGACGGTGTTGATGATCCCGGCGGCGACGGAGGCGAGGAGTTCGACGTAGACGGGCCGGGCGAGCGAGAGGAGCTGTCTGCGATGTGTGTCCACGTCCGGTGTCCCCCTGGGTCGGCGCCGCCAATACCTCGATTCGAGATATCTCGACAAGAGGTACCATCGTCCTACGATCGCCGCAAGGAGGGACCGGCCCGCATGCTGGAGCTGTCGATCCTCGGTTTCCTCGCCGAAGAGCCGCTGCACGGATACGAGTTGAAGGAACGCATCAAGGCGCTCAGCGGCCATGTCCGCCCGGTCAGCGACGGCGCCCTGTACCCGGCGATCACCCGCCTCGTCACCGCGGGCAAGCTCGACCAGCACACCGAACCCGGCACCGGGGCCGCCCCGCGCCGCATCCTCTCCCTCACCGACGAGGGCCGCGCCGACCTGCTCGAACGCCTGCGCCATCCCAAGCAGGCGGAGATCACCGACCAGGTCCGCTTCAACACGCTGCTGGCGTTCCTGCGGCACCTGCCCGACCCCGGCGAGCAGGCGGCGGTGCTGCGCCGGCGGCTGGATTTCCTCCAGACCCCGGCGAGCTTCTTCTACCGCGCGGGCGAGCCGGTGCGGGCCGAGCAGGCGGGCGACCTGTTCCGCGAGGGCCTGCTGCGGGTGGCCCGGGCGACCGGCGAGGCGGAACGCGGCTGGCTCAGGGAGGCCATCGCACAGCTGGACGGCACGGCGGACCCGGCTCAGCCGCCGAACTGATCCCGCAGATACTCCCGCCAGAGCCCGGTGAACTCCTCCGGCCCGGTCCCCAGCACCTCGTCCAGCGCCTCCTCGACCGCCCCGGCCCGCTCCTGGTGCGCGCCGACGGCCCGGTAGAACGCGCCGAGCCGCTCCTCGCCCCAGCGGTCCGCGATGAGCCGGCAGGCCATCCAGCCGCCCTCGTAGGCCCGTGCCAGTGCGTTCGCGTCCCCGGTGAACCCGAAGTCCGCGTCGGCGGGCAGCCCGGCCGGCGGCCGCCCCTCGGCCACCGCGCGCGCCAGCTCGGGCGCGGCCTGCTCCGGCAGTCGTCCGGTGTCCCGGTAGCCGACCCAGTCCGCGTAGCCCTCCGACAGCCACAGCGGGGTCGCGGCGTTGGTGTGGACGCGGGTGGCGACATGGGTGGCCTCGTGGGTCAGCACGACCTGCCGGCCGACGGGTCCGAGCACGCCGTAGGCGTCCGGGTTGACGATGATCCGGTCGGCGGGCGCGCTGCCCGCCCCGGTCTCCCCGGTGGTGACCGCGGCGATGCCCCGGTAGGAGGAGGCGGGCGAGCCCAGCAGAGCCGCCATGCCGTCCAGCGACTTCGGTACGAGGATCACGAGCCGGCGGCTCCAGGCGGTGCCCCAGGCGTCGGACACCGCGGGTACCGCGCGGTCCGCGAGCCCGGCGAAGGTCCGCAGTTCGTCGCGGGACCGGCCGACCCCCAGCACCAGGCTGTCCGCGCCGCGCACCGCGGTCACCGTGCCCTGGTCCCACAGTTGCTCGGCGGCCTCGCGCGCGGGCCGGTCGGAGACGACCGACCACCGCCCGGCGGCGTCACGGGCGAGGCCCAGGGTGCGGCCGGCGGTGACGGGAGCGGCGTCGTACCCGGAGACGCGGTAGCTCAGCTCGGCCTCGGCGGTGGCCCGGTCACCCGCGCGGTCCAGGGACTTCAGCCGGTACGACCAGTCCGCGAGCGGCACCGCGCGCAACCGGTCGAAGCCGGCGCTCGTGCCCGTCGTCCGGTGGGCCGCCGCGTCGTGGTCGAGTACGGCGGCCGCGCGCCGGTCCAGCAGCCGCTGCACCTCGGCCCGCGCGCTGTCGGCCGCGGGCCGTCCTCCGCATCCCACCAGGGCGACGAGCAGCAGGCACAGCGCCATCAGCAAGGGCCCTGACGCCCGCCTTCGAATCGCCACCTTCCCGAGGGTAAGGCCGCCCGGCCCGGTTCAGACCCGGGTGACCGCCGAGACCGGCATCATCCCGACCGGGTCGTAGCGCACCGGCGCCCCCGGATAGGGCGCGTGGATGACCTGGCCGTTGCCCACGTACATGCCGACATGGCTGGCGTCGGAGCGGTAGGTGACCAGGTCGCCGGGCTGGGCCTGGGAGAGCGGCACCTGCCGGCCGGCCACCCGCTGCCCCTGCGAGGTGCGCGGCAGGGCCACCCCGGCCTGCGCGTACGACCACTGCATCAGGCCGGAGCAGTCGAAGCCGGCCGGTCCGGCGGCGCCCCACACGTACGGCTTGCCGAGCGCCGAGCGGGCGGCGGCGACCGCGGCGGCGGCGCGGCCGGAGGCGGGGGCGGCGTCCCCGAGGTCGGGCATGTCCTGGCGGCCGGAGCGCGAGGCCCGGTCGTAGGCGGCGCGTTCGGCGTCGGGGAGGGAGTTGAGCAGTCGCCGGGCCTTGGCGAGCTTGCGCTCCACGGACCGCTTGTGGGAGGCGACGGCCTTGCGGCTCTTCTCCAGTTCGCCGAGCTTCTCGGCGGCCTCCGCGCGCTCCTGGGCGAGTTCGCGCATCGCCGACTGGAGGTCCGTCAGCCGTCCGGCCTGGTGGGCGCTGATCCGGTCGAGGACGGAGGCCTTGTCGAGGTAGTCGTCCGGGTCCTCGGAGAACAGCAGGGCCAGTGACGGGTCGAGGCCGCCGGAGCGGTACTGGGCGCCGGCCAGCGAACCCAGCGCGCCCCGCATGTCGTTGATGCGCTCCTGCTGCCGGGCGATCCGGTCCTGGGCCCGGCTCACCTGGCCGCGCAGCGAGTCGGCGCGTTCGTCGGCCTTGTTGTAGGCCTCGGTGGCCTTCTCGGCCTCCGCGTAGAGGCGGTCCACCTCGGCGCGGGTGTCGTCGTGCGGTGCGGCCAGGGCCGGCACCGCGCCGAGCGCGGCCGCCGCGGCCGACAGCAGAGAGACCGCGACACTTGCGCCCCGGTCGAGACCGGACGACGGTGCCTGTCGGCGATGGGACCCCACGAGAAGCCGCGCTCCTTCCACTGGCGGACAGGAAGAACCCCCGGCGGCGGGCAGTGCCCGGCGGAGGGGGAAACGCGGCAGACAGTAACGCCGTGACACGGTGACGGCCAAAGACCTCGGCGACCACATACGGTGACGCCCCGCCGCTGACGCAGGTCATCGGCGGGGCGCGAGGTCAGAACCCGTCCCGGTGATTCGCCCGTTCGGGGGGCGTGGTGTCCCGATCTTGGAACGGATCAGATCCGGACGCCGAACTGGAACGGCATGTTGTTGATCGACTCGTAGCGCACGACGGTGCCGGTGCGCGGGGCGTGCAGCACCTGGCCGTTGCCCGCGTAGAAGCCGACGTGGTGCAGGTCGCCGTAGAAGATGACCAGGTCGCCGACCTTGAGGTCGGACTGGCTGTAGATCCTCGTGCCGTAGTTGGCCTGGGCCTGCGAGGTGCGGGGGATGCCGACGCCGGCCTGGGCGAAGGCCCAGGAGGTCAGGCCCGAGCAGTCGAAGGAGGACGGGCCGGAGGCGCCGTAGACGTACGGCGAGCCGATCTTGCTCTGGGCGGCCTGGAAGGCGGCCAGCGCCCGGCCGGAGGCGGGGGCGGTGCTGCCGAGGTCCACGCGGTCGGAGGCGGAGCGGCTGGCACGCTGCTCCTCCTCGGCCAGCGCCGCCTTCTCCTGCGCGGTGAGGGTGTTGAGGAGCTTCTGCGCCTCGGCGAGCTTGGTCTGGACTTCCTTCTTCTTCTTGCCCAGTTCGGTGCGGGTGGAGGAGAGGTCCTTCAGCTTCTCGGAGGCCTCGGAGCGCTGCTGGGCGAGCTCGCGCTGCTTCTCCTGGATCTCCTTGAGCGCCTCGACCTGCTGGCCGCTCAACTGGTCGAGCGTGGAGGCCTTGTCGAGGTAGTCGTCCGGGTCGGCGGAGAGGAAGAGCTGGAGCGACGGGTCGATGCCGCCCGAGCGGTACTGGGCGCTGGCCATCGAACCCAGGCCGTTGCGCAGCTCGTTGACCTCTTCCTGGCCACGGGCGACGTTGTCCTGGATGGTGGAGATCTCCTTCTGGAGCTTCTCCTGCTTCTCCTTGGCCCCGTTGTACTTCTCGGTGGCCTGCTCCGCCTGCTCGTAGAGCTTGTCGACCTTGGCCTTGACCTCGTCCTTGCTCGGCTTCTCGCTCGGTGCCGCTTGGGCGGCCTGGGAGCCGAGGGCGACGGCAGCTGCGGCTGCGGTGGTCAGCACGGTCACACGGGCGCGACTGGGCTGCTTGGGTCGACGATGGGACGCCACGGAGGTGAACTCCTTCTTCTGAGTGATCACCCGCTCGGAGGTTCGAGGCTCGACCCTAGTGACCTTCTTGTGATCATTCAAATCCTCACGAGAAAAATCTCGTCACACCCTGCATTCTTTACACATAACTCACGTGCCGTGATACCGGGTTGACACTACGTCGCGCGACAGAACCGCCAATTCGGGCGACAGGCCTCGTACATCGACCTTCAGGACAGTCGCTTGAGAAGTACCGCGGAAGCCACCGGTCGGGCACCGGCCCGCGCCACCCCGTCCGCGACCTCGCGGTCGGTGGAGGCGACGATGACCGGGCGGCCCGGCGGCTCGGCGCGCACCAGCTGACGGATCAGCTCGTCGGCGGTGATCCCCGGCTTGGAGAACAGCACCCGCACCCCGCGCGGCGGCGCCAGCAGCACCGGCGCGGCCAGCTCGGCCCCGTCGAAGACACAGGTGACCTCGGCGCCGGTCTGCGCGGCGAGCTGCGAGAGCTGGCCGAGCAGCCTGAGCCGCTGCTTCTCCAGCGGCATCTGGGGATAGCCGGTCTTGGTGACGTTGTAGCCGTCGACGACCAGGTGCGCCTGCGGCAGCGCGAGCAACTGGTCGAGGATCGCCGGGTCGTTCTCGGACAGGGCGCGCGCGGCGATGTCCTTCGGGGTCATGCGTCCCGGTTCGACCGCGTCCACCGTCTCGGCGGGGCGCACCGACACCGGCGGCAGGGCGAGTTCGCGGCGCAGTCCCTGGGTGGCGTCGAGCAGGGTGTCCAGCAGCAGCCGCACCCGCATGTCCTCCACGCTGCGTCCCTCGCGGGCGGCCCGGCGGGTGGCCTCCAGGGCCGCCTCGGCCTCACCGAGCCGCGCCTTGAGCCGCCGCACCTCGCTCTCGGCGGAGGACACCTGGGCGTGCCCCTCGGCGCGTACGGTCTCCATCTCGCCGCGCACCTTGCGCAGCGCCGCCTCGCCGCGCTTGACGTCGCTGAGCGCGGCACGCAGCTTGCGGTGAAGCGATTCCGCTTCCTTGCGGGCGCCGTCGAGCTCCCCGCGCAGCCGCTCGGTCTCGGCGCGGGTGTGCTCGCGGGCCGCTTCGAGTTCGGCGCGCAGCCGCTCCAGTTCGGCCCGGCTCTCCTCGTCGGCGCGCTCGGCGTCGGCGCGCTGGGCCTCCTCGCCGGCGGCGGTCACCAGCTTGACCCAGCCGGCGGGCCGCAGCACATAGGCCGCGGCCGCCACGTCGAGCGGGTCCGCGGCCGGTGGCGGCGAGCCGGAGTCGAGGGCGCCGGCCAGTTCCGGCTGGGCCTCTCTCAGCTTCTCGCCGATGCGCTGCCGGAACAGCGGATCGGTCTCCAGCGCCGCGGCCATCGCGTTGCCCGCGAACTTGGCCCGGCGGTTCGGAGCGAACCGCGCGTACTGCCGCAGCTGGGCGGGCAGTTCCGCGACGGTCAGTCCGCCGAAGCCGTCCGAGACGATCTGCACGACCCGGCGGCGCACCCCTTCGGGCAGCGGACGGTCGAGCACCTCAGCGGCGCCGTCGCCCGGCCCCCCGCCTTGTGTCTCCACCATCCGTCACACCCCAATGCCTCTACGGGACCCCCGCGAGGGGATCGCGTCTGCGGGCCCCGCCTCCATCGTCAGGAGCCGGCGCCCGGCCTGTCCACGAGTTCCACCTGGTCCACCGCGTTGCACCAGCGGCAGCGCACCGACTCGATGGTCTCACTGACCACCTCGCGCTCCTCGACCTTCGGCTCACCGGCCAGATCGAGGTGGACGTACTCGACTACCTTCGACGAGCGCGTCACGTCGAAGCGGGTGAGATTGCCGCAGAGGGTGCAGCGCCACCGCGTCGTGGCGGTCGGCAGGGGAACCGTCATCGTGACCTGTTCGCTTTCCTTCTAGTGTCCGTGACACGCCGGTCTTCCCGCGGCGTGTGGCTCGTAACCCTACGGCCTGCCGGGTACCGGGCGCCCGGGTGTCCACGGCGGCGAGGCGGTCTGTGCGGTTGCGTCCGGTTACGTCATGCTCTGTATTCATGATCAGCAACTGGATCCCGCCGACGGGCCGCACCCGCCGCCGGTCGTCGGCGCCGGTGACCTACGCACTGATCGCCCTGTGCTGCCTGGTCTTCCTGATCGGCCCCGCCTCGGGTCTCAGTCCGGCGTACGGCACCGGCGACGAACTGCTCGCCGCGCAGCGGGCCTATTTCCGGCGCTGGGGAGTGGTGCCCGCAGAACTGTTCGAAGGGTCCCCCCGAGCCGCCCTGACCCCGGTCACGGCGCTGTTCGTGCACGGCAGCTGGGTGCACCTGCTCGGCAACATGCTTTTCCTCTACGTCTTCGGGGTGATGACCGAGGAGCGGATGGGCCGAGTGCAGTTCATCCTCTTCTACCTGGGCTGCGGCTACCTCGCCCTGCTGGGGTACGCGGCCGCCAACTCCGACTCCCCGCAGTCGCTGGTGGGGGCCTCCGGGGCGATCTCGGCGGTCCTCGGCGCGTTCCTCTTCCTCTTCCCCCGGGCGCGCGTCACCAGTCTTCTGCCGTTCCTGCTCTTCCTGCCGCTGCGGTTCCCCGCCTGGCTCGTGCTGCCCTTCTGGGCGGCCCTGCAGTGGCTGGCGGCGGGCCGGGCCACCGAGGGGCCCGGCGTGGCCTACCTGGCGCACCTGGTGGGCTTCGCGCTGGGCCTGCTCTACGCGTGGGCCCGGTTCGGACCTGCGGCTAGAGTGAGGGCCGCCCCAGCTCCGGCACCCGAGGGAGAGAACCAGCCGTGATCACCGCGATCGTCCTGATCAAGACCAGCGTGGACCGGATCCCCGAGATCGCCGAGTCGATCGCCGCGCTGGAGAACGTCAGCGAGGTCTTCTCCGTGACCGGCACCTACGACCTGATCGCGATGGTCCGGGTCAAGGAGCACGAGGAACTGGCGGAGGTCATCCCGGGCCGCATCAGCAAGATCCCCGGCGTCGAGGGCACCGACACCCACGTGGCGTTCCGCACCTACTCCCAGCACGACCTGGAGGCGGCGTTCTCCATCGGCCTGGACAACTGAGCGGGCGCCCCGGCACCGACCGGGATCCCGCCCGCTCCGGGACGCGGCCGGGCGCGCCCCGCGGCTGATCCCGCTGGGCGCGCCCGGCCGGCGGCTCACGCGGAGGTGTCCGGCACGCAGCGCCCCTCCTCGGTGCGGTAGCTCCAGCGGGCGCCGTCCCGCACCAGTTCGCGCACCGCGCCCAGGAACCGCTCCACGTGCTCGTCCGGGGTGCCCGCGCCGAAGCTGACCCGGATGGCGTTCAGGGACTTCTCGCCGGGCGCGGCCTCGGGGGCGCCGCACTCGCCCTGCGTCTGCGGGTCGCTGCCCAGCAGGGTGCGCACCAGCGGGTGGGCGCAGAACAGGCCGTCGCGCACCCCGATGCCGTACTCCGCGGAGAGCGCGGCGGCGAAGTGGGAGCTGTTCCAGCCCTCGACGACGAAGGAGATCACCCCGACGCGCGGGGCGTCGTCGCCGAACAGGGAGAGCACGCGCACCTCGGGCACCTCGGCGAGGCCGGTGCGGACCTTCTCGACCAGGTACTGCTCGCGGGCGACCAGGGAGTCGAAGCCGGCCTCGGTGAGGGCCTTGCAGGCGGAGGCGATCGAGTAGGCGCCGATGACGTTCGGGGAGCCGGCCTCGTGGCGGGCCGCGGTCTCGTGCCACTCCACGTCCACGCCGCCGTCATCGCGCCGGGAGACCTTGCGGCTGGCGCCGCCGCCCGCGAGGTACGGCTCGGCCTCGCGCAGCCAGTCGGCACGGCCCGCGAGGACACCGGAGCCGAAGGGGGCGTACAGCTTGTGGCCGGAGAAGGCCACCCAGTCGACGTCCAGGTCGCGCACCGACACCGGGTGGTGGGGCGCGAGCTGAGCGGCGTCCAGCACGATCCGGGCGCCGTGCGCGTGCGCCGCCGCGGCCAGCTCCCGCACCGGCCACAGCTCGCCGGTGACGTTGGAGGCGCCGGTCACGCACACCAGGGCCGGGCCGTGGGGCTCGCGGTCGGCGAGGGCGCGCTCCAGGGTGGCCACCGCCTCGGCCGGGGTGCGCGGCGCGTCGAGGTAGGTGACCTCGGCGTTCTTCCAGGGCAGCAGGGAGGCGTGGTGCTCGGTCTCGAAGACGAAGACCCGGCAGTCGGCGGGCAGCGCGGCGGCGAGCAGGTTGAGCGAGTCGGTGGTGGACCGGGTGAAGACGACCTGGTCGGCCTCGCGGCAGTCGAGGAACTCGGCGACGGTCCTCCGGGCGTTCTCGAAGAGGTCGGTGGACAGCTGGGAGAGGTAGCCGGCTCCGCGGTGCACGCTGCCGTAGTACGGCGCGTAGGCGGCGACGTCGTCCCAGACCCGCTGGAGCGCCGGCGCGCTGGCGGCGTAGTCCAGCGCGGCGTAGGCGACCTCGCCGCCGGTGACCAGCGGGACGGTGACATCTCGTCCCAGAACGGGCAGCGGGGCACAAACGGACTGGTCGGCGGCAGCGGTGGAGACAGACATGACGGAACTCCCGTGAAGGCATACGGAGATCACCGCGCGAGCGGCACGCTCGAGCGCGGAGAAAAGGAAAGGGGATGCGGAGGCGGGGCTCTGCGGCCCTATCGCATTCGCTTGCTCACGGAAGGCTCCTCGACGACCAGGACCCCTGGTGGTGCGAGGGGTCCGCGCTTGCCGTGTGCCTTGCTGCCCACGGCCTGGTCTTCACCCGGGGCACCCCGCCACGGACGGAGGGTTGCCGGACAGTCGGCCGGGGCCTCATGACTGTCACTCATGACCTGGTACAGGAACGTACGCGAAATGATCGTCGTCCCGCAACCCGTGTCCGGATCGCGGGACGACTCGAGGGGAGCCGGGAGTTCGCCCCTAGGGGGTGTCTCGTCGATCAGGCCGGACCAGCGAGCGGCGTCCGGTGCCGTGCATCGCAAGGCGGAGGAGGGCGGCATGGCGGAGCCATGGCAACCGACGACAACGCGGCGAGGCGCGGCACCAGACGCCGGGAGCCCGGCATGATCGGCGAGACGACCCCTAGGCGTGGCTCGCGGCGATCCAGCGCTCCAGGGCCCGCTTCGCCGCGCCCGTGTCGATGGACTCGGCCGCCTTCGCCATCCCGGCGCGGATCTGCTCGGCCAGCGGGGCGTCGGTCGGGTCCAGGGCGACCAGCGCGGCCGCCGAGTTGAGCAGCACCGCGTCCCTGACCGGCCCGGTCTCGCCGTCCAGCAGGCGCCGGGCGACCTCGGCGTTGTAGGCGGCGTCGGCGCCGCGCAGCGCCTCCACCGGGACCAGCTCGATGCCGACGTCGCGCGGGTCGAAGGACTCCTCGGCGACCTTGCCGTGGCGCACCACCCAGACCCGGGAGGTGGCCGTGGTGGTCAGCTCGTCCAGCCCGTCGTCGCCGCGGAACACCAGCGCCGAGTTGCCGCGTTCGGCCAGCACGCCCGCGACGATCGGCGCCATCCGCGGGTCCGCCACTCCCACCGCCTGCGCCTTCACCCGCGCCGGGTTGGTCAGCGGACCGAGGATGTTGAACGTCGTCCGGATGCCCAACTGGCCGCGGGCAGCGGCCACATGACGCAGTGCCGGGTGGAACTTCACCGCGAAGCAGAAGGTGATGCCGGCCTCCTCGGCGACCTCGGCCACCCGCTTCGGCGTCAGCTCCAGATTGACGCCCAGCTTCTCCAGCACGTCGGAGGCGCCGGAGGCCGAGGAGGCGGCCCGGTTGCCGTGCTTGACGACCTTGGCGCCGGTGCCGGCCACGACGATGGAGGACATGGTGGAGATGTTCACCGTCTTGGCGCCGTCGCCGCCGGTGCCGACGATGTCGACGGTGGCGCCGGGCACCTCGATCACGTTGGCATGCGCGTACATCGTGCGGACCAGGCCGGTGATCTCCGCCACCGTCTCGCCCTTGGCGCGCAGCGCCACCGCGAAGCCGGCGATCTGCGCGTCGGTCGCCTCGCCGCGCATGATCCGGTCCATCGCCCAGGCCGTGTCGTCGGCGCTCTGGTCCCGGCCCTCCAGCAGACCGTTCAGCACCACGGGCCAGGAACGGCCCGCCGCGGTGTCGCCTCCAGCGGGGGTCACAGCGCTCATCAGCCGCTCCTGATCGTCGTAGAACACGTTGTGGGCCCAGCCTATCCAGCCACGGGCACGGCGAAGGGCCCCCGTCCGAACACCGGACGGGGGCCCTTCAGCGTGGCGTGGCGAACGCAGCGATCAGTGGTGGCCGTGGCCGCTCGTGATCTCCTTGTACTCCTCGACGGTCGGCTTGGGGATCTGGGAGTCCTCACCGAAGTACGCCTTGCTGAGCTTGGCGCGCATCTTCTCGGAGCCCTTCACCTTGCGCTCGACGCCGTTCTCGTCGACCGTCGGGCCGATCTCGGCCGGCTGGTACTGCTCGTGCGCCGTGAGGGTGTACAGGGCCTCCTGGCTGAGCGGCTCGTGCACCTCGATGAACTCACCGTGCGGCAGGCGCTTGATGGTGCCGGTCTCGCGACCGTGCAGCACCTTGTCCTTGTCCCGGCGCTGGAGGCCGAGGCAGATCCGCTTGGTGACGATGAAGGCGATGACCGGTCCGGCGAAGAAGCCGATCCGCACGAACCACGTCACGTCGTTGATCGACAGGTGGAAGTGCGTGGCGACGATGTCGTTGCCACCGCCGATCAGCATGATCATGTAGCCGGTCACCCAGGCGACACCGAAGGCCGTACGGGTCGGGGCGTTGCGCGGGCGGTCCAGGATGTGGTGCTCGCGCTTGTCGCCGGTGATCCACGACTCGATGAACGGGTAGAGCGCGATCACCGCGAGGAAGATGCCGAAGAGCACCAGCGGGATGAACACGCCCAGGACCAGCGTGTGGCCCCAGAAGTTGACCTCCCAGCCCGGCATGGCGCGGATCAGGCCCTCGGCGAAGCCCATGTACCAGTCGGGCTGGGCGCCCGTGGACACCTGGTCCGGACGGTACGGGCCGAGGACCCAGATCGGGTTCACCGAGGCGATGCCCGCGATGGCCGCGATCACACCGAAGACCAGGAAGAAGAAGCCTCCGGCCTTGGCCATGTAGACCGGCAGCAGCGGCATGCCGACCACGTTCTTGTTGGTCTTGCCGGGGCCCGCGAACTGCGTGTGCTTGTGGTAGAAGACCAGGATCAGGTGCGCCACCACGAGACCGAGCATGATGCCCGGCAGCAGCAGGATGTGGATCGAGTAGAACCGCGCCACGAAGTCGGTGCCGGGGAACTCCCCGCCGAACAGGAACATCGAGATGTACGTGCCGACGATCGGCACGGACAGGATCGCGCCCTGCGTGAAGCGGACACCGGTGCCGGAGAGCAGGTCGTCCGGGAGCGAGTAGCCGGTGAAGCCGGTGAACATGCCCAGGACGAACAGCAGGAAGCCGAACAGCCAGTTGATCTCACGCGGCTTGCGGAACGCGCCGGTGAAGAAGACGCGCATCATGTGCACGAACATGCCGGCGAGGAAGATGATCGCCGCCCAGTGGTGGATCTGCCGGATGAGCA
This sequence comes from Streptomyces sp. NPDC001532, assembly GCF_040298625.1. Taxonomy (NCBI): domain Bacteria; kingdom Bacillati; phylum Actinomycetota; class Actinomycetes; order Kitasatosporales; family Streptomycetaceae; genus Streptomyces; species Streptomyces sp. NPDC001532. The sequence continues at coordinate 58,711 of NZ_JBEPAL010000030.1, forward strand.
GACCGCCGCGCACGTCGAAGCTGATGTCCAGGGTGGAGGCGAACGCCTCCGACATCAGCTGGCCCTGGAGCGGGACGTAGCTGCCGTGGTACTCCACCTCGTTCATCGACGGGTGGAAGAACAGCGTCAGATACACACCCGTGAGGATGATGATCAGGAAGCTGTAGAGGCAGACCTCACCCAGCATGAACGACCAGTGGTCGGGGAAGATCTTGCGCATGTTGGCCTTGGCCAGGGAGTAGATCCCCAGCCGGCCGTCGGCCCAGTCGGCGACGCGTTCGCCGGCCGGCGCCTTCCCGCGCGAACGGGACTCGGTGGTCTCTGAAGTGCTCATCCGCGCTCCCAGAATGCAGGACCGACGGGCTCCTCGAAGTCGCCGAGCGCCTGGAGGTAACCCTCGTCGTTCACGCCGATGCGCAGCTGCGGCAGGGCGTGGCCGGCGGGGCCGAAGATGACCCGGGCGCCGTCGGACAGGTCGAAGGTGGACTGGTGGCAGGGGCAGAGCACGTGGTGCGTCTGCTGCTCGTACAGGGAGATCGGGCAACCGACGTGGGTGCAGATCTTCGAGTAGGCCACGATGCCCTCGTGCGACCACTCGAGCTCCTGCTTGTCCTTGATGTCGGACGGCTCGAGCCGGACGACCATCAGGGCAGCCTTGGCGATCTCGTTCTGGAAGTCGTGGTCGTGCTCCTCCAGGCCCTCGGGCATGGCGAAGGTGAGCGAGCCGACAGCGACGTCCGAGGGACGCAGCGGCTCGTTCGTGTTCATGTTGACCAGCAGCTTGCCCTTGGACCACAGGGTGTGACGCAGCTTGTCCTCGGGCAGCGGGCCGAGGTCGCGCAGCAGCACGACACCGGACAGCGGCACCAGGGCCACCGCGCCGAACATGGTGTTGCGGATCAGCTTGCGACGGCCGAGCTGCGACTCCTTGGCACCCTGCTTGAAGTCGGCGTGCACCTGGGCACGGACGTCGGCGGGGGCCTCGATCGGGTGACGCTCGCCGACCATCTCCTCGTCCGACATCAGCGTGCGGCCCCAGTGGACCGCGCCGGCGCCGATGCAGAACAGCGCGATGCCGAGCGTCAGACCGAGCGCCAGGTTCAGCGCTCCGACGTGGCCGAGCGGCCAGACGAAGACGGACTTGTCGACCGGGATCGTCACGAAGGAGGCGATGAAGCCGATGGTGCCCAGCATCGACACCGTGAACAGCAGGGCGACCGTACGCTCGGACCGCTTGGCGGCCCGCTCGTCGATGTCCTGGATCCGGTGCTCGTGGGGCGGCAGGCCCGGGTCGGCGAACGGGTTCTTCTCGTCCGCGACGTCCACCGCACCGTGGGTGGTGTCCTGCGCGGCGGGCAGGTTCTCTTCTGGAATGTCTTGGCTACTCATGACTTCTTGGCCTTTGCGGTCCGGGCGGCGACCCACACAGCGACGGCGATCAGGCCACCGAGGCCGGCGATCCAGCCGAACAGACCCTCACTGACCGGCCCGAGGCCGCCGAGGTCCGTACCGCCGAGGTTCACCGTCTCGTCGCTGTTGACCGCCTCCAGGTACGCGATGATGTCCTTCTTGTTCTGCTCGGACAGCGTCGTGTCGGGGAAGGAGGGCATGTTCTGCGGGCCGGTCTGCATGGCCTCGTAGATGTGCTTCGGGTCCACGTCTTCCAGGGTCGGCGCGTACTTGCCCTTGGTCAGGGCGCCGCCCTTGCCGGTGAAGTTGTGGCACTGCGCGCAGTTCGTGCGGAACAGTTCGCCACCCTCGCCGATGTCCGCGCCCTCCGGGCCGTACTGCTCCTTCGTCGGGACGGTCGGACCGGCCCCCAGCGAGGAGATGTACGCCGCGAGCTGGTCGATCTCGGCCTGGGAGTAGACGACCGGCTTCCGCGGCGCCTGGGCGCCCTGGGAGGTCGCGGCCGGCATACGGCCGGTGGCGACCTGGAAGTCGACGGCCGCCGCACCCACGCCGACCAGGCTCGGACCGTCGGAGGTGCCCTGACCGCCGGTGCCGTGGCAGCTGGCGCAGCCGACGGCGTAGAGCTTCTTGCCCTCGTCGATGGCGAGGGACTGGGCGGTTTCGTCGGCCTGTGCCTTGCCCGCGGGTGCGAACGCGGCGTACAGCCCCCCGGTAGCCGCCAGCGCGAGGAGTAGGACGACGACCGCCGCCAGCGGATGGCGTCGTCGTGCGGAGAGCTTTTTCACGGATTACCCCGGTGTCAGGATCTTCTGCGTCGATGCTTCTGGGATGTGCGTTTCGGGAACGCGCGTGGGATCGGGTCCGGCTACTTGATCATGTAGATCGTGGCGAAGAGGCCGATCCAGACGACATCGACGAAGTGCCAGTAGTAGGACACGACGATGGCGGCGGTCGCCTGCTCGTGGGTGAACCTCCGGGCCGCGTAGGTGCGGCCGAGGACCAGCAGGAAGGCGATGAGGCCGCCCGTCACGTGCAGTCCGTGGAAGCCGGTGGTCAGGTAGAAGACCGAGCCGTAGGGGTCGGACGAGAGCGAGAGGCCCTCGTGCTTGACCAGCTCGGTGTACTCGTACACCTGTCCGCCGATGAAGATGGCACCCATGATGAAGGTCACGATGAACCACATCCGGAGCTTCTTCACATCACCGCGCTCGGCGGCGAAGACGCCGAGCTGGCAGGTGAGGGAGGAGAGCACCAGGATCGTGGTGTTCGTCGCCGAGAACGGGAAGTTCAAGGCGTCCGCCTTCTCACTCCAGAACTCGGGTCCTGTCACCGATCGCAGGGTGAAGTACATCGCGAAGAGGGCCGCGAAGAACATCAGCTCGGAACTCAGCCAGATGATGGTTCCGACGCTGACGAGGTTCGGCCGGTTGACCGACGGGTGCGCGTGCCCGGTATCTACTGTCGTTGCTGTCGCCACGACCGACATTATGTCGGTCGCTTATCCCGCCCTCACTCCGGGGGGTGCCGTTCGGAGTGTTGCCGTCCGCCATACCGGTGTTGACGTGGTGTTCAGAGGAGTAGCATCCGGCCCCACGGGCCTTTCCGTACGACGCCGAAGTCACGGAGGAACAATGCAGCCGACCGCCACCGTGCTGGTCTACAGCGACGACTCCAACACCCGCGAGCAGGTGCGGCTCGCCACCGGCCGACGGCCGGCTCCGGACGTCCCGGTGGTGGAGTTCGTCGAGTGCGCGACACCTCAGGCGGTCCTGTCGGAGCTGGACAAGGGCGGCATCGACGTCTGTGTGCTGGACGGCGAGGCCGTGCCGATGGGCGGCATGGGCCTGTGCCGGCAGATCAAGGACGAGGTGTTCTCCTGCCCGCCGGTGCTGCTGCTGATCGGGCGCCCGCAGGACGCCTGGCTGGCGACCTGGAGCCGGGCCGAGGCTGCGGTGACCCTGCCGGTGGACCCTGTGGAGTTCGCGGCGTCGCTGGCGGCTCTGCTGCGGCGGAAGCACCTGCAGAGCGCCTGAGGCCGAAGGCACCGGGCGGCCGCGGCTTCGTCGTGGCCGCCCGCCCGCGCGCTGTCCGCGTGCCGGGGCCGCCGGTGGCCCCGAGGGGCGCCCTCAGGCGCTCTGAGGCGTCAGACGGGCCTGTTCCACCGGGTTGGGGGTCTGGGGGCCGCCGCCGGTCAGCGCGCTGCCGGTGCGCCACTTCTCCCAGCTGAGGTTCCAGTCGCCGAAACCGTTGCCGAAGGTCTCCATGGTGTGGCCCTCGGAGTTGACGACCTTGACGACGTCGCCCGCGCGGACGTTCTCGTAGAACCAGGCGGCGTTGCCGGTGCTCATGCCGGTGCAGCCGTGGCTGACGTTGGCGGCGCCGTGCGAGCCGACCGACCAGGGTGCGGCGTGGACGTACTCGCCGCTCCAGGTGACCCGGGTGGCGTAGTACACCGGCAGGTCGTACGACTCGGAGGAGCCGGCGGCTATGCCGATGCTGGTGCTGCGCATCTGCACGAAGTACTCCTTGCCGAGCACCACCTTGACGCCGTTGCGGGTCTCGAAACCGGGTTTGCCGGTGGTGACCGGGATGGAATTGATCTCCTCGCCGTTCTTGTAGACGGTCATGTAGTGCGAGGAGGCGTCCGTGACGGCGACGACCTGGTCACCCGTGGTGATCTTCAAGGGCTTGGCGGTGCCGCCCCACAGCCGGTCGCTGACCTTGATGCCCTCCAGGTTGCTGCGGACCTGGACGGTGGCGTGCGCCGGCCAGTACTCCTTGGGCCGGTAGTGCAGTTTCTTCTCGTCGACCCAATGCCACGAGCCCTCCACCGCGGGTGTTGACCGCACCTGGAGGGCTCGTTCGACGATCGCCCGCTGAGAGGCGTCCTCGACGGCGTGGCTCAGTTCGGCGGTTATGGGCTGGCCGACGCCGTACTCTCCCGCGTCGGGGCCGAAGGTGACGTTCAGCCGCTTCTGGGCGGAGGGCCGGCCGGTGTCGAAGGCGATGACCCGGCGGCCCTGCCGGCCGTCCTCGTCCTCGGTGCTGACCCGGACGGTGTAGTGCGCGTCGGCGGCGAGCGGGGAGGTGGAGTGCCAGCGGCCGCCGTCGGCGGAGAGTTCGCCGGCCAGCCGGCGGCCGTTCGCGTCCGTGGCCGTGACGTCCGTGATGCGGCCCTCGGAGCCTTCGGCGGTGATCTCCAGGGGCTTGTCCGGGTCGGCCTTCCTGCCGTCCTCGGTGGGGCCGTTGAAGGCGATCTGGTCCGCCGCGTCGTACGGCGCGGCCGACAGCGGGTGGGAGTCGCCGCTGCAGGCGGTGACGGCCGGGCCGATGGCCGTCACCAGCAGGGCGCAGGCGACGACGGTGCGAGTACGCGGAGTGTGGCTCATGGGCTCACGCTAAGAAGGTCTGTCAACGACGGCGCGGCGGGATAACCCGGTCGAGTGAGCCTTGTTGCTGCAAACGCAGAGCCCGGACGCTCCTGACGGAGTGTCCGGGCTCTGCGGTGTCCGGTGCGTGCCGGTGCTCGCTACTGCGTGCGGCTCTCACCGCGGTAGTACTCGAAGACCCAGCCCCAGATACCGATCAGGATCACGGGGGCGGCGAAGTACAGCAGCCACCAGCCGACCGCGACACCGAGGAAGGCCAGGGCGCCACCGATGCCCAGGGCCAGCGGCTGCCAGCTGTGCGGGCTGAAGAAGCCCAGCTCGCCCGCGTCGTCGGCGACATCGGCGTCCAGGTTGTCCTGCGCACCCGCGTCGACCCGCCGGGCGGTGAAGCCCAGGTAGAAGCCGATCATGATGCACAGGCCGAAGGCCAGGAAGAGGGCCGTGGTGCCGGCCGGCTCCTTCGACCACACGCCATAGACGATCGCCATGACGAGGACGAAGACGCTCAGCCACATGAACATCTTGCCCTGGATCTTCACTTGCCGGCCTCCTTGCTGCCCGCGAGCGCGCTCTGCCCGGTGTGACCCAGCTGCTCCAGGGCCGCGATGTCGGGGTGGTGCAGGTCGAACGCCGGGGATTCGCTGCGGATCCGCGGCAGGGTGAGGAAGTTGTGCCGCGGCGGCGGGCAGGAGGTCGCCCACTCCAGGGAGCGGCCGTAGCCCCACGGGTCGTCGACGCCGACCGGCTTGCCGTACTTCGCCGTCTTCCACACGTTGTAGAGGAACGGCAGGATCGACAGACCGAGGACGAACGAGCTGATCGTCGAGACCGTGTTCAGGGCGGTGAACCCGTCGGCCGCCAGGTAGTCGGCGTAACGACGCGGCATGCCCTCGGCACCCAGCCAGTGCTGGACCAGGAAGGTGCCGTGGAAGCCCACGAACAGCGTCCAGAAGGTGATCTTGCCGAGACGCTCGTCGAGCATCTTGCCCGTCCACTTCGGCCACCAGAAGTGGAAGCCGGAGAACATCGCGAAGACGACGGTGCCGAAGACGACGTAGTGGAAGTGCGCCACCACGAAGTACGAGTCGGAGACGTGGAAGTCCATCGGCGGCGAGGCCAGGATGACGCCGGTCAGACCACCGAAGGTGAAGGTGATCAGGAAGCCCGTCGCCCAGAGCATCGGTGTCTCGAAGGACAGCGAGCCCTTCCACATCGTGCCGATCCAGTTGAAGAACTTCACACCGGTCGGGACGGCGATGAGGAACGTCATGAAGGAGAAGAACGGCAGCAGCACACCGCCGGTGACGTACATGTGGTGCGCCCACACGGTCACGGACAGACCGGCGATCGAGATGGTCGCCGCGACCAGACCCCAGTAGCCGAACATCGGCTTGCGGGAGAAGACCGGGATGACCTCACTGATGATGCCGAAGAAGGGCAAGGCGATGATGTACACCTCTGGGTGTCCGAAGAACCAGAAGAGGTGTTGCCACAGTAGTGAGCCACCGTTGGCGGCGTCGAAGATGTGGGCACCGAACTTGCGGTCCGCCTCCAGGGCGAACAGCGCGGCCGCCAGGACCGGGAAGGCCAGCAGGACCAGGACACCGGTCAGCAGGACGTTCCAGGTGAAGATCGGCATGCGGAACATGGTCATGCCCGGTGCGCGCATGCAGATGATCGTGGTGATGAAGTTGACCGAGCCGAGGATGGTGCCGAAGCCGGAGAAGGCCAGACCCATGATCCACATGTCGGAGCCGAGCCCCGGCGAGCGGACCGCGTCGGACAGCGGGGTGTAGGCGAACCAGCCGAAGCTCGCGGCGCCGTTCGGGGTGAGGAAGCCGCCGACCGCGATCAGCGAGCCGAACAGGTAGAGCCAGTAGGCGAACATGTTCAGCCGCGGGAACGCGACGTCGGGTGCGCCGATCTGGAGCGGCATGATCCAGTTCGCGAAGCCGGCGAACAGCGGCGTCGCGAACATCAGCAGCATGATCGTGCCGTGCATCGTGAACGCCTGGTTGAACTGCTCGTTGGAGATCAGCTGCGTACCAGGGCGGGCGAGCTCGGCGCGCATGACGAGCGCGAGCACACCACCGATGCAGAAGAACGCGAACGACGTGGCCAGGTACAGCGTGCCGATCGTCTTGTGGTCGGTGGTCGTCAGCCACTTCACCACGGTGTTGCCGGGCTGCTTGCGCCGGACCGGCAGCTCGTTCTCGTAGGAGCCGGCCTCGGCGGCGCCTTGAGGTTCGTTGACGATACTCACAGGATGTTCGTCTCCCGGTTCTTCTCGTGCTCGGTCTGCTCGATGCCGGCGGGCACGTAACCGGTCTGGCCCTTCTCGGCGAGCTCCTTCAGGTGCTGCTCGTAACGCTCGGGGGAGACCACCTTCACGTTGAACAGCATCCGGGAGTGGTCGACACCGCACAGCTCGGCGCACTTGCCCAGGAAGGTGCCCTCACGGTTCGGGGTCACCTGGAAGGCGTTGGGGTGGCCGGGGATGACGTCCTGCTTCATCAGGAACGGCACCACCCAGAAGGAGTGGATGACGTCACGCGAGGTGAGGACGAAGCGGACCGTCTTGCCCTCCGGCAGCCACAGCGTCGGACCGGGGTTGCCCGTCTGCGGGTTGCGCTCACCCGGCGTACCGCAGGTGTAGACACCGCCCGCGTTGTCCGGGAAGTCCTTCTTGTAGCGTTCCGGGACCGCGGCCAGTTCCTTGGAGGTCTTGGCGTCGCCCGTGGAACCTTCGACGTTCTCGATGTAGTTGAAGCACCAGCTCCACTGGAAGCCGACCACGTTCACCGTGACGTCGGGCTTCTTCTCCAGGCTGAGCAGCTTCGACTCGTCGCGGGCCGTGAAGTAGAAGAGCACCGAGACGATGATGATCGGAACAACCGTGTACAGCGCCTCGATCGGCACGTTGTACCGGGTCTGCGGAGGTACCTCCACCTTGGTGCGGCTGCGCCGGTGGAAGATCGCACTCCACAGGATGAGGCCCCACACCAGCACGCCGACGGCGAGCGCGGCAGCCCAGGAGCCCTGCCACAGGGAGAGGACGGTCGGCGCCTCTTCCGTGGTGGGGGTGGGCATGCCAAGGCGGGGGAAGTCCTCCCATGTGCAACCGGTGGCGGTCGCCAGGACCAGGCCCGCGGTCAGTGCCTGCAGCAGCTTCCGCCGCATCGGGCGCCGCGGCGAGCGGTCGGAGCCGTTGGGACTCACGTAGCGCCTTCCCGAGAGTCTCGCCCGCGCGCATCGGCTGCGGCCTGCCTTCTCGCTGGTCGGTCGCCGCCCTGCGTCGGGCAGGGGTTTGGATGTTTATGCGGACCAAACCCTACTGGACGCGTTTTGGGGTCGCGCGGGGAGGGTCCCTCCACGCGCCGGGGGTCACTCAGACGGGGTGGAACGCGGTATTCCGGGGGGATCTGACGGGGGCTCCGGCGAGGGGGCGGGGCACTGGTCCGGTCGGACGTTCTAGCGTTGCGGTGTGTCCTACTTCGATGCCGCCTCCGCCGCGCCCCTGCACCCCGTGGCCCGCCAGGCCCTCCAGGCCTCCCTCGACGAGGGCTGGGCCGACCCCGCGCGGCTGTACCGGGAGGGCCGCAGGGCCCGGATGCTGCTGGACGCGGCGCGGGAGGCGGCCGCGGAGGCGGTGGGCTGCCGGCCGGACGAGCTGGTGTTCACCTCCTCCGGCACCCGGGCCGTGCACTCCGGGATCGGTGGGGCGCTGGCGGGCCGGCGGCGGGCCGGACGCCACCTGATCGTGTCAGCGGTCGAACACTCCTCTGTACTGCACGCCGCCGAGACCCACGAGGCGGACGGCGGAACGGTCACCCGGGTGGGCGTGCGGCGCACGGGTGAGGCGGCCGCCGGGGAGTACGCGGCCGCGCTGCGCGCGGACACCGCGCTGGCCTGCCTTCAGTCCGCCAACCATGAGGTGGGCACCGTGCAGCCGGTCGCCGAGGTGGCCGAGGCGTGCCGGGCGGCCGGGGTGCCCCTGCTGGTGGACGCGGCGCAGTCGCTGGGCTGGGGGCCGGTCGCGGGCGACTGGTCGCTGCTGACCGCCAGCGCCCACAAGTGGGGCGGGCCGTCCGGGGTCGGACTGCTCGTCGTGCGCAAGGGTGTGCGGTTCGCGCCGCAAGGGCCGGTGGACGAGCGGGAGTCGGGACGGGCCGCCGGGTTCGAGAACATCCCGGCCGTCGTGGCCGCCGCCGCCTCGCTGCGGGCGGTGCGCGCGGAGGCGGCCGCGGAGGCCGCGCGGCTGCGGGAGCTGACGGAGCGGATCCGGGTCCGGGTGCCGCAGCTGGTGCCGGACGTGGAGGTGGTGGGCGAGCCGGAGCGGCGGCTGCCCGGCATCGTCACCTTCTCCTGTCTCTATGTCGACGGGGAGGCGCTGCTGCACGAGTTGGACCGCGAGGGCTTCTCGGTCTCCTCCGGTTCGTCCTGTACGAGCAGCACGCTGACGCCCAGCCATGTGCTGCGGGCGATGGGGGTGCTGAGCGAGGGCAACGTCCGGGTGTCGCTGCCGCCGGGGACGCCGGAGGAGGACGTCGACCGGTTCCTGGCGGTGCTGCCGTCGGCGGTGGCCGGGGTGCGGGAGAAGCTGAGCGCGCCGGCGCCGGCCACCGCCGTACCGCGGGGCGGCGGGGACGCGCTGGTGCTGGACGCGCTCGGCAAGCTGTGCCCGCTGCCGGTGATCGAGCTGGCCAAGGTGATCGGGACCGTCCCGGTGGGCGGCACCGTGCGGGTGCTCTCGGACGACGCGGCGGCCCGGCAGGACATCCCGGCGTGGTGCGCGATGCGCGGCCAGGAGTACGTCGGCGAGGAGCCGGCGGAGCGCGGTACGGCCTACCTGGTCCGCCGGACGAGCTGACACACCCGGACGCGCTGACACACCGGGCGCGAGGACGCTCCCGCCGGGGCGGACGTGTGGCCGCTCCGGCGGGACCGGGCCGGGTGTGCCTGGGCCCTGGCGGTGGGATCAGGCCGGGTGCGCCCGGGCCCCGGCGGTGGGATCAGGCCAGGTGTGCCTGGGCCCGGCGGTGGGATCAGGCCAGGTGTGCCTGGACCTCGGCGGCGGCGTCATGGCCGTACGCCTTGGTGAAGCGGTCCATGAAGTGGGCGCGGCGCAGCTGGTACTCCTGGGTGCCGACCGTCTCGATGACGAGGGTCGCCAGCATGCAGCCGACCTGCGCCGCACGCTCCAGCGAGACGCCCCAGGCCAGACCCGACAGGAAGCCGGCGCGGAAGGCGTCGCCAACGCCGGTGGGGTCGGCCTTGCGCTCCTCCTCCGGGCAGCCGACCTCGATCGGGTCCTCGCCGACCCGCTCGATGCGCACACCGCGCGAGCCGAGGGTGGTGACGCGGTGGCCGACCTTGGCCAGGATCTCCTCGTCCGTCCAGCCGGTCTTGGACTCGATGAGGCCCTTCTCGTACTCGTTGGAGAAAAGGTACGTCGCCCCGTCCAGCAGTATCCGGATCTCCTCGCCGTTCATCCGGGCGATCTGCTGGGAGAAGTCGGCGGCGAACGGGATGGACCGGGAGCGGCACTCCTCCGTGTGGCGGAGCATGCCCTCCGGGTCGTCGGCGCCGATCAGGACGAGGTCGAGGCCGCCGACGCGGTCCGCGACCGTCTTCAGCTCGATCAGGCGGGCCTCGCTCATCGCACCGGTGTAGAAGGAGCCGATCTGGTTGTGGTCGGCGTCGGTGGTGCAGACGAAGCGGGCGGTGTGCAGGGTCTCGGAGATCCGGACCGAGCCGGTGTCGACGCCGTGCCGGTCCAGCCAGGCCCGGTACTCGTCGAAGTCGAACCCGGCGGCGCCCACGAGGATCGGCCGGGTGCCGAGCTGGCCCATGCCGAAGGCGATGTTCGCGCCGACGCCGCCCCGGCGGACGTCGAGGTTGTCGACCAGGAAGGAGAGCGAGACCGTGTGCAGCTGGTCCGCGACGAACTGGTCGGCGAAGCGGCCGGGGAAGGTCATGAGGTGGTCGGTGGCGATGGAGCCGGTGACTGCGATGCGCACGGCGGGGACTCTCCTGGGTGGAGGGGTAATGACAGTCCACGCTACCCGGTACGCGCGGTGCCGGCCGAAGCGGGAAAACTACCCGATAGTAGATCTTTCTTCGTGAGCCGCCGCGTGCTTACGGTGCCGCTATGACGAACCTCGACGCTCCCGCGCCCGCTGCCGCGCTCGCCGACCTCGAAGGCGATCTGGCCTCGCTGCGCGGCGACTGCGCCCGGATGGCCCCGCACTGGTCGGTTCCGGACCACGGCGCGGCGCTGCCCGTCCCTCCGTCCCTGATCCACGGCGTGTCCGTGCCGCCGGCCTCCGCCCGGCTTCTGGACGCGATGTCCGACTACGGCGACTGAGGCGGCCGTCCGACGGGAACCGCACGCTCCTCCGCCACGTCCCATCGCTGTCCCCCGTAACAGCTGTGCGGCCGAAGGAGCGATGCGGTGAACACCGAGCGACCCGACAACGACGACGAGGTCGTGGGCGAGCCGGGGCCCGCCGGCCGGAGCGAGGACGCCTCGCGGGGTCGGGACGACACGCGGGACGACACGCGGAAAGACACGGCCGGGCGAGCCGGTGCGCCGGACGACACGGGCGACGCGGACGACGCCCGTCCGGAGGCATCCGAGGAGGCGTCGGGCGCGGAAGCCGACGTTCCCGGCACCACCGGGCCCGACGACACCACCGCGCCGGTCGACGCCGGCACTCCGCGCGACTCCGACGCCGACTCCGATGTCGACGCCGACTCCGATGTCCACGCCGATGTCGACGCCGACTCCGATGTCGATGCCTCCCACGACTCCGACACTCCGGACGTCACCCGCGCGGACCAGACCCACTCCCCCGACGGCGCTGTCCGCTCCCGGCGCCGCTCCCCCGCCGTGATCGCCTCCGTGGCCGCGGCGGTGCTGCTGGTCGGCGGTGGTGGGACGTACCTCGCCGCGTCGGCGGGTGGCGGAGGGTCCGGGGACAGGGAGTCCGGCGCGCCCGCCGGGGACGACGGTTCGCCGCCGCCGCTCGCGCTCGACGGTTACGCGGAGGGCGCGGGCAACGGGATCGCGCCCGGCGAGCCCGACCCCCGCGGTGTGACGTACCAGGCCTCCGGCTCGCTGCCGAAGGGCCCCGGCTCGGCGCCCGTCCACTGGGCGAAGGGCGAGGTCGGCGAGGCGGAGGTCGCGCGGCTGGCCGCGGCGCTCGGCGTGGACGGGACGCCGGTGGCGGAGGGGCAGGCCTGGAAGGTCGGTTCCGGCAAGGACGGCCAGGGCCCGAGTCTCCAGGTGAACAGGCAGGCGCCGGGCACCTGGACCTTCACCCGGTACGCCCCCGACACGGACGACTGCCGGAGCGCCACGGTCTGCGAGGAGTCGCCCGGCCCCGCCTCCGCCGACCCGGTGAGCGAGGCGGCGGCACGCAAGGCCGCCGCGCCGGTGCTGAAGGCGGTCGGGCTGGACTCCGCCCGCGCGGACGCCTCGCAGGTGATGGGCGCGCAGCGGGTGGTGAACGTGGACCCGGTGGTCGGCGGGCTGCCGACCTACGGCTGGCCGACCGGCCTGACCGTCAGCGCGCAGGGCGAGGTGGTGACCGGCAGCGGCCAGCTCGGGGCGCCGGTGAAGGGGGACACGTATCCCGTCCTGGACGCCCGCCGGACGCTGGATCGGCTGAACGGCGCCCAGGAGCCGGGCCGGGGTGCGAGCATCGGCGGCTGCGCCAGTCCCGTACCGCTGGACGGGGCGGAGGAGCGGCAGCAGGCGCCCTGCGAGACGGACGCGGAGGCGGGCGCGCTGACGGACGCACCGACGGCCGCGCCGCGGCAGGTGATCACCGTGGAGAACGCGACGTTCGGGCTGGCCTCGCACTTCGTGGACGCGCGGCCGACGCTGGTGCCGTCCTGGCTGTTCGAGGTGCGGGCGCCGGGGGCGGCGGACACCTTCACGGTGACGTATCCGGCGGTCGACCCGAGGTATCTGACCTCGTCCACGCCGTCCGGGGCACCGACCGAGAACCCGAGCCCGCGGCCGACGGGGCCGGAGTCGGGGCAGCCGGGTGAGAGCCGGGACGTGACGGTGGAGGGCTACACCGCCGAGGGCGACGAGCTGACCGTGGCCTTCACCGGCGGGGTCTGCTCCGACTACGAGGCGACGGCGACGGAGAGCGCGGGCCGGGTGACGGTCACGGTGACCGAGACGCCCTGGCCGGACAAGGTCTGCATCATGATCGCCAAGGTGCAGCACCGCACGGTCGAGCTGGACGGGCCGCTCGGCGACCGCGAGGTGGTCGGCACCGACGGCGAGCCGGTCCCGCTGGAGAAGCCGGGCGCGCGGCTGCCGGCACCGCGGTAGGAACGCGGCCGTACGTACCTACGCGAAGGCGGCGGCCCCCGAGGGGGCCGCCGCCTTCCACGTCACTCGGCTCAGCTGAAGGAGTCGCCGCAGGCGCAGGAACCGGTCGCGTTCGGGTTGTCGATCGTGAAGCCCTGCTTCTCGATGGTGTCCACGAAGTCGATGGACGCGCCGCCCAGGTACGGGGCGCTCATACGGTCGGTGACGACCTTGACGCCGCCGAAGTCCTTGACGACGTCGCCGTCGAGCGAGCGCTCGTCGAAGAAGAGCTGGTAGCGCAGGCCGGAGCAGCCGCCGGGCTGAACGGCGACACGCAGGGCCAGGTCGTCACGGCCTTCCTGGTCGAGCAGGGCCTTGACCTTCGCCGCGGCGGCGTCGGACAGGATGATGCCGTCGGTGACGGTGCTGGTCTCGTCCGATACGGACATCTACATCTCTCCCGGGTTGTACGGAGACTGCTTGCCGACGGTTGCAACCGGCGGGGCCGCGGATTCATTCCGGGACGGACCCGAGTCTTTTCTCCTTGGCTTCTTTTCATGCTCGCACATGCCCGCGCGGGCGGACAGCGCCTCGGTGCGGGCCCGGGGACAAGGCGACGTTCCGGACATCGGGATTCACGTCACATCGACGCAATGGACATCGTCAACGTGACGTGAAGCGGTTATGATAGATAGCGTCAATTCGACGAAAAGCGCGCAACGCTGTCCCGCCACCCGCCGGTCCGGTCTCCCGGACCGGCGAGCCGCAGAAAAGAAAGGGTGCGTGTCGTGACCACCGCCCAGACCCAGGAGCTCGACGTACAGCCGACGCCCCTCGCCCTGCTGCTCCTCGGCCGCGAGGCCGACCCGAGGAGCGAGCGTGGCGTGGAGTGTCCCGGCGACCTGCCCTCGCCGTCCGACCCGGACCTGGTGGAGCGCGCCCGCGCGGCCAAGGAGAAGCTGGGCGACAAGGTCTTCGTGCTCGGCCACCACTACCAGCGCGACGAGGTCATCCAGTTCGCCGACGTCACGGGCGACTCCTTCAAGCTGGCCCGGGACGCGGCCGCCCGCCCTGAGGCCGAGTACATCGTCTTCTGCGGTGTCCACTTCATGGCGGAGTCCGCGGACATCCTCACCTCCGACGACCAGAAGGTCGTCCTGCCCGACCTCGCCGCCGGCTGCTCCATGGCCGACATGGCGACGGCCGAGCAGGTCGCGGAGTGCTGGGACGTGCTGACCGAGGCCGGGATCGCCGATCAGGTCGTCCCCGTCTCGTACATGAACTCGTCCGCGGACATCAAGGCCTTCACCGGCAAGCACGGCGGCACCATCTGCACCTCCTCCAACGCCAAGCGCGCCCTCGACTGGGCGTTCGAGCAGGGCGAGAAGGTGCTGTTCCTGCCCGACCAGCACCTGGGCCGCAACACCGCCGTCCGCGACATGGGCATGTCCCTGGACGACTGCGTCGTCTACAACCCGCACAAGCCGAACGGCGGCCTGACCGCCGACGAGCTGCGCGCCGCGAAGATGATCCTGTGGCGCGGCCACTGCTCGGTGCACGGCCGCTTCAGCCTCGACTCGGTGAACGACGTGCGCGAGCGCATCCCGGGCGTGAACGTCCTGGTGCACCCCGAGTGCAAGCACGAGGTCGTGGCCGCGGCGGACTACGTCGGCTCGACGGAGTACATCATCAAGGCGCTGGAGGCGGCCCCGGCCGGCTCCAAGTGGGCCATCGGCACCGAGCTGAACCTGGTCCGCCGTCTGGCGAACCGTTTCGCCCCCGAGGGCAAGGAGATCGTCTTCCTCGACAAGACGGTCTGCTTCTGCTCCACGATGAACCGCATCGACCTCCCCCACCTGGTCTGGGCCCTGGAGTCGCTGGCCGAGGGCAACCTCGTCAACCGCATCGAGGTCGACCCGGAGACCGAGGCGTTCGCCAAGCTGGCGCTGGAGCGGATGCTGGCGCTGCCGTAGCCGTAGCCGTCCCGGCCCCGGTCACCCCGATGCGGGCTTCGCGTCGGGGTGACCGGGATCGAGGGAGAAGACGGTGCCGTCCGGGGTGGCCACGACGAGGCTGCCCTCGTTCAGGAACACCTCGGGCCCGGCCCAGCCGTTGGCTGTGACCCGCTCGGCCCGCGGATACGTCTCCCACAGCGGGGTGCCCTCACGGGCGTCGAGCGCCGCCACCCGCCCGCTCAGGCTGGCGAGGAACAGTGTGCGTCCCCGCGGATCGAGCACCGCCTCGCCCGGCTGCTCCAGCGTGGTCCCGGTCCGCCACAGCTCCTTGCCCGTCGTCGGCGAGACGGCCCGTACGACCCCGTTGGACGTGGTGATCCACAGGGTGTCGTCGGCCAGCACGACGTTCCCCTCGAACTCGGCGGCCAGCTTCACCCGCTTGCGGTTCCCGGTGTCCGGGTCGACCAGCAGCACCGCCCGGTACGCGGCGTCCGCGAAGCCCAGGCCCGAGCCCTCCGCCCACTCCATGAAGACCAGCCGGCCGTCCGCGGCCCCGAACAGGGTGCTCTCGAAGGGCATGGTCAACCGGCGCGCCGAGCCGTCGCCCGGGTCGAGGAGCAGGAGCACCGACGCCTCGGAGGCCTCGGACGAGCAGTCCGCGTACAGCTCCTGGCCGCCCTGCGAGGCCGGCTCCAGGAAGGTGCAGTAGTGGTTCGCCGGGAGCTCCGCCGTCCAGCGCCGCTCGCCGGTGCGCGCGGAGCGGGCGGTGACCGAGCGGCCGTCGGACGCCTGGTGGAGGACCAGGCCGTCGAGGTACTGGACGGTGCCGTAGTCCTCGCGCACCACGCGGCTCCACCGGCGCTCGCCGGTCGCCGCGTCGAGGCCGGTGACGGTGATCTCCTCGTTCTCCTGGTTCGCGTCGGCGACGGACTGCCGTACGACGACCACGCCGTCCCGCACCCCGAGGACCTCGCCGGCGTTCCACCGCTCGGCGTCCACCCCGTCGGGCAGCAGGTCGGCACGCCAGACCGTCTTCCCGGTGAGCGCATCGAGCCGCACCGGCAGCATGGCGTCGCCGCCGCAGTAGACCGCGTCGCCCGCCAGCAGACACTGCGGCCCGGTGCTCGCGCCGATGCCGCCGAGCGGGCTGCGCGCACCGCGCGGCGCCTTCTCGAACACCGTCGTCCGCCAGGACCGCCAGCCCTGCGGCAGCTCACCCCACCGCGAGACCGCCGTCGGTGTGGGATCCGCCGAGCCGCCGGGCGTCGCCCCGCCCTGCGCGCCGGGCCCCATCAGATACGCCACCAGACCCAGGGCGAGCGCGCCGACCGTGCCGGTGGCGGCCAGCAGCGGCCGGATCCCGCTCCGCCGGACACCGGACCCGCCGGTCGCCGGATCGGCCGGGCCGCCCGGGTGGGTCGTCTCCGCCTCCGGCGGATCCAGCCGCAGGGTCACCGTCGGCGCGTCGCCCGGCGCCGGTTCGGGCAGCGCGGCGGCGAACTCGCCGGCCAGCTCCTCCAGAGCGGGCCGGTCGGCGCGCTCCTTGGCCAGACACCGCTCCAGGATCTCGCGCAGCTGCCGCGGGACGCCGTCCAGCACCGGCTCGTCGTTGATGACCCGATACGCCGTCAGATACGGGCTCTCCGCCTCGAACGGGCCGCGGCCCGTCGTCGCGAACGCCAGCAGCGCGCCCAGCGAGAAGACGTCCGAGGCCGGGCCGACCGCGCGGGCGTCGGTGAACTGCTCCGGCGACATGAACGGCGGGGTGCCGATCATCTGGCCCGTCTCGGTCAGCGTGAGGTTCTCGGTGGCGCGTGAGATGCCGAAGTCGATGACACGCGGCCCGTCCTCGGCCATCAGGACGTTGGCCGGCTTGAGGTCCCGGTGCACCACCCCGGCCCGATGGATGTCCCGCAGTGCCTCCACCAGCCCCAGCGCGAGCCGGCGCAACTCGGCGTCGCGCAGCGGGCCGTGCTCCCGTATCCGCTCGGCGAGCGAGCGGCCGGGCACGTACTGCGTCGCCATCCACGGCCGCCCCGCCTCCGCGTCGGCGTCCAGCACCGGCGCGGTGAAGGCGCCGCTGACCCGGCGGACCGCCTCGATCTCCTGCCGGAAGCGGGTGCGGAAGACCGGGTCCTGCGCGTATTGGGCGTGCACCACCTTCACGGCGACCTCGCGCCCGGACCGCGACCTGCCCCGGTAGACGACCCCCATGCCCCCGGCCCCGAGCCGGTCGACGAGCCTGTACCCGCCGACCGACCGCGGATCGTCCCTGTACAGCGCCACCGCCCGATCCTCTCCCCCGTTGAGCAGTTCGAGGCCACAGGATACGTAACCGTCGGTATCCGCCCGACGGCGTCCACACCGCGGAAGCGGGGGCGCTCGTTGCCGGACGGGGCCTCATTTCCCGCGCGCGTCACTACGCTTGGCTCCTCACAGCACGTGCACGCACGGGGGCGGAATGGCGACAGGGCGCAACCAGGTGGACGACCTCGTGGTGGTGGTCCCCGGCATCATGGGGAGCCGGCTGGCGGACGCGGACGGCAGGGAGGTGTGGGGGCCGTCGGGCGAGGCGCTGTTACGGGGCATCAGGACCCTGGGCGGCTCCCTGAAGGACCTGGCACTGCCGAGGGGGGTGCTGGACGGCCACCCCGGGGACGGCGTACGGCCGGTGGGCGTGATGCGAGACGTCCACGGCCTGCCGGGGCTCTCCCCGCTCGTCGAGGGATACACGGACCTGCTCGGCTGGCTGCGACGGCACTTCACCCTGGACCTCCGCCCACCCGGCGACGACCCGAGCACGCCGGCCAATCTGATCGCCTTCGCGTACGACTGGCGGTTGTCCTGCCGCTACAACGCCGAGCGGCTGGGCGAGCGGGTGAGCGAAGAGCTGGACCGGTGGCGGGAGGCCGGGCACCCGGACGCCAAGGTCGTCTTCGTCTGCCACTCGATGGGCGGGCTGGTGGCCCGGCAGTACGTCGAACTGGGCGGCGGCGCGGAGATCACCCGCCGGGTGGTGACCCTGGGGACGCCGTACCGGGGGTCGCTGGACGCGCTGTTGTATCTGGTGAACGGACTGCGGGTGAGCGAGCTGCGGGGCGGCCTCGCCCGCCTGGTGCCGCTGAACCTGTCGGACTTCGCCCGCAGCCTGCCGTCGCTGCACCAGCTCAGCCCCGACTACGCCTGCCTGGACGGCGTGCCCGGTCGGACGGGACTGCACTACGCGCGTGAGGTGACCGGGCTACCGGGGCTGGACGCGGAGTTGCTGGACGACGCGCAGACGTTCCACTCGGACCTGCGGGAGTCCCGCGCGGGGGCCGCCTACGGCGTGGAGTACGCGCCGGTCAGCGGCGCGCTGCAACCGACGCCCACCACGGCCGTCGTCGACGGTGCGGGGCGACTGACCCCTCTGCTCACCATCGACGGCGCCGACGAGGGCGGCGACGGCCGGGTGCCCGCGCTGTCCAGTGCGCACGTGGGGGCGGGACGGCCCGCGTACACGCCGTGGGAGCAGCACGGCTCGTTGCAGAACAACCGGGCTGTGCGGGAGGGGTTGTCGGGGTGGCTGGCGGGCGCACCGGTCTATCACCGGGGGCCGGGCGACGAGACGACGGCGCTGGGTGTGCGGGTGCCCGACGTGGTGGCCGAGGGCGAGCCGTGCGAGGTGGTGGTGACGGCCGCGCGGGACTCCCCCGGGTACGCGGAGCTGGCCGTGGGGGTTCGGGTGGACCCCGAGGACGGGGAGGGCGGGGTGATTCCACTGCGGAATCTGGACGGCGGGCGCTACGTCACCGCCCTGACCGGTCTCGCACCGGGCGTGCACCGGCTGAAGGTGGGGGCCGGGAGTCGGCCCGAGCGGACGGTGACGGCGCTGGTGCTGGTGGTGGGCTGTGAGTGAGCCGTCGGCTGAGGCGTACCTGGCGACGGCGCTGTGCGTGGTCTGCGAGGCGTACGAGGACGCGCCCGCGTCACGTCGGCTGACCGGCGCGCGGGAGCAGATGCTGGGGATCGCGGAGCGGTTGCGGGGCCTCGGGTTCGTGGTTCGGGTGGTGGGAGCGGATAAGGACCCGGACAAGGCGGCCTTCCGGCGGGAGAAGGAGGAGTGGCGGACCTTCTGGCAGCGGGAGGGCGGGAACGGTCCGGCGCTGATCCTCTGGTCGGGACACGGCGAGCTGGACGGCCAGGAGCTGAGGCTGGTGCTCGGTGATCTGAAACTGACCGGGAACCAGTTCGAACGCGCGATGCTGCTGCGGGAACACGGCGTCTCCGCCCAGGAGCTCGTCGACACGGCCATGGCCTCTGGTGCCGATCAGACACTGCTGGTGCTGGACACCTGCCATTCGGGGGCCGGTCTCGCCCCGAGTGTCGACCGCGCCTTGGACAATCTGCGGAAGACGTCACTGCCTCAAGGACGCTCCAAATGGCTCGGCGTGATGGCCAGTTGCCGTCCCGGTGAACTTGGTGAAGGCTACGGGCCGTTGATGGAGGCCGTGGCGCAGGCACTCGCCACAGGCCCGCACACCGACCACTACCGCACCGCGTGGAGCGCTCACAACGAGCTGGTCACCGGTACCGACCTGATGGCGGCGGTCCGAAGCCACTGGGCGGAGGACAAGCAGACGCCGGAGAGGGTGGCGGTCGGCGACGAGCGGCCGGCGTTCCCCAACCCGAAGTCCGACCCGGCCGCACCACCGGTTCTGGTCGAGCACCTGGTCCTTGCGGCACGCGGCGTGGGGCATCAGGAGGAGGGCTGGTTCTTCACCGGCCGGGAGCGGGTGCTCGGCGAAATCGTCGGATGGATGCGGACGGCGGCGCCCGGTCTCTTCCTGGTCACCGGTCCGGCGGGATGCGGCAAGTCGGCGGTGCTGGGACGGGTAGCCACGCTCGCGGACCCCGCGCAGCGCAGGCGGGCCGAGGAACAGGGGGCGATCCGGGAAGGAGATCCGGATCCCGGTGAGCGGCCCGCCCGGACCTTCGCCGCCGTGCACATGCGAGGCCTGGACGCGACTCAGGTGGCGGCGGACATCGCCGCTCAGCTCGGCCTCGGCGAGCCGAGGAACGCGGACGCTCTCAGAGCCGAACTCCGGGACCTGCCGGAGCCTCCCGTGGTGGTCCTGGACGGACTCGACGAGGTGCCGGCCGAACACACCCAGAGTGTCATCGAGGAACTGGTCTTCCCGCTGAGCCGGATGCTCCCGGTGCTGGTCGGCTCCAGGGAACGGCCCTTCCGTAATCTGCTGAAGCCCGACACGACCCTTTACGACGCCTTGGTCCAGCACATCGGTGACAGCGTCCACAGGGTCGATCTGGAGAACGAGCCGGGCACTCGGGACGACATCGCGGAGTACGTACGGCGTCGCTGCGAGGCGGCCGGGGTCGACGGCACCGAAGTCGCCGAGGCCTTGGCGAACCGTGCGACGGCACAGGGCGGGGGCTTCCTCTTCGCCCGGCTGGTGACCGGTTTCCTCATCGCCCGGCTCAAGGAAGGCGCCGTCTCCGCGGATGACCTGCTCGCCGGGCTGCCGGACTCCGTGGAAGCCGCGTTCGAGGAAGACCTGCGCGGCGGAGCACGGCGGAATCGCGCCGACGGCACCGAGCTTCCGTCCGCGGCCCGGGACCTCCTGACGGCACTCGCGTGGGCCGCCGGACGCGGAATGCCGGCGGGCGGAGTGTGGGAGACGGTGGCGTCGGCGCTCGGCGGGGAGGGGGTCTGCTACGACGAGGCTGACGTCGACTGGGTGCTCGCCGAGTACGGCCGCTACATCGTGGAGGACAGCGCGGGTCCGCAGGCGGTGTACCGGTTGTATCACCGGGAGTTCGTCACTCATCTGCGGAAGCGCAAAGGCCCTACGGGCGCGGCCGCCGCAACAGTGGTGCTGCGGGCAATCGTGGATCTCCTCCGACGACAGGCCGAGGTCGGCCATTGGGAGCGAGTCGATCCGTACGTACAAACGTGGCTGGCGCGTCACGCGGTATGGGCCAGCACTCCCGGGCCGGGCATCGACTTGCTGCGTGAGCTTGCGGAGTGGGACTCCGACAACGCGCGTCCTCTGCTTGCGGAGGCGCTGCTGAATCTCGCGACGACCTTGTCGGAGAGCGCACAGCACACGGCGGCCCTGGAGTTGTCCCAGGAGGCGGTCGACGTCTTCAGAGACGTGGCTGAAGCAGACCCCGCACATCTTCCCGATCTCGCCGGATCACTCAACAACCACGCCGCCTACCTGGCGAACATCGGAGACCGCCTCGGCGCCCTTGAGCCAGTCCAAGAAGCCGTACGCCACTACACCCAACTTGCCGACAACGACCCCACCGCTCATCTTGCCGACCTCGCCATGGCACTCAACAACCTCGCCGCGCACATGGCTGACGCTGGGGACCGCCGAGGCGCACTCGCACCCGCCCAGGAAGCCGTACGCCATTACACCCAACTCGCCGAAACCAACCTCACCGCCTACCTTCCCGACCTCGCCAGTGCACTCAACAACCTCGCCAGCCACCTGGCCGGCACCGGTGATCGCCAAGGCGCACTCGCGCCCGCTCAGGAAGCCGTACGCATCCGACGCCACCTTGTCCGTACCAACCCCGCCGCCTACAACCCCGACCTCGCCGCATCACTCAACAACCTGGCCAATCATCTGGCCGACACAGGGGACCGCCGGGGCGCACTCGAACATGCTCAAGAAGCCGTACGCATCCGACGCCAGCTCGCCCACACCCACCCCGCCGCCTACCTACCCGACCTCGCCACCTCGCTCAACAACCTCTCCAACCGTCTGGCCGACCACGGGGACCGCCAAGGCGCACTCGCACCCGCCCGCGAAGCCGTACAGCACTACACCCAGCTCGCCCACACCAACGCCGCCGCCTACCTTCCCAACCTCGCCATGGCACTCAACAACCTCGCCGCGCACCTGGCGGGCATAGGGGACCGCAGAGGCGCGCTCGAACCCGCCCAGGAAGCCGTACGCATCCGACGCCACCTCGCCCACACCAACCCCGCCGCCTACCTACCCGACCTCGCCGGATCACTCAACAACCTCGCCAACCATCTGGCCGACCTAGGGGACCGCCAAGGCGCACTCGAACCCGCGCAAGAAGCCGTACACCACTACACCCAACTCGCCGAAACCAACCCCGCAGCTCACCTCCCCGACCTCGCCATGGCACTCAACAACCTCGCCAGCCACCTGGCCGACCTAGGAGACCGCCAAGGCGCACTCGAACCCGCCCAAGAAGCCGTACGCATCCGACGCCACCTCGCCCGCACCAACCCCGCCGCCTACCTACCCGACCTCGCCTCCTCGCTCAACAACCTCTCCAACCGTCTTGCCGACGCAGGGGACCGCCAAGGCGCGCTCGAACACGCCCGCGAAGCCGTACAGCACCACACCCAACTCGCCGACACCAACCCCGCCGCCCACCTGCCCAACCTCGCCATGGCACTCAACAACCTCGCCAACCGCCTGGCCGGAACGGGAGACCCCCAAGGCGCACTCGAAGCCGCCCACAGGGCCGTACAGCACTACACCCAACTCGCCGACAGCAACCCCGCCGCCCACCTCTCCGACCTCGCCATGGCACTCAACAACTACGCCGCGCACCTGGCCGGAGTCGGGGACCGCCAAGGCGCACTCGAACCCGCCCGCGAAGCCTTACGCCACTACACCCAACTCGCCGAGACCAACCCCGCCGCCCACCTGCCCAACCTCGCGGGATCACTCAACAACCTCGCCGCGCACCTGGCCGGAGTCGGGGACCGCCAAGGCGCACTCGAACCCGCCCAGGAAGCCGTACGCCACTACACGCAACTCGCCGGCGCCAACCCCGCCGCGTACCTCCACGACCTGGTCATGGCCCTCAACAACCTCGCAGCACACCTGGCCGACACTGGAAACGAATCAGCTTCCCTACGGGCCTACACGTCTGCGGCCGGCGAACTCGCCACGGCACACCCCGCCGCCGCAAGCAGGATCAGCTACGAGCGTGAGGTCTTCCGGCTCGGACGTCCCGAGCCCAACCGGACAGTCGGCCTGCGAGAACTCATCCGTATGACTGTCGGCGAGTCGCCCGACCGGCCCGGCGATGTGACCGTGCGCGCCCGCCAGACCCTACGCAACTGGGCTCGCAAGTCGCCCTCCGACCGCGATCTTCTGGATCGGGAGTGGCAGGGAGAGACGGGCAGGACCGCTCCTGACTGGCTGTCTCTCCCGCAGGAGACCCTGGACCTGGTCCTCGGCTGGGTGAACACGCCTTCCTGGGCGGACAGCCGGGCTTTCTGGACACGGCATTCGGAAGTCCTCGCTTCCGACGATGCCTCGATCGCTCTCGCGGAGCTGGCTCTCGCGTGGCCGGTCGCCGCACAGCACCAGGTCTTGCGGGAGGCCGTCCTTTCCGAGGGCCGGGATGCCGCATTCCAGCCACTGATCGTCATGACCTGTCTCCAGGAGTGGTTGACCTGCGAGACCTGGGACAGTGCGAGGAGCTTCCTCCAGGAGAACGGCGAGCTGCTCCTCGAGGAGTCCGCGGAAGCCCTCCTCGCGTCCGTCGAGCCCATGACGACGACGGTGGTCGTGCACCTCGCGCTCCTGCACATCGCCCGCACCGAGGGCATCGACATCGCCTTCCAGTGCGTCCAGGACCGCGGCGCGCTGCGGGACTACGTCTCGCGTGCCGTGGACGCCCGTGACGCCCACGCATTGGCCCGTGCCGCAGCCATCGAGGGATCGGTCTTCGACGACCAGCCATCGGCCTCCGCCCACACTCAAGCCGCCCTCCTCCTCACCGGTGACACCGAAGCCCTGGAGCCGGACGCTCTCGCCTCCGCCGTGGCCGAGGCGGACCCCGCCACCCGTAATCGCCTCACCGCCGAACTCGCCGTCCTCAGCACCCGCCATGGCCAGGAGCACATGTCTCACTGGATGCGGCTCATCCAGGCCCTCACGCAGGACGCACAGGGAACCGCCTGAACGAGAACGGCCGGGCCCCGCTCTCGCGGAACCCGGCCGTCTTTACTGTGGACGTGTCACACGCGTGGACGCGTCACACGCGAGCCGTCTCCGGCTCACCCGAAGACTCCGGGGAGGACTGCGACGGCACGCCCGCCTTCGACGCTCGCTTCGCCGCCCGCTTCTTCGCGCGCCGCTCCTTGCGGAGCTCCAGCATCGCGTAGAGGGTCGGGACGAGGAGGAGGGTCAGCAGGGTGGAGGTGACCAGGCCGCCAATGACGACCACGGCCAGCGGCTGGGCTATGAAGCCGCCTTCGCCAGTGATGCCGAGGGCCATCGGGAGGAGGGCGAAGATGGTCGCCAGGGCCGTCATGAGGATGGGGCGCAGGCGGTGGCGGCCGCCCTCGACGACCGCCTCGACTACGCCGTAGCCCTGCGCCCGGTACTGGTTGATCAGGTCGATCAGCACGATCGCGTTGGTGACCACGATGCCGATCAGCATCAGCATGCCGATCATCGCGGGGACGCCCATCGGGGTGCCGGTGGCCAGCAGCAGGCCGATCGCGCCGGTCGCGGCGAACGGGATGGAGACCAGCAGGATCAGCGGCTGGACCAGCGAGCGGAACGTCGCGACCAGCAGCATGAAGACGATCGCGATCGCCGCCAGCATGGCGAGGCCGAGGTTGGCGAACGCCTCGTCCTGGTCCTCGGAGACGCCGCCGATCTCGGCGGTGGCGCCCTCCGGCAGGTCCAGCGCGTTGATCTTCGCCTGGAGGTCGGCGCTGACCGCGCCGGTGTTGTCGCCGGTCGGCCTGGCGGTGACGGTGGCGGCGCGCTGGCCGTCGATGCGGGTCATGGAGACCGGGCCGTCGACGAGCCGCACGTCCGCGATGTCGCCGAGCTTCACCGGGCCCAGGGGCAGCTTCTTCAGCTGTGCCAGGGTCTCCGCGGGGCGCGCCGAGCGGATGACGACGTCGCGTTCGGTGTCGTCCAGGGTGGCCTTCGCGGCGGTGGTGCCGCGCACCGCCTGGGTGACGGCGTCGCCGAGCGTCTGGTCGGTGAAGCCGGCCGCGGCGGCCTTCTCGTTGGCCTTGACGGAGATCCGCGGGACGCTCTGCGAGAGGTCGCTGGCGACGTCGGTGACGTCGTCCAGGCCGGCCACGGCCTCGCGGACCTCTTCGGCGGCCTCGCGCAGCACCTTCGCGTCGGCGGCCTTCACGACCACGCTGAGATCCTGGCTGCCGAAGCCGTCACCGGCGGCGATCGTGGTCGAACCGATGCCGTCGAGCTTCTTGAGGCCCTCGTCGATGGCCTTCTCGACGTCCTCGTACGACGCCGAGTCGGCCAGCTTCACGGAGTACGACGCCTGGTTGCTGTCGGTGCCGCCGCCGAAGGCCGCCATGAAGCCGGAGGAGCCGACGGTGACCTGGTAGTCCTCGACGCCGTCGATGCCGGCGAGCAGCTTCTCGACCTTCTTCGCCTGGGCGTCGGTCGCCGCGAGGCTGGTGCCGGGCTTCAGCTCCTGCTTGACGGTGAGGACTTCCTGCTCGCCCTGGTCGAAGAAGTTGGTCTTCAGCAGCGGGGCCATGGCGAACGTGCCGATGAGGACGACGACCGCGATCGCGACGCTGGTGAGGCGGCGGCGGGTGGCGAAGCGCAGGACGGGGACGTAGAAGCGCTGGAGCCTGCTCCTCGCCTCCTTCTCCTCGGCCAGCCGGCGCGCCTCGTCGGCGTCCTCCGGGGTGCCCTTCGGGGGGCGCAGGAACCAGTAGGAGAGGACCGGGACGACCGTCAGGGAGACCAGCAGGGACGCCAGCAGGGCGGCGGTGACGGTCAGCGAGAACGAGCCGAACAGCTCGCCCACCATGCCGCCGACCAGGCCGATCGGCAGGAAGACGGCGACGGTGGTGAGGGTCGAGGAGGTGACCGCGCCGGCCACCTCGCGGACCGCCTTGAGGATGGCCTCCTGGCGTTCCTCGCCGTAGCCGAGGTGCCGCTTGATGTTCTCCAGGACGACGATGGAGTCGTCGACGACACGTCCGATGGCGATGGTGAGCGCGCCGAGGGTGAGGACGTTCAGGGAGAGGTCGCGGGTCCACAGGACGATCAGCGCGAGGACCACGGAGAGCGGGATCGACACGGCCGTGACCAGGGTGGAGCGCACCGACGCCAGGAAGACGAGGATCACCAGGACCGCGAAGAGCAGGCCGAGGGCGCCCTCCGTCGTCAGGCCCTCGATGGACTTCGACACCGCCGGGCCCTGGTCGCTGACGACCGTGACGGTGGCGCCGGAGCCGAGGTCGGCGCGCATCTCGGGCAGCTGGTCGCGGACCGCGTCGGAGATGGCGACCGCGCTGCCGTCGCGGTCCATGGTGACCATGACGGCGAGGCTGGGCTCGCCGTTGGTGCGGGTGAGGGCGTCGGCGCGGGCCGGCTGCTGTGCGACCTCGGCCACGTCACCGAGGCGGACCGGCTTCTTGACGCCCTCGCCGGTGACCATCAGGTCCTGGATCTGCTTCAGCGAGGTGAAGCCGCCGCCGACCTGCACGGTGCGGTTGGCGCCGTCCTCGTCGAAGGAGCCGGCGGGGACGGTGGCGCCGCCCGCCTGGAGCGCCTGGACGAGGGACTGGGTGGTCAGCCCGGCCTTGGCCAGCTTCTTGTCGTTCGGGGTGACGGCGACTTCGAGGTCGCGGACGCCGTCCACGGTGACCTGGCCGACGCCGTCGATGTCCTTGAGGTCCGGTACGACGGTCCGGTCGAGCTGGTCGGCGAGGGCCTGCTGGTCGCGGTCGGAGGTGACGGCGAGCACGACGGTCGGGATGTCGTCCGTGGAGCCGGCGACGACCTGCGGGTCGACGTCGTCCGGGAGCTGGACGCGGGCCCGGTTGACGGCCTGCTGGACGTTGGCGACCAGCTGGTCGGTGTCGTTGCCGTAGTCGAAGGACGCCATGATGACGGCGTTGCCCTCACTGGCCGTGGAGGTGACGCCGGTGATGCCGTCGACCGCCTCCAGGTTGTTCTCGATCGGTTCGACGACCTGCTTCTCGACCACGTCCGGAGACGCGCCCTGGTACGGCGCGATCACCGACACCATGGGCAGTTCGATGGTGGGCAGCAGCTGCTGCTTGAGCTGTGGGATCGCGATCGCCCCGAAGGCGAGCGCGATGATCGACATCAGCCCTATCAGGGCCCGTTGCGCGAGGCTGAATCTGGACAGCCAGGACATGGGTCAGGGTCTCTCTTCCGTGGCCTGAGCGGAGCAGTGGGCGCATGCGAGCGCCCACCCTGACACCCTGGTCCATCGCGGACCGCCCGGCCGTCGCCCGCAGGTCCATTTCCTTATGCGGCGCATACTGCGGGTGGAGTAGTGCGGTACGGGTGTCAGTCCACCCTCGGACGTACCAGCCCGGACTCGTACGCGATCACCACCAGCTGGGCCCGGTCGCGGGCGCCCAGCTTGGCCATGGCCCGGTTGACGTGCGTCTTGACGGTCAGCGGGCTGACCTGGAGGCGCTCGGCGATCTCGTCGTTGGAGTGCCCGCCGGCGACCTGCACCAGCACCTCGCGCTCGCGGACGGTGAGCGCCTCCAGCCGCTCGGCGCGGGCCGGGTCGCGGTCGCCGTCCGGGAGGTCGCCGCCCTGGGCGAGGAAGCGGGCGATCAGGCCCTTGGTGGCGGCCGGGGAGAGCAGGGCGTCGCCGTCGGCCGCGACCCGGATCGCGTTCAGCAGTTCGTCGGGTTCGCTGCCCTTGCCGAGGAAGCCGGCGGCACCGGCCCGCAGCGACCGCACCACGTAGTCGTCGACCTCGAAGGTGGTCAGGATGACGATCCGGACGTGGGCGAGGTCGGGGTCGGCGCTGATCGCGCGGGTGGCGGCGAGGCCGTCGGTGCCGGGCATGCGGATGTCCATCAGCACCACGTCGACGTGCTGCTCCTTCGCCATCCGCACCGCCTCGGCGCCGTCGGAGGCCTCGCCGACCACCTCCATGTCGGGCTCGGAGTCGACCAGCACACGGAAGGCGCTGCGCAGCAGGGCCTGGTCGTCGGCGAGCAGGACACGGATGGTCATGCGGGTCCCTTCCGGGCGGTCGGAGGTCGGGGCGCGGGAGCGAGGCGGGGGCGGAGCCGGGGCGGGCGCAGGCTTGGCGGTCCGGTGCGTCAGGCCGTCGGGGCGGGTGTGCCCTCCTCCGTCGTACGGGTGCGCGGCTTGACCGGCAGGATCGCATGGACGCGGAAGCCGCCGCCGTAGCGGGGGCCGGTGGTGAGGGTGCCGCGCAGGGCGGTGACGCGTTCGCGCATGCCGAGCAGGCCGTGGCCGCCGCCGGCGGCGGGGCGGTCGGTCTCGCCGGTGCCGTCGTCGAGGACGGTGATCTCGATGTTCGGCCCCACGCGGACCACGCTGACCTCGGCCTTCGCGGAGGTCCCGGCGTGCTTCTGGACGTTGGTGAGGGCTTCCTGGATGACCCGGTAGGCGGCGAGGTCGACGGCGGCCGGGAGGGCGGTGCCGTGGTCGGTGCGGGCCACCTCGACGCGCAGTCCGGCGTTGCGGAAGGTGCCGACGAGTTCGTCGAGGCGGTCCAGGCCGGGCGCGGGCTCGGTCGGGGCCTCGGGGTCGCCGGACTGGCGGAGCAGACCGACGGTGGCACGCAGTTCGTTGAGGGCGGAGCGGCTGGCCTCGCGGACGTGGCCGAGGGCCTCTTTGGCCTGGTCGGGGCGCCGGTCCATGACGTGTGCGGCGACCCCGGCCTGGACGTTGACGAGGGCGATGTGGTGGGCGACGACGTCGTGCAGGTCGCGGGCGATGCGCAGGCGTTCCTCGGCGACCCGGCGGCGGGCCTCCTCCTCGCGGGTGCGTTCGGCGCGCTCGGCGCGTTCGCGGATGGCCTGGACGAAGGCGCGGCGGCTGCGCACGGCGTCGCCGGCGGTGGCGCCGATGCCGGTCCAGGCGAAGATCGCGAGGTTCTCCTGGGCGTACCAGGGCAGCGGGCCGGCGAGCATGGCGGCGCCGGTCAGCACGGTCATGGTGAGCAGGCCGACCCGCCAGGTGGTGGGGCGGTCGGTGGTGGAGGCGACGGTGTAGAGGGCGATCACGGCGGACATCGCCACGGGGGCCCGGGGGTCGCCGGTGACGGACTCGACCAGGGAGAGGGTGCCGGTGAGGGCGAGGACGGTGAGCGGGGCGCGGCGGCGGAACACCAGGGCGGCGGCGCCGAGGGCGATCAGCACCAGGCTCAGCGCGTCGGGGCGGTGCAGGCTCCAGGTGACGCTGTCCTTGCCGTGCGGGTCGACGAAGGAGCCGGCCACCATGCACGCCAGTACGCCCGCCGCCAGCGCCGCGTCCAGCGCCATCGGGTGGGCCTTGAGTCGGCGCCGGGCGCTCTCCAGGGTGCTCACGGTGCTCCACGGTAAGCCCGGCGCGCGGCGGGCCCGGCGCGCCCCTGCCCCGGCCGGGGTCGCCGCCCTCCGGGGCCGGGGGTCAGTCGGGGATGAGGCCGTCCTCGGAGAGCAGTTCCCGGACGTCGTCCAGGGTGGCGTCGGGGGACGGCAGGATGAGCTGGGAGGGTTCGAGGGAGTCGTCGGGCAGGGGGGTGCCCAGCTCCCTGACCCGGGTCAGGAGGGCGTGCAGGGTGCGGCGGAAGCCGGGTCCGTCGCCCTGTTCCATCTCGGCCAGGAGCTCGTTGTCCAGCTTGTTCAGCTCGGCGAGGTGGCCGTCGGCCAGCTCCACCTGCCCCTCCCCCATGATCCGTACGATCATGTCGCCCTCCTCGGCGTGGTGAAGGCTCGTGCCCCTACTGCTTGTCGAACCTCGGGGTGTCCTGCGGCTGCTGCTGGGGCTGCTGCTGTCCGTTGCCGCCCTCGATGGCCTGCTGGCCCGCGGAGCCGCCTCCGGCCAGTTCGGCCTTCATGCGCTGGAGCTCCAGCTCTACATCCGTACCACCGGAGAGCCGGTCCAGCTCGGCCTGGATGTCGTCCTTCGCCATGCCGCTGGGGTCGTCGAGGGCGCCGGAGGCGAGCAGTTCGTCGATGGCGCCGGCTCGGGCCTGGAGCTGTGCCGTCTTGTCCTCGGCGCGCTGGATGGCCAGGCCGACGTCGCCCATCTCCTCGGAGATGCCGGTGAACGCCTCGCCGATCCGGGTCTGCGCCTGGGCGGCGGTGTACGTCGCCTTGATCGTCTCCTTCTTGGTCCGGAAGGCGTCGACCTTGGCCTGGAGCCGCTGGGCCGCCAGGGTGAGCTTCTCCTCCTCGCCCTGGAGGGTGGCGTGCTGGGTCTCCAGGTCGGTGACCTGCTGCTGGAGCGCGGCGCGGCGGGACAGTGCCTCGCGGGCCAGGTCCTCGCGGCCGAGGGCGAGCGCCTTGCGGCCCTGGTCCTCCAGCTTGGTGGACTGCTGCTGCAGCTGGTTGAGCTGGAGTTCCAGGCGCTTGCGGGAGGTCGCCACGTCCGCGACGCCACGGCGCACCTTCTGGAGCAGTTCCAGCTGCTTCTGGTACGAGTAATCGAGGGTCTCGCGCGGGTCCTCGGCCCGGTCAAGGGCCTTGTTCGCCTTCGCGCGGAAGATCATCCCCATACGCTTCATGACACCGCTCATGGGCTTCGCGCGCCCCCTTCTGACGGACTTAAGGCTCCAGCTCTGCGACAGAACCCACAGTACGGGCCCTGCATCCATTACCGCACTGTTCGGGGAGTGATGCGGTCATCCCCGAGGACGACTGGGGACGGCCCGGCTCCGGCGTAGGGAGTAGGTGATCCCCAGGGTGGACCCAGGGTGGACCCCAGGGTTTGTCCCAGGGGTCCTCCGGAAGATCCCAGGGGTTCCGGGGCGTACGCATCGTCCCCTCTGTCCCCTTACAGACGACTGGTGTTGCCGGATCGTTCCCCGCGGGGCTGGGGTCCAACCCCGGGCACCCCGTACCCTTGGGTTTTGTGTTCCGTAGCCGTGCCAAGGAAGAGAAGGCCGCCGTCGCCGACAAGGCCCCGGTGACCGTCTCCAAGCAGCCCCGTGACCCGCAGGCCCCCAAGGGCCGCCCCACGCCCAAGCGCAGCGAGGCCCAGTCTCAGCGCCGCAGCGTGGCCAATACGCAGATGACGCGCAAGGAGGCCGCCAAGCGCTCGCGCGAGGAACGTCGTGCCGCACTGGAGCGGCAGCGCCAGGCGCTGGCCGGCGGTGACGAGCGGTACCTGCCGGCCCGTGACAAGGGCCCGGTCCGCCGTTTCGCCCGCGACTTCATCGACTCGCGGTTCAACATCGCGGAGTTCTTCCTGCCGATGGCCGTGGTCATCCTCGTGCTGAGCATGGTGCGGGTGGCCTCGCTGCAGAACATCGCGCTGCTGCTGTGGCTCGTGGTGATCGTCCTGATCGTGCTGGACTCGGTCGTCACCGGCTTCCGTCTGAAGAAGCGGCTGGCCGAGCGGTTCCCCGACGACAACAAGCGCGGCGCCGTCGCCTACGCGCTGATGCGCTCCCTCCAGATGCGCCGGCTCCGGCTGCCCAAGCCGCAGGTCAAGCGCGGGGAGCGGCCCTGAGCGCTGCGTCGTTCTCCGGGGGTGCGGCCGATGCCTGGCTCAGCAAGGTGGGCGGGCTGCGCGATGTCGTCCGACAGGAGCTGGTGGCCCGGCAGCTCGAGGAGCAGATAGCCGGTCGGTTCCCGGTCGGGCAGCGGCTGCGGGTGCTCGACGTGGGGATGGGCCAGGGCACGCAGTCGCTGCGGCTGGCCCGGGCCGGGCATCGGATAACCGGCCTGGAGCAGGACCCGACGATGATCGCCGCGGCCCGCGAGACGCTGGCAGGCGAGCCCGAGGGCATCCGTGAGCGGATGCGGATCATCGAGGGCGACGGCCGGGACACGGGGGTGCACTTCCTGCCGGGCAGCTTCGACGTGGTGCTCTGCCACGGGGTGCTGATGTACGTCGAGGAGCCCGATCCGCTGCTGGCGGGGCTGGCCCGGGTGCTCGCGCCCGGCGGGCTGCTGTCGCTGCTGGTGCGCAACGGGGACGCGCTGGCCATGCGGCCGGGGCTGTCCGGCGACTGGCCGGGGGCGCTGGCCTCCTTCGACACCACCGCCTACCGCAACCGGCTGGGCCTGGACGTGCGGGCCGACCGGCTGTCCACGCTGACCTCCACGCTGGCGGGGATCGGGGCGCCGCTGCACGCCTGGTACGGGGTGCGGGTCTTCACGGACACCGCCGCAGACGACGCCGAGGCGCCGGCCGACCTGGACACGCTGCTGGCGGTGGAGGAGCGCGCCGGACGGACGGATCCGTACCGGGGGATCGCGGCGCTGCTGCATCTGTGCGGGGTGCGGGGCTGAGCCTCGGCTCGTTCGGGTGAGCACCGAGGGCCGGAGGGAGAACGGCGGCGCGGCCGACCGGGCGGGTCTGGAACCCGAGGACGTCATCACCGGCCTGGGTGACACGGAGGTCACCACCCTCACCTCGCTCGCGGAGGCACTGGCCACCGAACGGCCGGGCGACCGGACGACGGTGACCTACCGCCGGGACGGCGAGGAGCGGACGGCAAAGGTGACGCTCGGCGAGCAGTGAGACCGGCGCCGCGAGCGGGGACGGCCCGGACCGGCTCGCGGCTCCGGGCCGTCTCTCACGCCGTCAGGAGGCTTCTTCCTCCTCCGCGTGCAGGCTCATCGGGCCGTAGATCTCCGTGCCGTCCTCGAACAGGCGTACCTGGTCCGCGCCTCCGGCGAGCAGGTCCTTCCACTGCTCCCCGATCCACGACTCGGCGTCCCCCTGCGTGGTGAACTCCTCGGGCTGCACCGCCGGCTCGACCTCCGTCCCGTCGGCCTTCTCGAACCGCCACGTCCATGCCGCCATGTACGCCTCCCAGGTGTCAGCACAAGCAGAGCGCGGGCCGGATCTTGGTCCGGCTCCTGCCCTGAGCCTAGCCGGACGCGCAAGACCTGCGGCGACACGCGAAAATCGGGTCCGTGGAACTCACTCTGCTCGGTACCGGTGCCCCCGCGGGCCTCCCCCGCCCCGACTGTCCCTGCGCGGCCTGCGCGACCGCGCTCGGGCCCGACGCGCGGGCGGCGACCGCGCTGCTCCTGGACGGGGCGGTGATGCTGGACCTGACGCCGGGCGCGGCGTTCGCGGCGGCCCGGGCGGGGCGGTCGCTGAGCGGGGTGCGGCAGGTGCTGCTGTCGCATCCGCACGACGGGCCCGCCGTGGAGGTGCCGGCCGGGCTGCCGCAGCCCGGCCGGGTGCCGGACGGCCGGGAGCTGGCGCTGCTGACCGGACACCGGGTGCGCGCGGTGGCGATGGACGCGCCGGGCACGGGCTACGCGGTGACGGGCCCGGACGGGCAGCGGCTGCTGTATCTGCCGCCGGGCGGCGCGCCGGCCGGGCTGGAGGAGGGGACCGAGCACGCCCAGCCGTACGACATGGTGGTCGCCGATGTGGTGGGGCGGCCGGACGCGCTGGCCCGGCTGCGGGCGGTGGGCGCGGTCGGGCCGACGACGGATGTGATCGCCGTCCACCTCGACCACGATGTGCCGCCCGGGGCGGAGCTGCGGCGGCGGCTGGCGGCGGCCGGGGCGCGGGCGGTGCCGGACGGGACGACGCTGGCGGTGGGGGCGTACGAGGACGTGCCCGACGTGCCGCGGCGGACGCTGGTGCTGGGGGGTGCGCGGTCCGGGAAGTCGGTGGAGGCGGAGCGGCGGCTGGAGGCGTTCCCGGACGTGCTGTACGTGGCGACCGGCGGGACGCGCGGCGGGGACACCGAGTGGGCGGCCCGGGTGGCGACGCACCGGGAGCGGCGGCCGGGGTCGTGGCGGACGCTGGAGACCTGCGATCTGGTGCCGCTGCTGAAGGACGACGGGCCGCCGCTGCTGATCGACTGTCTGTCGCTGTGGCTGACCGACGCGATGGACGCCGCCGGGGCGTGGGACGACGCCGAGTGGGCGGGCGGCGGTGAGCGGGCCCTGCGGGAGCGGGTGCGGGAGCTCGCGGCCGCGGTGCGCGAGACGCGGCGGGTGGTGGTCGCCGTGTCGAACGAGGTCGGCTCCGGGATCGTGCCGGCCACCGCGTCCGGCCGCCGCTACCGCGACGAGCTGGGCCGGCTGAACGCGGCGGTCGCCGGTGAGTGCGAGCAGGTGCTGCTGGTGGTGGCCGGGCAGGCGCTGGCCCTGCGGGGCTGAACCGCGCCCGGCCGTCCTCCGTTCCCCGGCACACCCCTCAGCGGTGGGCGATGACGCGGTAGGTGTTCGCGAGGGGGGTGTGGCGCAGGAGGGGGGCCAGGGTGTGGTCCGCGGCCACGGCCGCCGCCGCGAGGGGGGCGGTGGCGTGGGTCAGGGCGGTGCGGACGTGGCGCTGGAGGGCGGTCGGAGGGGTCGGGCGCCAGGGGGCGTCCTGGGGCGGGAGGGCGTGGGAGAGGGCGAGGGTGGCCGCCGTCACGAGGTCGTGCGGGAGGTGGTCGCGGTCCGTCCGCAGAATCGCGCAGCCCTGGGACCGCAGTTCCGCGAGGAGGTTGGCCGGCGGGATCAGGTGGAGGTGGCGGGGCTGGGTGTGCGGGAGCCACCAGCGGCCGAGGAGCGGGGCGAGCGGGCTGGTCGGGTCGGGCAGTTCGATCAGCAGGACGCCGCCCGGGCGGAGCAGACTCAGCGCCGCGCGCAGGTCGGCCCGTGGGTCGGGCGTGCGGTGCAGCTGGTGCAGCAGGCTGACGACGTCGTAGCGGGACCGCAGGCGGGCGGTGGTCCCGCGGGTGGTCAGGTGGCCGACGTGGGCCTCCTCCACACGCCCGGCCGCGCGGGCCTTCAGGACGCGCGGGGTGGGGTCCATGCCGTCGAAGGCGGTGTACGGGAAGAACTCCCGCGCGATCGCGGGGAAGTCGCCGTCGCCCGTGCCCACGTCGAGCCAGCTCTCCGGCTCCCCGTACGCCAGCATCGACCGGGCGGTGGCGCGCAGCCGGCGGCGGGCGCGTTCGGCGTGGGCGAGGTCCGGCTGCGGGTAGCGGGAGTGGAACGCCAGGCCTTCGGGGGTGAGGCGCGGGTTCTGGAAGACATGGGCGCAGTCCCGGCACACGTCGACGGTGAACCGGCCCGGTCTGCGCTGGAGGAGGTCGGGTGCGGAGAACCGGGTCCGCAGCCGCCCGGAGCCGCACCAGGGGCAGTCCTCGCGGCGCGGTTCGTGGAACCGTTCGGTGCCCTGGGCGAGTTCGGCGAGGCAGGCGGCGCGGCGGCGGGCGGTCACCTGCGGGGCGGAGGGCGTGATCGGCATCGACGGCTCCCAGACAGGGGCGGAGACAGCGGGATACAGGGATACATGCGCGTACACGGCTGATACAGGCACAAATACACCTACCCAGGCGAAATGGAACGTATGGGATCGCGATCTTGCGTGCAACGACGTGGTGACCGCGTGGTGGCCATGTGGCGCGGTCCTGTTCGATCGGTGCCGGTACTGTTCGGCGAATGAGCTCGCTGAATCTCGACGACTTCACCGATCTGATCGAGCGCCCCGACGGTGGTGTGCGCCGCGCCGCCGAGGAGCGCCGGGAACGTCAGATCGTGCCGCCCGGGTCGCTGGGGCGCCTCGACGACCTGGGTGAGTGGCTGGCCGCGGCGCAGGGTGTCGCGTCGGTGCGGCCGATCGGACAGCCTCGGGTGGTGCTGTTCGCCGGTGACCACGGCATCGCGGGGCTGGGTGTCTCGGCGCGCCCCGCGGGCAGCGCGCACGAACTGGTGCGCGAGGTCCTGGAGGGCGGCCGGCCGGTGGCGGTGCTGGCCCGGCGGCTCGGGGTGCCGGTACGGGTCGTGGACATGGCGCTGGACTGCGACCCGGAGACGCTCCCGGCCGATGTCGTACGGCACCGGGTGCGGCGCGGCAGCGGGCGCATCGACATCGAGGACGCGCTCACCCCGCAGGAGGCGGAGGCCGCCTTCCTGGCGGGCGTCGCGGTGGCCGACGAGGAGGCCGACTCGGGGACGGACCTGGTGGTCCTCGGTGACATCAGCGTCGGCGGTACGACGGCCGCGGCGGTGCTGGTGGCCGCCCTGTGCGGGACCGACGCCTCGGTGGTGACCGGCCGCGGCGGGCTAGCCGTGGACGACCTGGTGTGGATGCGCAAGTGCGCCGCGATCCGGGACGCGCTGCGCCGGGCCCGGCCGGTGCTCGGCGACCAGTTGCAGCTGCTGGCGACCGTCGGCGGCGCGGATCTGACCGCGATGACCGGCTTCCTGCTCCAGAGCGCGGTACGGAAGATGCCGGTGATCCTGGACGGTGTGGTGGCCGCCGCGTGCGCGCTGGTGGGCCAGCGGGTCGCGTTCCGGGCGCCGGACTGGTGGCTGGCGGGGCACGCCAGCGGGGAGCCGGGCCAGGCGAAGGCGCTGGACCGGATGGCGCTGGAGCCGCTGCTGGACCACGGGGTGGCGGTGGGCGAGGGCGCCGGCGGTCTGCTCGCACTGCCCCTGGTGCAGTCCGCGGCGGCACTGGCGGCGGAGCTGCCGGAGCGGAAGCCGGCCGACGCGGCGGACGGGACCGGTGCGGCCGCCGGGGCCGAGGCGACGGCGGGAACCGAAGAGGCCCAGGCGTAGGCGCAGACGGACGCGGACGCGGGACGGGTCAGCGGCGTTCCAGCTCCGCGACGGGCTCGTCAGGGGCGCCGCCGATCCAGTCCTGCAACCGGCGGGCGGGCCCGGCCCAGCGGCGGTCGTGGTGGTAGGAGCGCAGCGCGGCCCGGGCGCGGGCCCGCGGGCGGCGGTGGTAGAAGCGGCGGGCCCACGGGGAGCCGGGGCGGGCCAGCCGGAGTGCGCCGATCAGGGCCAGGAACGGGATGATCACCCCGAACACCGCCATGCGCAGCTTGCCCTTGTAGAGGGCGATGAGGGACAGCGCGAAGTTGCCGGCGACGGTGGCGATGACGGTGCCGCGGTCCTGGAGTTCGTCGTCGTCGACGCCGTTGACGCCGAACGGGGAGAACCCGGACAGGACCAGCCCGACCAGGGCGGCCGTCAGCACCACGACCTCGACGCTCTTGCGGCCCGCCTCGCTCCAGTAGACGTCGTCGAGGTGGAGGATCAGCGCGAACTCGTCGAGGACCAGCCCCGCTCCGATGCCGAAGATCACCGCGAACATCGCGGCTCCGAACCCGGAGCGTCCGCTCGCCACCGCCCCGAAGCCGCCGACGACGGCGAGCACGACGCCGGGCACGACGTGATGGATGTGCACCCCGCCCGACTGCACATTGCCGAAGGGCCCCTTGCCGGCCCGGATGAGCCGGGTGATCAGCCGGGTGGTCAGGAAGGTCAGCACGAAGGACGTGAGGGCGAGCAGCAGGGGAAGCTTGCCGGGTTCGACGACGTTGCGCTCCAGCCACTGCCACATACGTCCCAGTGTGACCGGATTACGCCCGCGGCGCCGTCCGGACGGTCGCGTACCCTTCCGGCGTGTCCATGATCCTGCCGTCGCACGGCCTCCGCTTCGCCTTCGGCACCCTCACCGTCCTGCCGGTGAAGGTGACCCGCTGGGACCGGGAGGCGGCGCGCGGCGGGATGCTGTGCGCGCCGCTGGCCGGGCTGGTCGTCGGCGCCCTGGCCGCCGGGACGGGTGTGCTGCTGCTGGTGCTGGGCGCGGGTCCGCTGCTCGCCGCGGTGGCCTCCGCCGCCGTACCGGCCGTGCTCACCCGGGGACTGCATCTGGACGGGCTGGCCGACACCGCCGACGGGCTGGGCAGCGGCAAGCCGGCCGAGGACGCGCTGCGGATCATGAAGCAGTCGGACATCGGCCCGTTCGGTGTGATCACCCTGCTCTTCGTGCTGCTGGCCCAGGTGGCCGCGCTCGCCGAGGCCTACGCCGGTTCCTGGGCGCGGGGCGCGCTCGCCGCGGTCGCCGCGGGCACCGCCGCCCGGCTGGCGCTCACCCTGGCCGCCCGCACCGGGGTGCCGGCCGCCCGCCCGGAGGGGCTGGGCGCGGCGGTGGCGGGGGTCGTGCCGCGCGGCGGCGCGCTGCTGGCGGCGCTGCTGGTGGCCGGGGCGGCGGCGGGCGGCGGCGCGCTCCTCGGGGTGTACGACCTCGGCCGTGCGGTGCTCGCGGTGGTGCTCGCCGTCGCCGCGGCGGAACTGCTGCTGCGGCACTGCGTGCGCCGGTTCGGCGGGGTGACCGGCGATGTGTTCGGCGGGCTCGCCGAGACGGCGGCGACCACGGCCCTGGTGGTGCTCGCCGCCGGCTGAGCCCCGCCCTGGTGGTGCTCGCCCCGGCTGAGCCCCGCTCTCGTGGGCCCCGGCCTCAGCAGGCCCGCCGCCAGACCCCCAGCTCGTACTTCTTCAGCATCGAGCTGAGCCGCAGCCGCCGCGCCTCGGGGCAGAAGCGGCGCGTGGGCACCTCGTACTCCACGTGGAAGACGGCCTTGTCCGCGTCGATGAACGGGGTGAGGGTGTCGCACTCGTCGTACTGGGCGCACTGCTCGTTGACCGCGAAGTCGAAGTCGTCGACGAGTTCGGGGATCTGGTCGAGGTCGTTCTTCAGGCCCACCGCCATGCCCCGCTCGTGGACGAGCCGGGCGATCAGCCGGTTGTAGCGGAGCTGGTCGGCGGCGGTGAGCGGGAAGCCGGTGCGGTTGCGGTAGCCGTCCATGTTGTCCGGCTCCACCGCGTCGAAGCCCTTCTCCCGGCACATGTCGACACGGGCCGCCATCAGCGGCTCCAGTACGTCGGTGCGGCGGATGTCGAGCCAGCGCTCGCCCTCCCAGCCGTTGCCCCGGCCGAGCACCGACTCCGGGAACTTCCCGGCGTCCGGGCGGAACTCCTCCCAGGCGCCGGTGGAGAGATAGCAGATCACCTTGCGGCCGCGCTGGTGCAGGTCGGCGACGGTGTCCGCGTCGTGGTCGAAGCCGTCGATGTCGTACACCGGCACCTCGACGGTCGGGTCGAGCCGACCGCTGAGCTGCCACTGCCAGGGGGTGCCGGGGCGCGGCTGCCAGCGTGGTCCGGGCGAGGCCGACGGGGTGTCGTCGGCCGGGGGCTCCGGCGCGGCGGTGCAGCCCGCCGACAGCAGAAGCAGCGCGAGCAGCAGGAGGATCGGGCGTCTCACGGGGCGGGCTCCAGGGTGTGCGGCAACGTACCCCATGGATGATCTC
This sequence comes from Streptomyces sp. NPDC001532, assembly GCF_040298625.1. Lineage (NCBI taxonomy): Bacteria > Bacillati > Actinomycetota > Actinomycetes > Kitasatosporales > Streptomycetaceae > Streptomyces > Streptomyces sp. NPDC001532. The sequence continues at coordinate 97,821 of NZ_JBEPAL010000030.1, forward strand.
CCGTGCCGGGCACCGCGCAGTACACGGCGGCGCCGCGCGCCCGGGCCGCCGCGGCTGCGTCGACGCCGGGCGGGACGCCGTGCACGAGATGGCACTGGCGGGCGCCGGTGCCGGTCCAGGGCAGCGGGGGCCGGGTGCGGTACGTCTCCCAGTCGCCCTCGAAGGTGACGACGACGTCGGCGATGCGGGCGTAGCAGGGGTGGGGCTGTGTGCCGTGGTTCAGGGTGACGGTGGTGCAGCCGGCCGCCCAGGCGGCGCCGGCCAGGCGGCGGTAGTGGCCGAACTCCTCGGGGCCGGAGGCGACCTGGTCGAGGAAGGCGCCGTCGGTGCCGTACCAGGCGCGGTGGCGGTCGAGGTCGCGGGCCACGTCGGCGTACGGGCGGCGGCCGTAGTCGGTGTCGGTGTAGCCGAGCACCCGGACTCCGCCGGCGGCCCGCAGCCGGGCGGCGATCTCGGCGAACGCCGGGTCGAGGGCCTCCCCCGGGCCGCTGGCCGGGTTCAGGACCACGCCGTGCAGGCGGGGCGCGGCGGCGACGATGGCGTCCCATTCGGCGGGGCGGACGGACGGGTGCTCGTAGTAGGGGACCAGCAGGGTGCTCATCGGTGTGCGGTCGCCCTTCCCAGCAGGCCGCAGACGAGGGCCGCCTGGGCGAGGGCGGCGGCGCCGTGGACGGTCAGGCCCACCCAGTGCGGGGAGCCGGTGTGGGTGATCAGGGCCAGGGTCTGGGCGAGGGCGGCCGCGCAGCAGACGGCCGCCGCGCCGAGGATCGCGCCGAACGACTGGAGCAGCAGCCCCGTCCACAGCACCACACCGAGCAGCAGCAGCCCGGCCAGGCGGACACCGAGGGGCACACCGGCCTGTTCGAGCGTGGGCTCGGCCGGGGTGCGCGGCCACAGGGCGGCGGCGGCCACGGCGAGGACGAGCAGCGAGGCGAGGTAGCCGGCCAGACAGCGGATGACGATCAGGGCGGTGCCGCGCCAGAAGGCGCGCGGCGTGCCGGCGGAGCGCAGCCCGGCGAGGCTGCCGCTGCGGAAGCGGTACAGCAGCCATTCGGCGGGGCCCATGCTGAGGGTGAGGGCCACCGCGGCGGGCGCGGCGGTCGCGCTGTGCGCCTCGCCCGCGAGGACGTCGCCGAGCGCCGCGTACAGCACGAGGACGCCGCTGCCCAGGCCGAACAGCGCGTACGGCACGGACGCGGTGAGGCCGGGTGCGCCGGTGTGCCGGTGGACGGCGCCGAGCGCGCCGAACGGCAGCAGCGCCGTCAGGCCCGCCGTCCAGCTGCCCTCGCCGAGCTCCCGCAGCGCGGGCGCCACGTCGAGCAGGGCGAGCAGCGCGACCGCGGCCAGCGAGCCGAGCAGCAGGGCGGTCCGGGCGGCCTCGGGCACCTCGGTGACCATGGCGGTCACCGCGCCCGCCGCCATCGGCAGCAGCGCGGCGAGCAGGGCGCGCTCGCGGCCCAGCACCAGCAGGGTGGTGGCCGCGGCCAGGTAGCAGGACTGGCCGGCGGCGAAGGCGAGGGCGGCCGCGTCGCCGCTGCCCGCGACGGCGAGGGCGGTCAGCGCGCCGAGCAGGGCGCCCAGCGGCGCGCCCAGCAGGAGGCAGCGGCGGGCGGCCGAGCGGTCGCCGAGGCCGAGCCAGGAGTAGGCGCGGTGGGCGAGGCCCTGGTTCCAGGTCCAGCCGGTCAGGGCGCCCGCGAGCAGCGGGACCGTGCCGGCCGGGAGCCCGAGGCCGTCCTCGGGGCCGGCGAGCAGGGGGGCGCCGAGGACGTAGGCGAGACCGGGCAGGGCGAACACCACACCGCGCAGCAGGCAGCCGAGCAGGCCGACCTGCCAGGGGTCGTGGGGCGGGCCGTCCGGTTCGGGGTAGCGGCGGTCGACCCGCTGGTACAGCTCCTCGGCGAGCGCGAAGGAGTCCTTGACGCCGTACTGCTCGCGTATCCGGTCGTCGGAGAGGCCGTCGGACTCCAGCAGCGCGGCTATCTCGTCGGGGTGGACGGCGGCGGCGGCGAAGTCGTCGAGGCGCTCGGCGAGTTCGTCGATCGGGTCGGGCCCGGCCCAGCTGGGTGTCCGTTGCCGGGGGACGCCGGGCGGGCTGTCGGGGCGGGCGCCCGGGGGCAGCCACACGCTGCCGCTCACCAGCCGGTCCCGTCCGTCGCCACGGCCGCGTACCAGGGGTCGCGCAGCTCCAGGGTCCAGTCGGCGACCGTCTCCACGGTCGGCTCGTACACCTCGGGAAGGCCCGCGAGCTCCTGGTAGATGGTGCGGAAGTTGTCCACCGAGCGGCGCAGGGTGAACCGGTCGATGACCCGCTGGCGGCTCAGTTCGCCCAGTTCCCGGCGGCGTTCGTCGTCGCGGAGCAGGGTGAGCGCGGCGGCGGCCATCTTCTCCGGCTCGCGCGGCGGGACCACCAGACCGGTGTCGCCGACGGCCTCGCGCACTCCGCCGACGTCCGTCGAGACGGTCGTACGGCCGCAGGACATGGCCTCGATGATGGAGAACGGGAAGCCCTCGGAGATGGAGGAGAGCATCACGACGTGGCCGGCCGCGTAGGCGCGCCAGACCTCGCTGACGCGGCCCTCGAAGGTGAGGCCGTCGGTGACGCCGAGTTCGGCCGCGAGCTTCTCCAGTTTCGTCCGGTACGCCTCGCCGCCGGGCGGGACGGGGCCGAAGAGGCGCAGTCTGGTCTCCGGGAGCTCGGCGCGGATCAGGGCGTAGGAGCGGATCAGGGTCTCCAGGTCCTTGATGGGGTCCACGCGTCCGCACCAGGAGAGGGTGGGGACGTCGGGTTCGGGGCCGGCGTGCGGGAAGGCGGCCGGGTCGACGCCGTTGTAGACGGTGCGGATGCGGTCGGCGTCGGCGCCGCCGCGCTCCTCCCAGCGGCGGTTGTACTGGTTGCACGGCGTGATCAGGTCGGCGGAGCGGTAGCCGTGGGAGTTCAGTTCGCGGTAGAAGCCGAGCATGAACGCCTTCACGGGCCAGCGCTGGGCCTCGCGGCGGTGGCCCAGGTAGCGCTCGCGCAGATAGATGCCGTGCTCGGTGAGGAGGAACGGCACGCCGTCCAGCCGGCGGGCGGCGAGCGCGGGGAGGGTGGCGAGGCCGCTGCTCGTGGCGTGGGCGACGGAGTCCTCGGGGATGCGCGCGCCCAGCGGGCGCAGCGCGTGTTCCAGCAGGTCGGTGGCGGTCAGCGCGTCGTGCACGGTGGGACGGGCGGCGGCGGTCGGCAGATGCGGCATCGTCCAGATCCACATCAGCGAGCGCAGTGCCGCCTCGGTGCGCAGCGCCGCCGACAGCCGTCCGTCGCGGGCCAGCACGGCCAGTTCGTCGAGGGCGTCGCCGAAGTCGCGCGGCGCCTGCGGGTCGAGGAAGGACAGCAGCAGCCGCTCGTAGGCGTCGACGAACCGGCGGCGGGCCCTGCCGCTCGGCGCCCGCCGGTGTCCCGGTCGCGGGCCCCAGGTCGGCACCGAGGTGTGCCGGTAGACGTTGGGCGGCAGTTCCCAGGTGACGGGTTCGCGGCCGCTGCCGGTGAGCGAGACGACGTGGAAGTCGACCTCCGGCATGCCTTTGACGAGCTGGTCGCACCAGGTGCTGACGCCGCCGTGGACATGCGGATAGGTGCCTTCGGTGAGCATGGTGACATGACGGCCGGTACGCATCGCTGCGCTGTTTCCCCCTGGTCTGCGGATTCTGTGCGGGGAACTGCCGCCCGGGTCCCGGGTCCGGGTCCCGTGCGGCTGGTCGCGCCCCCCGCGGCGGAGCCGCGTGTCGATGCGGCTCCGCCCCCCTCACGGCGTTACGGCGTTACGGCGTTGCGTCTACGGCAGCTTCAGGGTGACGGCCGACTGGAGCGACGCCGGTGTGGTCCAGTCGGAGCGCGCTCCCGCGTACGGCGTGCCGAACGCGGTGGTGCCGAGCAGGAGTTGCTTGCGCGTGCCCTCCGGCACGGTCACCGGGATCTGGGTGCCGGAGGGCGCGGTGACGGTGACGGTGGTGCCGACGCGGTAGGCGGTGACCCGGCCGGCCGCGATCGCGCTCTGCCAGGCGGCGCGGCGCTTCAGCTCGGTGCCGATGGCGCTGTGGCGCAGGTTCTCCAGCGGGGTGTTGTCGGCGAACAGGGCGCGGTAGTCGGAGAGCACCTCGTCCAGGACCGGGTAGAGGATGCGGTCCTCGGCGAGGTTCGACTGGTGCGCGTAGTGCGGGCGCGGGTCGCCGCTGAGCGCGTGGCCGAGGGCGATGCGGGCCTCCTGCGGGACGATGTGGGTGTCGTAGCCGGTGGCGGGGTCCAGCGGCTGGTCGAGGCAGGTGGAGTTCGGGTTGTTCTCGCAGATCCCGCTGCCGCCGTCGGCCTTCGAGGTGTAGACCCAGTTGTACTCGTCGGCCATCTCGGCCTCGGTGCCGGTGTTGTAGTACACGTTCATCGGGTGCCGGGGCACGGTGGTCGCGGCGCCGACCGGGCGCTGTTCGGGCTCGCGGGAGTTGTCCGAGGCGATCCACTTCACGCCGGTGTCGGCGAGGGCGCCGGCCAGGTTGGGGTTGTCGGCGGGCTGCTGCGGCAGGGTCTTGAGCCCGGAGTGCTCGCCGGTGACGAGTTCGGCGCGGTCGACGGCGAGGCCCTTGAGGACGCCCCAGTTGTGGTTGTCGCGGATCTGTCCGGCGATCTCGGCGCGGCTCATGTACCGGGTGCTGCCGTCGGCGTTCTTCGCGCAGCTCCACGGCACGGTGGAGGTGTCCTGCACGCAGCCCAGGAAGGGGTGGGTGTAGGTGTGGTTGACCCAGCGGTACTGCGCCCGGTCGGCGAGCAGCCGGTCGGTGAGCGGGTCGGCGCCGCCGTGCTCGGTCTTCCACTGCTCGCCGGAGCCGGCGTTGTAGACCATGTCGAGGGTGAAGCCGCGCTCGCGCTGCCACTGGGCGGCGTAGGCGGCGTCGTCGGCGGTCATGCGGATGGGCGTGGTGGTGTCCTCGCCGCCGCCCGCGCAGTCGATGTCGCCGGGGGTGCAGTTGCGTTCGGTGTCCCAGCGGGCGTCGGGGGCGAAGACGTCGTCGACGTGGACGGCGAAGTGGTTGCGGGACCGGCCCAGGTGGACGCCCTGGGTGAGCCATTCGACGATGCCGCGGGCCAGCACCCGGAACTGCTGCTGGTACTCGTTGTAGGCGAAGGTCACGACCAGTTCGCGCCGCCCGTCGTGGGCGTACTCCCCGACGAGGCTGCCGCGGCCGGTGCCGCCGGGCACGGGCAGGTCGACGTAGCTGGTGAAGCCGGGGCGGGGCCGGGCCGCGTAGCCGTAGCTCTCCTGGACGGCGGGGGCGTTGTCCTCGAAGGCGAGGGCGCCGTCGAGGTAGCCGAACCAGCCCGCCTTGCCGGCCGCGGTGACGGTCGCCTCGCGGCCGTCGAGGGCGCCGGCCCAGCCGCCCTCGCTGGTGTAGTCGAGGCCCACTCCGGGGTGGGCCCAGGTGTAGGCGTCGACCTGCGGGATGCCGTACGTCCGTTCGTAGGTCTCCAGCGCGGTCTGCTCGGCGGAGCCCGCGCCGAAGGGGGCCTCGTTGGGCAGCACCACGCCCTGGTACTTGGCCCGTGGCGTGCCGCCCACCGTGTCGCTGAGGAACGCCGGGGTGACCGTCGGGCGGCCCGGATCGTTCAGGTCGATCGTGGTGTACGGGATGCCGGTGCTCTTCAGCTGTGCGGTGATGGCCTTGACGGAGCTGTCCCCGTTGTCGACCACCAGGACCTTCAGATCGATCCGCGGCTCGGCCGCCGCCGAGGCGCCGGGCACCCCGAGACCCAGCGTCAGCATCGCGGCGGACGCCAGGACGGCGGCCGCCTCTCTCCTTCTGCGCGCGCGTGGCGTCATGGTGGTTCCTCCCCCCAGAAGATCCCCGTGGTGCGCGCGGCCGGTATGCGTCCTTGCGGGACGTGTGGCCGCCGCCGGCCGCCGACGGGCCGGGCACGGAGGATCATGCGGAAATCATGCGAAGCGGCGAGCACGGGACTCACCGGAACCCGACGAGTGTGACCCAGCTCATGGAGTGCGAGGATCAGGAACGGCCACGACGCCACTCACAGGTGAACGCCCGCAGACGTGAGCGAATCAACCCGCGCGCGTAGTCTCGTGCCAGGTCCGCGCCGCGATGACGCGGACCCGGTGGACACCACCATCAGGGGCCGGTTCTAGGGTCGGCTGTCGGGCCCGGCCGACCCACCCTGTTCGGCCAAGCAACTTCACATCGGAAGCGAGAATTCACCACCGTGACTGCTCTCACTCTCAGCACCGCCGCGGCGGCCGGCCTGCGGGCCGACGCGATCGTGATCGGTGTCGCCAAGAGCCCGAAGGGCGGAAAAGGGCTCGCCGTCGCGCCGGGCGCCGAGGCCGTGGACAAGGCCTACGACGGCGCACTCGCCGGCCTGCTGGAGACCCTGGGCGCCTCCGGTGCCGAGGGCGAGGTGACCAAGCTGCCCGCGCCGTCCGGCTTCAAGACGCCGCTCGTGGTGGCGGTGGGCCTGGGCGCGCAGCCGGACGAGGACGGCGAGTACGACGCCGAGGCGCTGCGCCGCGCGGCCGGTGCCGCCGCCCGCGCCCTGTCCGGCTCCCGCAAGGCCGCCTTCGCCCTGCCGCTCGCGGACAGCGCCGCGGTCGGCGCGGTCGCCGAGGGCGCGCTGCTCGGCGCGTACTCCTTCGACGCCTACAAGGACAACGGCCGGAACGCCAAGGACAAGAACGGCAAGGCGCCGCTCGCCGAGGCCGTGCTGCTCGGCGCCAAGCCCCGCGACAAGGCGCACAAGGCCGCGCTGGAGCGGGCCGCCGCCGTCGCCGAGGAGCTGAACCGCGCCCGCGACCTGATCAACACCCCGCCGAACGACCTCACCCCGGAGGCGTTCGCCGCCGTGGCGCAGGCCGCGGCCAAGGAGCACGGCATCAAGGTGCAGGTGCTCGACGAGAAGGCCCTCGCCAAGGGCGGCTACGGCGGCATCCTCGGCGTCGGCGGCGGCTCCGCGGCCGCCCCGCGCCTGGTGAAGCTGTCGTACACGACGTCCAGGGCGAAGAAGCACCTGGCCTTCGTCGGCAAGGGCATCACCTACGACTCGGGCGGCATCTCGCTGAAGCCGGCCGGTCACAACGAGACCATGAAGTGCGACATGAGCGGCGCCGCGGCGGTCCTCGCCGCGGTCGTCGCCGCCGCCCGCCTCGGCCTGGAGGTGAACGTCACCGGCTGGCTGGCGCTCGCCGAGAACATGCCGTCGGGTTCCGCGGTGCGCCCCGGTGACGTGCTGCGCATGTACAGCGGCAAGACGGTCGAGGTGCTGAACACCGACGCCGAGGGCCGGCTGGTGCTCGGCGACGCCCTGTGGGCCGCGTCGCAGGAGAAGCCGGACGCGATCGTGGACGTGGCGACGCTGACCGGCGCGATGGTGCTGGCGCTCGGCAACCGCACGTTCGGTGTCATGGCCAACGACGACGCGTTCCGTACCGCGATCGTGGAGGCCGCGGAGGAGGTCGGCGAGCAGTCCTGGCCGATGCCGCTGCCGGAGCACCTGCGCAAGGGCATGGACTCCCCCACCGCCGACATCGCCAACATGGGCGAGCGGATGGGCGGCGGTCTGGTCGCCGGTCTCTTCCTGCGCGAGTTCGTCGGCGAGGGGATCACCTGGGCGCACCTCGACATCGCGGGCCCCGCGTTCAACGAGGGCGGCCCGTTCGGCTACACGCCCAAGGGCGGCACCGGCTCCGGTGTGCGGACGCTGGTGCGGCTGGCGGAGCTCACGGCCGCGGGTGATCTCGGGTGACGTCCGCCCGCTGAGCGGGACGCGTCCGCCGTAGGGCGGTTCGAGGGGCGTGGGGGCTGCTCGCGCGGTCCCCGCGCCCCTTGCGTCACTCCGATCACCTCGGTCCACGACTGAACGTGCTACGTCTCACACCCCGGCCCCGCGTCTCGTCAAGCACCGACTAGTGCGAAGATGGGGCACGGCAGGACAGGGCCCCCACCTAAGGGCCGAAGAACGAGCGGCCGGACACCAGCCGCCGACCGGTCACTGGAGACCGGCGTGGCGCACATGCATGGAGGACGTGACGTGGCGAACGACGCCAGCACCGTTTTCGACCTAGTGATCCTCGGCGGTGGTAGTGGCGGTTACGCCGCGGCCCTGCGCGGGGCGCAGCTGGGCCTGGACGTCGCCCTGATCGAGAAGGACAAGGTCGGCGGCACCTGCCTGCACCGGGGTTGCATCCCCACCAAGGCCCTGCTGCACGCGGGCGAGATCGCCGACCAGGCCCGCGAGAGCGCGCAGTTCGGCGTCAAGGCCACGTTCGAGGGCATCGACGTCCCCGCGGTCCACAAGTACAAGGACGAGGTCATCTCGGGCCTGTACAAGGGTCTCCAGGGCCTGGTCGCCTCCCGCAAGGTGACGTACATCGAGGGCGAGGGCCGGCTGTCCTCCCCCACCTCGGTGGATGTGAACGGTCAGCGTGTCCAGGGCCGTCACGTCCTGCTGGCGACCGGCTCCGTGCCGAAGTCGCTGCCGGGCCTGGAGATCGACGGCGACCGGATCATCTCCTCCGACCACGCCCTCGTCCTGGACCGCGTGCCGAAGTCCGCGATCATCCTCGGCGGCGGTGTCATCGGCGTCGAGTTCGCCTCCGCGTGGAAGTCCTTCGGCTCGGACGTCACGATCATCGAGGGCATGAAGCACCTCGTCCCGGTCGAGGACGAGAACTCCTCCAAGCTCCTCGAGCGCGCCTTCCGCAAGCGCGGCATCAAGTTCAACCTGGGCACCTTCTTCCAGAAGGCCGAGTACACCGCCGACGGCGTCAAGGTCACCCTGGCCGACGGCAAGGAGTTCGAGGCCGAGGTCCTGCTGGTGGCCGTCGGCCGCGGTCCGGTCTCGCAGGGCCTGGGCTACGAGGAGGCCGGGGTCGCCATGGACCGCGGTTACGTCCTCGTCGACGAGTACATGCGGACCAACGTCCCCACCATCTCCGCGGTCGGCGACCTGGTCCCCACGCTCCAGCTCGCGCACGTCGGGTTCGCCGAGGGCATCCTGGTGGCGGAGCGGCTGGCCGGTCTGAAGACCGTCCCGATCGACTACGACGGTGTCCCGCGGGTGACGTACTGCCACCCGGAGGTCGCCTCCGTCGGCATCACCGAGGCCAAGGCCAAGGAGATCTACGGCGCGGACAAGGTCGTCGCCCTGAAGTACAACCTGGCGGGCAACGGCAAGAGCAAGATCCTGAAGACCGCGGGCGAGATCAAGCTCGTCCAGGTCAAGGACGGTGCCGTGGTCGGTGTCCACATGGTCGGCGACCGGATGGGCGAGCAGGTCGGCGAGGCCCAGCTGATCTACAACTGGGAGGCGCTGCCGGCCGAGGTGGCCCAGCTCGTCCACGCCCACCCGACGCAGAACGAGGCGCTCGGCGAGGCCCACCTGGCGCTGGCGGGCAAGCCGCTGCACTCGCACGACTGACCGGCCCTCGGGCGCGACGACACAGACTTCCGCAATTCGTTAGGAGCAACCGAAACCATGGCGGTTTCCGTAACCCTTCCGGCGCTCGGCGAGAGCGTCACCGAGGGCACTGTCACCCGCTGGCTGAAGGCCGAGGGTGAGCGCGTCGAGGCCGACGAGCCCCTGCTTGAGGTCTCCACCGACAAGGTCGACACCGAGATCCCGGCGCCCGCCGCCGGTGTGCTCGCCTCCATCAAGGTCGCCGAGGACGAGACCGTCGAGGTCGGCGCCGAGCTGGCGATCATCGACGACGGCACCGGCGCCCCGGCCGAGGCTCCGGCCCCGGCCGCCGAGCAGGCTCCCGCCGCCGAGGAGGTCGCCCCGCCGGCGCCCGAGCCGGCTCCGGCGGCCCAGCCGTCCACCGAGCAGGCCGCCCCCGCCCCGGCGCCCACCGCCGAGGCCGCCGCCGGCGGCGGTTCCGCCGAGGGCACGGACGTGGTCCTGCCCGCGCTCGGCGAGTCCGTCACCGAGGGCACCGTCACCCGCTGGCTGAAGTCGGTCGGCGACAGCGTCGAGGCCGACGAGCCGCTGCTGGAGGTGTCGACGGACAAGGTCGACACCGAGATCCCCGCGCCCACCTCCGGTGTGCTGCTGGAGATCGTGGTCGGCGAGGACGAGACGGCCGAGGTCGGCGCCAAGCTGGCCGTCATCGGCGCCCCGGGTGCCGCTCCGGCCGCCGCCCCGGCCGCCCCGGCTCCGGCGCCCGCCGCCGAGGCCCCGGCCGCTCCGGCCGCCCCGGCCGCCCCCGCGGCTCCGGCCGCCCCTGCTCCGGCTCCCGCCACTCCGGCCGCGCCCGCCGCCGCTCCGGCCCCGGCCCAGCCCGCGGC
>NZ_JBEPAL010000031.1:0-104200 GCF_040298625.1 Streptomyces sp. NPDC001532
GTCACCGGCCGCCGCCGTCGGCCACCGGCCGTCACCGGCCGCCGCCGTCGGCCACCGGCCGTCACCGGCCGCCGCCGTCGTGGCCCCCCGTGGCCCGGCGTGGCCCGGCGTGGCCCGGCGTGGCCCGGCGTGGCCCGGCGTCCGCCGGTCCGTGAAGGAGCGCGCGGAAGGTCAGCCCGCGGTCGCGTCGGCCGGCACCACCAGGTCGGCCCGGTCCCGTGTCACCGCCACCAGCTCCGCGTTGTGCTGGTCCGTGCCCAGCACCCAGGCCACCGCCTGCGCGTGCGCCTTGCCGAACTCCTCGTGCCGGGCGACGAGTCGGCCGATCCGCTCGCTCTCGTCCAGCTCGCAGAACCAGACCTCGTCCAGCTGCGGCCGCACCCGCGCCCACGCGCCGGTGTCCAGCAGCAGGTAGTTGCCCTCGGTCACGATCAGCCGGGCCGTCGGCGGCACCGGCACCGCACCCGCGAGCGGCTGCTCCAGGACCCGCTCGAAGCCGGGCGCGTACACGATGTCGTCGCCGTCCGACTCCTCCCGCAGCCGGCGCAGCAGCGCCGCGTACCCGGCCGCGTCGAAGGTGTCCGGAGCGCCCTTGCGGTCCCGCCGGCCCAGCCGGTCCAGCTCCGCGTCGGCCAGGTGGAAGCCGTCCATCGGGACGTGCGCGACCCACGGCTCCCCGGCCCCGTTCAGCTCCCGCACCAGGCGTTCGGCGAGCGTCGTCTTTCCCGAGCCGGGCGCCCCGGCGATGCCCAGCAGCCCACGCCGCGTGCCGGAGCCGAGGGCCCGGGCGCGGGTGAGGAGTTCGTCGAAGGTCGGCGGCACGCACCGGAGTCTGCCACCTGGGCGGGCGCCGAAGGGGGCACAGTTCGCGCCATGTGGCGTGTGCCACCCGCTGGACGCGCGGATGCGGGGAACCGTGTCCCGTATGACGGAGCTCGGTCTACCCGCAACCATCCAGGCCTGCCTCTTCGACCTCGACGGCGTCGTCACCAGGACGGCCGTGGTGCACGCGGCCGCCTGGAAGGAAACGTTCGACGCGTTCCTGCGCGCCCGCGACGGCGAACGGTTCCGGCCGTTCGACGCCGGCGCCGACTACGACGAGTACGTCGACGGACGCCCCCGCGCCGACGGTGTGCGCACCTTCCTCGCCTCCCGCGGCATCGAACTGCCCGAGGGCGACCCCGGCGACCCGCCGGACGCGCAGACCGTCCACGGCCTCGGGAACCGCAAGAACGACCTGCTCCTTGAGCGCATCCGCACCGGCGGCGTGGAGGCCTACGACGGCACCCTGCGCTATCTGAAGGCGGTCCGCGCGCACGGGCTGCGCACCGCGATCGTCTCCTCCAGCGCCAACTGCCGTGACGTGCTGCGCGCGATCGACGCCGAGGAACTGTTCGACGTCCGCGTCGACGGCGTCGTCGCCGCCGAGCGCGGCCTGCCCGGCAAGCCCCGCCCCGACACCTTCCTGGCCGCCGCCCGCGACCTCGGCGTGACGGCCGAGCGGTCGGCCGTGTTCGAGGACGCGCTGGCCGGCATGGACGCGGGCCGGGCGGGCGGCTTCGGCTACGTCGTCGGCGTCGACCGGGTCGGACAGTCCGAGGCGCTGTACGCGCACGGCGCGGACATCGTGGTCAAGGACCTCGCCGAGCTGGGGGACGGGTCCAAGGGCGAGCGGGGGGACGGCGAGTGATTGCGCAGCGGTCGTACACGGTGGAACCGTGGACCGTCCGGGAGACCACGCTCAACCTGGACGTCCTCGCCCAGAGCGAATCGGTGTTCGCGCTGTCCAACGGACACGTCGGCTGGCGCGGCAACCTCGACGAGGGCGAGCCGCACGGACTGCCTGGCTCCTACCTCAACGGGGTGCACGAGCTGCACCCGCTGCCGTACGCCGAAGCCGGCTACGGCTACCCGGAGTCCGGGCAGACCGCCATCAACGTCACCAACGGCAAGGTCCTGCGGCTGCTCGTCGACGACGAGCCGTTCGACCTGCGCTACGGGCGGCTCACCGCCCACGAACGCACCCTCGACCTGCGCCGCGGCGTCCTGGAACGGGTCTGCGAGTGGACCTCCCCGGCCGGCTCCACGGTCCGGGTGCGCTCCACCCGGCTGGTCTCGCTCACTCAGCGGGCGATCGCCGCCGTGGCCTACGAGGTGGAGCCGGTCGACAGCCGTACCCGCGTCGTCATCCAGTCCGAGCTGGTCGCCAACGAGAGCCTGCCCGAGCCGAACGGCGACCCGCGGGCCGCGCGGGCGCTGAAGTCGCCGCTGGAGCCCGAGGAGGACTTCGCCTCCGGGCTGCGGCTGCGGCTGGTGCACCGCACCCGCCGCAGCGGTCTGCGGGTCGCCGTCGCCGCCGACCACACCGTCGACGGCCCGGAGCGGACCACCACGGACGCCGAGAGCAATGTGGACGTGGCCCGGCTGACCGTCACCTCCGTGCTGGAGCCCGGCGAGCGGCTGCGGGTGGAGAAGCTCGTCGCGCACGGCTGGTCCGGCGCCCGCTCCCGGCCGGCGATGAGCGACCAGGTGGAGGCGGCGCTGGCGGCGGCCGCGCACAGCGGCTGGACGGGCCTGCTGGAGGACCAGCAGGCCTACCTCGACGACTTCTGGTCGCGCGCCGACGTGGAGGTCGACGGCGACGAGGAGATCCAGCAGGCCGTCCGCCTGGCCCTCTTCCATGTGCTCCAGGCCGGCGCCCGCGCCGAGCGGCGCGCGATCCCCGCGAAGGGCCTGACCGGCTCCGGCTACGACGGCCACGCCTTCTGGGACACCGAGATGTTCGTGCTGCCGCTGCTCACCTACACCTCGCCGGACGCCGTCGCCGAGGCGCTGCGCTGGCGGCAGAGCACCCTGCCCGCCGCGAAGGAGCGCGCGGCTCAGCTGGGCCTGTCCGGGGCGGCGTTCCCCTGGCGGACCATCGAGGGCTCGGAGGGCTCGGCGTACTGGCCGGCCGGGACCGCCGCCTTCCATGTGAACGCCGGCATAGCCGACGCGGTGACCCGCTACACGGCGGCCACCGGCGACACCGAATTCGAGCGCGAGACGGGTGTGGAGCTGCTGGTGGAGACCGCCCGCCTGTGGCGCTCGCTCGGCCACCACGACCACGAGGGCGCCTTCCACATCGACGGGGTCACCGGACCGGACGAGTACAGCGCCATCGCCGACGACAACACGTACACCAATCTGATGGCCCGGCAGAACCTGCTGGCCGCCGCCGACGCGGTGCGCCGCCATCCGGAGGAGGCCGAACGCCTCGGGGTGGACGGCGAGGAGAGCGCGGCCTGGCGGGACGCCGCCGAGGCCATGCACGTGCCGTACAACGACGAGCTCGGGGTGCACGAGCAGCACGCGGGCTTCACCCGCTACCAGCGCTGGGACTTCGACGCGACCCGCCCCGACCAGTACCCGCTGATGCTGCACTTCCCGTACTTCGACCTCTACCGCAAGCAGGTCGTCAAGCAGGCCGACCTGGTGCTGGCGATGTACACCTGCGGCAGCCACTTCGACGACGAGCACATCGCCCGCAACTTCGCCTACTACGAACCGCTGACCGTACGGGACTCCTCGCTCTCGGCGTGCGTCCAGGCCGTCGTCGCCGCCCAGGCCGGGCACCTGCGGCTCGCCTACGACTACGCGGCCGAGGCCGCCCTGATGGACCTCGCGGACCTGGAGCACAACACCCGCGACGGGCTGCACATCGCCTCGCTGGCCGGCACCTGGATGGCGCTGGTCGCCGGGTTCGGCGGGATGCGGCGCGACGGCGACACCCTGCGCTTCGCCCCGCGCCTGCCCGCGGAGTTCAGCCGGCTCGCCTTCTCCCTCCAGCTCCTCGGGCGCCGGCTGCGGGTGGAGATCACCTCGGAGAAGGCCACCTACACCCTGCTCTCCGGGCCGCCCCTGACCATCGGCCACCACGGCGAGACGGTGACGGTGAGCACCGACGGCCCCGCCGTCCGCATGGTCCCGGCGACCCCGGACCGCCCGGCCCCACGGCAGCCTGCCCACCGCCGCCCCAACGCCCGCTGACCACCGGGACCCCCGCTCGGCGGCGGTCCGACAGCGGTCCGGAGGCGGTCGGGGCGGCGGTCGGGGCGGCGGTCCGGCGGCGGCCCGCGTGGGCCGCCGCGCGCCGGGCCGTGGGAGCCCGGCTGCCGGGCGGTCGGCCGCACGGCGCGCTGCACCCCGCCACGCCTTAGGTTAGTTTGTCCCTGTTTTCCTGGGTATCGCCCTCGCTTCATGGACTGCTGGGGCGTCAGAAACCGCCCTGCGTACCGCCGGGGGGAGGGACGAGGGCGATGGCCGAGAGCGTGAGCGTCACCACCCGGGCGGGCGCCCTGCGCCTCGGCGCACCGAGCGCGGTCGCGGTCGTCGCGGTCGCCTTCACCCTGCTCCAGCTGCTGCTGGTGCCCCCCGCCCTGGGCCTCGGCTGGGACGAGATCGTCTACGTCAGCCAGGTCGGCCCGCACGCCCCCGCCGCGTTCTTCAGCGCCCCCCGCGCCCGAGGCGTCCCCCTGCTGGTCGCGCCCGTCGCCACCTGGTCGACCTCCACCGCACTGCTGCGGATCTACCTCGCGGTCCTCGCCGGCCTCGGCCTCTACCTCGCCCTGCGCGCCTGGCGCGGACTGTTCCCGCCCCGCGTCCTCGCCACCGGCGGCGCACTGTTCGCCACCCTGTGGATGACTCTCTTCTACGCGCCCAGCGCCATGCCCAACTACTGGGTCGCCGTCGGCGGGCTGTTCTGCGCCGGCTGCTTCCTGCGCGTGCGCGCCGGCGAAGGCGGCCGGGCCGCGCTGTGGGGCATCGCCGTGAGCGCCGCGTTCATGGCGCTGATGCGGCCCACCGACGCCGTCTACGTGACGGCCCCGCTGCTGGTCCTCGCCCTGGCGACCCGCCGCCCGCTCCCGCTCGGCGCGCTGGCGGCGGGCCTGCTGGCCGGAGGCGCCCAGTGGGTCGTGGAGGCGTACCTCAGTCACGGCGGCCTGGCGCAGCGGCTGTCCGACGCCTCCCGTGTCCAGGGCGGCCTCGGCTGGAACTTCGCCGTCGACGACCAGCTGCGCAGTCTCGTCGGCCGCACCCTGTGCCGGCCCTGCACCGGTTCCCTGACCGACCCGGCCGTCACCCTGTGGTGGTTCGCGCTGTGGCTGCTCGCCGCCGCCGGACTCGTCATCGCCGTCCGCGCCGGGCGCACCCTGCCCACCCTGGTCGCCCTCGCCTGCGCGGCCGGCGCCGCCGTGCCGTACCTGTTCCTCATCGGCTACGCGGCCCCGCGCTTCCTGCTGCCCGCCTACGCGCTCGCCGTGATCCCGGCCGCCGACGCGCTGTGGCACATCGTCAGAAGCCCGCGCGGCCGGTGGCGGCCGGCCGCCGCGGCCGCCGTCGCGCTCGCACTCGCCGGGCACCTCGCCGTCCAGTACGTCGTCCTCGACCGCACCGTGGACCGACTGGCCGAGGACCGCCGCGGCTGGGCGCGCACCGCCTCCGCACTCCACCGGCTCGGCGTCCGCCCGCCCTGTCTGCTGACCGGCCACACCGCCGTCCCGCTGGCCTACTACACCGGCTGCGCCTCCGCCGCCACCGGCGGCAACAACGAGAACAGCACCGAGGCCGCCATCCTGGAGGCCGCCCGCCGCATCCCCGTCGCCGCCCTCGGCACCGCCGCCGGCACCCCACCGCGCTACGCCCGCTCCTGGACCCCGCACCGCTTCCACAGATTCCACCTGTACGTCGCCCCGGCGCCCCGCGCCGACGGACGCGTATGACACCCGGCTCCCCGACGGCCGCGCCCGCCCGGCGCCGGGTCCGCCGGCAGGCCCTGCTCTCCGTGGCCGCGCTGGTGGTCGTCGGCTTCCTGCTCCGCCGGCACTGGCCGGTGCTGCGGAGCGGCGCCGGACGGCTCGCCGCCGCCGACCACGGGTGGCTGCTGGCCGCGGCCGCCGCCGTGACGGTGACCTGGCTCTGCTCGGCCTGCGCCCAGCAGGGCGCGGTGGCGCGGCCGCTGCCCGCCGGACGGCTGGTCGCCGCCCAGTTCGCCGCCTCCGCCGCCAACCAGCTGCTGCCCGCCGGGCTCGGCGCGAGCGCCGTGATCCTGCGGTTCCTGATGCGCTGCGGTCTCGCGGCGGGCCGCTCGGCCACCGCGCTCGCGGTCAAGGCCACCGCCGGTGGGGTGGTCCGCGGCGCGCTGATCGCCGGGCTCCTCCTGGCCTGCCCCGGAGCACTGCGCCTCCCGGCGGTCTCCGGCCCCGGACTCGCCGTCCTCCTCGCGCTGCTGCTGGCGCCGCTGCCGCTCGTCGTCCGGCTCTGGCCGCGCTGCCGCCGGGCGCTGGCCGCCGTCGTCGCGGACGTGCGGGCCGTGCACGCCCGGCCGCACCGGGCGGCGGCCCTGTGGGGCGGATCGCTGGCCTTCGCCGTGCTGCACGTGGCCGCCGTGCTCGCCGTCACCCAGGCCGTCGCACTGCCCCTGCCGCCCGCCCGGGTCGCCCTGCTCTACCTCGCCGCCAGCAGCGCCGCCGCCCTGCTGCCCACCCCCGGCGGTCTCGGCTCCCTGGACGCCGCCCTCGCCCTCGCCCTGACCAGCGGCGGAGCCCCGGCCGCCGCCGCGGCCTCGGTCGTGCTCGGCTACCGCCTGCTGACGGTCTGGCTGCCGCTGGTGCCCGGCCTGCTGGTGCTCGCGGTGCTGGTGCGGCGCCGCGCCCTCTGACCGGAACAGGTGTTTCCCGGACGTGCGCGTCAGGTAGGAGTCCGGGTGTCGGCCGGAGACAAGGGGGAGTGTCATGGCACGCGACGCGAGCGAGGGCCGGTCGGGGGCGGGGTTCTTCACTCCGGGCACCGCGTCCTTCACCGACTTCCTGGCGGCCCACCGCCCCGAACTGCTGCCCACCCGCAGCCCGTCGGGCGACGGCGTCCGGGCCGCGTCCGACCGGGTCCCGCACGGCACCACCGTGCTCGCCCTCGCCTACCGCGACGGTGTGCTGATCGCCGGCGACCGCCGGGCCACCATGGGCAACCTGATCGCCCAGCGCGACCTGGAGAAGGTGCACCCGGCCGACGACCACACGGCGATCGCGTTCGCGGGCACCGTCGGCCTCGCGCTCGACATGGTCAAGCTCTACCAGGTCGAGCTGACGCACTTCGAGAAGATCGAGGGCACCCCGATGACCCTCAGCGCCAAGGCCTCCCGGCTGGCCGCCATGCTCCGGCAGAACCTCGGCCAGGCCATGCAGGGCCTCGCCGTCGTCCCGCTGATGGCCGGCTACGAGAAGGGACGCGGCCGGATCTTCGGCTTCGACGTCGCGGGCGGCACCTACGAGAAGACCGGGTTCCACGCCGAGGGCTCCGGCTCGCCGTACGCCAGGGGCGCGCTGAAGAAACTGTTCCGGCCCGCCATGTCCCGCCGCGAGGCCGCCCTCACCGCCCTCCAGGCGCTGTACGACGCCGCCGACGACGACTCCGCAACCGGCGGGCCGGACATCAACCGCCGTATCTTCCCGGTCGTGTCCCTCATCACCGAGGCCGGATTCGAGCGGCTGTCCGAGCCGGAGACGGAGGAGCTGAGCCGGGCGATGATCGGGCAGCGCGGCAGCCGTCCGGACGGACCGAACGCCGCGCCGTGAGGCCGCCCGCGCCGGTGTGACGAGAAACGCCAGGTTGGAGGCCGCGGATCGGGAAACGCGGAGAGGGCGAATCGCACCGACGAGCCCAGTCCCGAGGCGAGAAGGAGGCAGCCATGGGCGGCACCGACCGCACAGACTCCGAACCGATGGCCGACGACGCCTACCAGCCCACCGGCACCAACGAGGAGCAGGAGGACGCCGCGCCCCTCGACCTGCAGGACGCGCTGGACGAGCGGACCTACGACGACACCCTCGACGAGGGCTACTCCCCGCCCGAGAAGCCGCTCGGCGTCACCCGGTACGGCACCACGGCCGCCGAGCAGCACGAGGGCGAGAGCCTCGACCAGCGGCTGGCCCAGGAGGTGCCCGAGGCACCGGAGGCCGCCGGCGACGACATCGGGGACCTTCCGGGAGGCGACGGGGAGCCGGTCGACCCGGAGGCGGGCGGTGCGCGTTCCGGACGCCTGGTCGCCCCGGACGAGGGCGTTCACACCGACACGACGAAGGAGGAGGTCGCCGAGGACGTGGGCATCGACGGCGGCGCGGCGGGCGCCGAGGAGGCCGCGATGCACATCGTCGACGACGCGACGCCGCCGACCGAGGAGGACACCCCCTGACGCGGAGGCACCTTCGCACGGAGGCCCCTGACGCGGGCGAGGCTCGCGTCAGGGGCGGTGTTCGCCGGGCGGCCGGTTCAGGGCAGCAGCTTGTCGAGGGCGGCCGGGCCCTCCTGGGCCAGCTTGCGCTCGGCCCATTCGAGGTTGCGCGGGGTGAGGTCCTTGCCGGAGGCCAGGACCAGGTCCTCCGGCGACACATCGGTGCCGGTGCGGGCGTGGAGCAGGCTGTCCGGGGTGGCGCGGTCCTGGGAAGGCTGGGACGCGCCGGATGCTGACGTCGACATGATCTCCGCTCCTCGGTCCGGTTGCTTCGGTGACGGTCCCGGTGGTGGCAACGGGTCTGATAACACCATTCACCCAGGGAGCGCGGCGTGCATCCGGAAGCGCCACGCTACGTGCCCAGCAGGGCCTCCGCCTCCGCCAGAATCTCGGTGACACGGAGGCCGAACGCGGCGTCGCACGAGTGGGGGCGACCGGTCGCGGCCGCCTCGCGCAGGGCGTCCGCCGCGCGGGCGAGAACGGGCACGACCTCCTCCCGGCTCTCCGGGAGC
Source organism: Streptomyces sp. NPDC001532 (assembly GCF_040298625.1). Classification (NCBI taxonomy): domain Bacteria; kingdom Bacillati; phylum Actinomycetota; class Actinomycetes; order Kitasatosporales; family Streptomycetaceae; genus Streptomyces; species Streptomyces sp. NPDC001532. Next base: position 8,782 of record NZ_JBEPAL010000031.1, read on the forward strand.
AGGGCCACCCCGGCCGAGCCCCGCAGCTCCACGGCGGCGCCCGCGGCCCGCGCCGGCGCGGTCAGGCTCAGCGTGACCGTGCTGGACGCGCCGCCGGTGTGGTCGAGGACCAGGTGCACGGTGTCGCCGGGGCCGGTTGCCGCGGCCGTCACCCGGCGGGCGTCCCCGAGCACCGGCAGCAGCACGGACAGGGCGTGCGGGCCGATGTCCCACAGCGCGCCCTTCTCCCGCCGCCACGGCGACGCCGCGAACGGGCTGTCGCCTGCGGGCGCGCGGTCGGCGGACCCGGTGAACAGCGCGGCGAGCCACTGGGCGCGCGCCGTGAACCAGCCGCCGACGGCCGCCTGTTCGGTGATCCAGGCCTCGGTGTCGCTCTGGAACCGGGTGGTGAAGAAGACGACCGAGGCCACCTCCGCCTCCCGCACCGCGGCCGCCACCGCCCGCGCCCGCTCCGGTGTCGCGGCGAGCGGCTTGTCCAGCAGCAGATGCCGGCCCGCCCGCGCGGCCCGCACCGCCAACTCCGCCTGCACGTCCGGCGGCAGCGCCACGGCGACGGCGTCGACGTCGGCGAGGAGCGCGTCCACGTCGTCGTAGGCCCGAGCCCCGTGCCGGGCCGCCAGTTCCTTCGCGGCGTCCGCACGCCGCCCCCACACCCCGACGAAGTCCAGTTCGTCGTGCCCGGCGAGGGCAGGTGCGTGGGCCATCTGTGCCCAGGGGCCGGTGCCGAGCAGTCCGATGCGCATAGCGCCGCCTCTCCGAGGTCGGAAAACGTCCCTGTGACCGCGGCGGCGAGCGCCCGGCCCCGGTGAGCCTGTCACACCCGCGCGGTGCGCACGCAAGCCGGTTCCACGCGTGCGGGCCGGCTCGCACCCGGCTCGCACCCAACTCCCACCCGGCTCACGAGGCCGGTGATTTTGCCGGTGCCCGCCGTGCGGTGCTGCGCCGACAGTGGGCGAGCCGTTCCCGACGGCACACCCCACAGGCCGGGTTAGCCACCCGAGCGCACGACAGAGAGGACGACTCGACGTGCACCAGCACCCGCAGACCCGCACCGGCTCCGCCACCCCCCACCGGCGCCGCGCGACCCGCTTCACCGGACTCGTCGCCGCGACCGCCGCCGTGGTCGGACTGAGCGGCCTCACCGGCACCGGCGCCCACGCGGCCGACAACCCCTACGAGCGCGGCCCGGCGCCGACCACCTCCAGCATCGAGGCGCTGCGCGGCCCCTACGCGGTCTCGCAGACCTCCGTCTCGTCCCTGTCGGTGACGGGCTTCGGCGGCGGCACGATCTACTACCCGACCAGCACCGCGGACGGCACCTTCGGCGCCGTGGCCATCTCGCCCGGCTTCACCGCCTACGAGTCCTCCATCGCCTGGCTGGGCCCGCGGCTGGCCTCCCAGGGCTTCGTGGTCTTCACCATCGACACCAACACGACGGTCGACCAGCCGGACTCCCGCGGCGACCAGCTGCTGGCCGCGCTGGACTACCTCACCCAGCGCAGCTCGGTGCGCGGCCGCATCGACAGCACCCGGCTCGGCGTGATGGGCCACTCGATGGGCGGCGGAGGCAGCCTGGAGGCCGCCAAGACCCGGCCCTCGCTCCAGGCGGCCATCCCGCTGACGCCGTGGAACCTGGACAAGACCTGGCCCGAGCTGAGGACGCCCACCCTCATCTTCGGCGCCGACGGCGACACGATCGCCCCGGTCTCCAGCCACGCCGAGCCGTTCTACACGAACCTGCCGTCGTCGCTGGACAAGGCCTATCTGGAGCTGAACAACGCGACCCACTTCACGCCGAACTCCTCGGACACGACGATCGCGAAGTACAGCATCAGCTGGCTCAAGCGGTTCATCGACAACGACACCCGCTACGAGCAGTTCCTGTGCCCGCTGCCGCGGCCGAGCCTCACCATCGAGGAGTACCGGGGCAACTGCCCGCACACCTCCTGACCTGCCCCACGCGGTCCTCGGCACCACGGCGGTCGCGCCCTGCGCGCGGCCGCCGTAGGCGTTGTGCGGGCGCACGCGGCGCGGGCTGCCGCGCTGGGCGGCGGCACAGACGCCCGAATGGTGCGGACGTCAACCTTCCGGCTGCCGTTACCCGCGCGTAACGTCGCGGGAATGACCGGACAGACGACCGTGCCGACGGCCCCGCCGATCCACGGGCGAAGCGCGGAGCGGCGCATGGTGGCCGCGGTGCCGGACCGGCTGCGGACGGGCAGCGCCGCGCTCGTCCTGACGGGCGAACCGGGCCTCGGCCGCACGACGCTCCTCGACGAGGCCGCCCGCTCCTTCCGGGCCGGACCGGTGCTGCACCTGCGCTGCGATGCGGCCGAGCCCCGGCCCTACGGCGGCGTGCACACGCTCGCCGCCGCCGTCGGCCACCCGCCCACCGCCGTCCTGGACGCCCGCAGCGCGCCGCACGCCCTGCTGCGCGCCTTCCGCGCCGCGGCCGGAGGCGATCCGCTGCTGGTGTGCCTGGACGACGCCCACCTGTGGGACGCCCCCTCGCGCACCGCCCTGGCCCGTGCCGCCCGTCGGCCCGCCGCGGCCGGCCGGGTGGGCCTGCTGCTGACCACCGCCGGGCCAGGACCGGCCGACCACGACTTCGCCGGGCTGCCCACGCTGTCGCTGCACCCGCTGCCGCCGGCCGCCGCCGCGGCACTCCTGGACGAGGCGACCGGCGGCGCCGTCGACCCCGCGCTCCGCGACGAACTGCTGGAGGAGGCCGAGGGCAACCCGGCGCTGCTGCTGGCCATGGTCCGCCGCCTCACCCCGGCCCAGCTCTCGGGCGGCCAGGACCCGCCCCGGCCGCTCGCCGACGCCCGGGTCCTGACGAGCGTCACCGGACCGTGGCCGGCCGCCCCGACCTCCGCGGCCGCGGACCTGCTGCTGATCACGGCCGCGGCATTACGCGGTGCGGAGACGCCGGAGGCCGACGCGGCGCTGGTCCGGGCGGCGGCCCGCCGTCTGGCGGCGGGGGAGCGCGGAGCGCCGGCCGACGCGACGCCGGACACCGGACCCACGGCTCGCCGGGACCCGGGGCAGCGGCCGTCCTCCCGCGGGCGGCGCACGGCGCCGGCCGCCGACCTCCTTCCCGACGCCCTGGTCCTCACCGACGGCCGGCTCCGCTTCGCCGGCCCGCTCGCCCGCAGGGCCGTGTACGCCACGGCGGCACCCGACCGGTGCCGAGCGGTCCACCGTGCTCTCGCCGGTGCGCTGCGTGCGGACGGACAGGGGCTGGCGGCGCTGACGCACGAGGCCTGGGCCGGGACCACGCCGGCGGCTCCCGTCGCGGCGCGGCTGGCGGCCGCCGCGGCCGGCGCGGCCTCGCACACGCTGCGCGCCACGGCGTACACCCGCGCCGCGGAGCTGACCCCGCACGGCGCGGTCCGCCGCGAGCGGTACACGTCCGCCGCCGAACAGGCACTGCTCGCGGGCCACCCGCGGCAGGCCCTGCGGCTGCTCGCCGAGGCCGGACGCGGCCCGGCACCGGACGTGGTGCGCGGCCGGGCCGAGCTGGTGCGAGGACTGGCGGAACTGCGGGACGGCCCGGTCGCCGACGCCCGCGCCTCCCTGCTGTCCGCCGCCGCGCTGCTCGCCGCCGCCGCGCCGGACCAGGCGTCGGGCGCCGCGCTGGCCGCCGCCGACGCGGCCTGGGCCGCGGGCGACATCACGGCCTGCCGGGAGGCGCTCGCCGGGGCGGGCCCGGACCTCGGCGCGGACACCCGGCTCTCCCCGGGCCACCAGGACTACCGCCTCGGCCTGGGCGCGCTCCTCGGCGGCCGACTGGATCTGGCCACCGCGCCGCTGCGCCGGGTCGCGGACCGCACCGGCACCGGCGAGGAGCCCGAGGAGCTGCTGCGGGCGGCGGCCGCCGCCCTGGTGCTGGGCGACCTGGCCGCGGCGGGCCGGGCGGGAGCGCGGGCGCTGGCCGCGGCCCGTGCCAGGGGCTCCGCCGCGCTCGTCCCGCAGGCCCTGGAGTACCTCGCCTACGCCGAACTGCGGGCCGGCCGGCACGCCCAGGCGCGCACCCACGCCGAGGAGGGTCTGCGTGCCGCGCGGCGCACCGGCCAGCGCAATCCGGCGGCCCACCACCACGCCGTCCTGGCGCTGGCCGCGTCCATCGAGAGCGAGCCCGCGGCCGTCGAGCGGCATGTGACGGCCGCCCTCGCGACGGCCCGCGCGCACGGGCTGGCCCAGCCGGCCACGCTCGCCGAGTGGGCGGCGGCCCGCGCCGACCTGGGCCGTGGCCGCCCGCTGGAGGCCGCGGACCGGCTGGGACCGCTGGTGTGTCCGGGACCAAGGCGCGGGCACTTCGCGGTCTGGATGCTGGCCGTGCCCTGCTTCGTCGAGGCGGCCGCACTGGCCGGTCGCCCGGAGGACGCCCGGACGGTCGTCGCGGACTTCGCCGCCTGGGCCGGCTTCGGCGCCGACCCGCAGGCCCCCGCCCAGCTGCTGCGCTGCCACGCCCTGCTGGCCCCGCCGGAGAGGGCCGGTGAGCTGTACGAACAGGCCCTCGCGGCGCACGAGGAGGCGGGCGGCGACTTCGAGCGCGCCCGCACCGAGCTGCTGTACGGCAAGTGGCTGCGACGCCGCCGCCGGCCGCGCGAGGCCCGTGACCGGCTCGGCGCCGCCCTGGTCGGCTTCGAACGCTGCGGCGCCCTGGCCTGGGCGGAGCAGGCGCGCGCCGAGCTGCGGGCCAACGGTGCGGCGCCGAGCGGCACCTCCCCGAGCGAGGGCGCGCCCGACGCGGCGGTCGCGGGCGCGCTGGCCCGGCTCACCCCGCAGCAGTGGCGGATCGCCCGGTACGTCGCCCAGGGCGCCACCAACCGGGAGGTGGCCCGCAGCCTGTCCGTCAGCACCCGCACGGTCGACTACCACCTCCGCAATGTCTTCGCCGCGCTGGGGGTGCGATCGCGGGTGGAACTGGCCCGCCTGGTCGAACGGGCCGAAAAGACCCGTGCACAGCTCTAGGGACCGACCGGACGGTATGCCATCCTTCCGGGCAGGACGAGTCAGGCGGCGGCCTTCGCGCGGGCCACGGGGAGCGGCCCGGCACCGGCCGCCGCCACGAAGCCCGACCCTGGGGGAGGACCTCGATGCACCCTGCCGTACGGACCCGAACGGCGCCGCGCCCGGCGGCGGCCGTCATGCCGCAGCCGCGCACCCGGCGCGTCCGCTCGCTGATCGACGCCGAGGCCATCCGGGTGCTGCACCGCGCCGCCCGCGTGCTGATGGACGACCTGGCCGAGCTGACCGACCGGCTGATGGCCGTCGTACAGGACCAGGAACCCGCCTACCGGGCCGCCGTCGAGAACGACCCGGTCGGCATCTGGCAGGAGATGCACCGCTCGCTGCGGCACAGCGTGGCCTCGCTGCTCGACCCGCGCGGCGCCCGGGACGCGGCCCGCCGCTGCTCCTGGCGGATCGGCGCCGGCCGGGCCGAGCAGGGCCTGCCGCTGGACGCCGTGCTGCACGCGTTCCGGCTGGGCGGCTCCCTGGTGTGGCAGGGACTGGTCGAGGAGACCTCCCGGCGGGCGCCCGAGGACGTCCGGCTGCTGGTGCACGTCGCCGCCGACGTCTGGAACTTCGTCGACGAGCACTGCACGCTCGTCACCGACGCCTATCGCCAGGTCGAACGCCAGCTGACCTGGCGCCGCGAGAACCGCGTCCGGCTGCTGGCCGCCGCCCTGCTCGACGGCACCAGCCGCATCGCCGACCTGCCCGACACCGCACGGGCGCTGGAGATGCCCGAGCACGGCCGGTACGCCGTGGTCGCCGTCGCCGACGGCGGACTCGGCGGAGCCCGGGGCGCCGCCGTCGTCCAGGGCGGCGCGCGGGTCCACTGGCACGCCGGCGTGGAGGTGGACTACGGCATCGTGCTGCTCGGCGCGGACGACCGGGACGGCGACGACGGCCTGCCCGAGCCGAGCGGCGGCGCCGGCACCCGGATCGGCATCGGCGGCGTCGTCGACGGACTGGCCGCCGTGGGCGAGGCCCGCCGGCTCGCCGACACCGCGCTGCGGATGTGTCCCGCGGACGGCGGCACGATCCGGCTGACCGAGCACCTGCCCGCCGCCCTCGTCGTGTCGTCCCCCGAACTCGGCTCCACCCTCGCCGACCGCGTCCTCGGCCCGCTGGAGCGGGTGGAACCGGCCGACCGCGAGGTCCTGCTGGACACCCTGGCCACCTGGCTGGCCTGCGACGGCTCCGCTCAGCGGGCGGGCGAACGCCTCTACTGCCACCGCAACACCGTCCTGAACCGCCTGCGCCGCTTCGAACAGCTCACCGAGCGGTCCCTGGCCCGCCCCTCCGACCTGGTCGAGATCAGCCTCGCCCTGACCGCCCGCCGCCTGCTCAAGAACTGACGACGAGCAGCCCCACGGGGCCCCGCCCGCCTCCCTGCCCGGGAAGCGGGCGGGGCCCTTTTCCCTGGGGCTCCCACCGGGCTCCCACCGGGTTTCCATCGGCTTTCCATCGGCTCGCGTGGGCCGGGCTCGGCCCCGGCGCGCGGCCCCGGCCCGGCCCGTACCACGGGTCCGGCCGCGAAACCCCGCTGCCGCCCTCTCTGGGCATCCGCACAAGCCCCCCGCCCCTCGGCTGGGACCGCGCACCCACCACCCCGTGAACCCTGTACCGCGCTCATGCGCGCGTGCTGTCGTGAGCTGCCCCTACCCCGAACATCCGTGCCCGCGCGGCACGGACCCGAGGAGCCGCGATGCCTGAAAGCCCACCGGACAAGGAGTCCGCGCTGCACGTCGAGGATCTCGACGTGACGTACAGCCGGGCCCTGTCCGCACTCCGCTCGGTCTCCCTGACCGTCCCGCACGGCAGCGTCGTCGCGCTGCTGGGCGCCAACGGAGCCGGCAAGACCACCCTGCTGCGGGCGGTCTCCGGCACGCTGCGCCTGCACCGCGGCACGGTCACGGCCGGCCGTATCCGCTACGGCGACACGGAGCTCGACGGCCAGGACCCGGTCGCGGCGGTACGCGCCGGAGTGGTCCAGGTCCCCGAGGGCAGGAGGGTCTTCGCCGGTCTGTCGGTCGACGAGAACCTGCGCACCGGCGGGCTCGGCCTCGGCCGCCGCAGCCCCGCCCTGGTAAGCGAGTCCCGCGACCGCGTCTTCGCGCTCTTCCCCCGGCTCGCCGAACGCACCCAGCAGGCCGCCGGGCTGCTGTCCGGCGGCGAGCAGCAGATGCTGGCCATCGGCCGCGCCCTGATGGCGGCGCCGCGCCTGCTGCTGCTGGACGAGCCCTCCCTCGGCCTCGCCCCGCTGATGGTCAACCGGATCGCCGAGGTGATCCGCGAGATCAACGCCCAGGGCACCGCCGTGCTGCTGGTCGAGCAGAACGCCGGCATGGCCCTGTCGCTCGCGAGCCACGCCCACGTCCTGGAGGTCGGCGAGGTCCGGCTGTCCGGGCCCGCGGACGACCTCGCCCGCACGGACGCCGTACGCCGCCTCTACCTCGGCGAGTCCGAAGACGGTCAGGGGGCCGCGTGAACGACCGCACCACCGCGCCCCCCGAGCTGGACGTCCGCGACGTCACCGTCCGGTTCGCCGGTCTCACCGCTCTCGACGCCGTGTCCTTCACCGTGGCCCCCGGCTCGGTGCACGCGGTGATCGGACCCAACGGGGCGGGCAAGTCCACCTGCTTCAACGTCCTGTCCGGCCTGTGCCGCCCCGCCTCCGGCACCGTCCGGCTCGGCGCCACCGACCTGACCCGGCTGGCGCCGCACCGCATCGCCCGGCTCGGCGTGGCCCGCACCTTCCAGAACATCGTCACCACCGAGGGCACCGTCGCCGACAACCTGATGCTCGGCCGCCACGCCCTCACCCGCGCCGGCTTCGCCGCCAGCGCCCTCCGACTGCCCGGCGCGGTGCGCGAACAGCGCGCCCACCGCGACCGCGCCCGCGAGATCGCCGACCTCACCGGGCTCGGCGACCTCTTCGACACCCCCGTCGCGGTGCTGTCCTACGGCGACCGCAAGCGCGTCGAGTTCGCCCGCGCCCTGTGCCTGGAGCCGCGTGTGCTCCTCCTGGACGAGCCGGTGGCCGGCATGAACGGCGCCGAACGCGTCCGCACGGCCGAGGTGATCCGGGACGTCCGCGCCCAACTGGGCCTGTCCGTACTGATCGTGGAGCACGACATGGGTCTGGTGATGCGCCTCGCCGACGAGGTCACCGTCCTCGACTTCGGCCGCGCCATCGCGCACGGCACCCCCGACGAGGTCCGCAACGACCCCGAGGTGCTGCGCGCCTACCTCGGCGGCGGCGACGACGCCGGGGAGGACGCGGCATGACCAACTTCCTGGACCACCTGCTCAACGGCCTCGCCCTCGGCGCGGTCTACGCCCTGGTCGCCCTCGGCTTCGTCGTCATCTTCAAGGCCTCCGGCGTCCTCAACTTCGCCCACGGCTCCCTGCTGCTGCTCGGCGGCTACCTGACCGCCGTCCTCCACGACGACCTCGGCTTCGCCGGCGCCCTCGCGGTGGCCGTGCTGGCGACGGCGCTGGTGGCCGGCGCCATGGACCGGCTGCTGCTGCGCGGCGGCGACCGCGACCCGCGGGCCGCCCATGTGCAGACCATCGTCACCATCGGCGTCGACATCGTCCTGGTCACCGACCTCGCCCGGCGCATCGGCGGCGACCTGCTCACCACCGGCGACCCCTGGGGCGACTCGGTCACCAGGATCGGCTCGGTCACCGTCGCCGACAGCCGCATTGCCGCGATCGCGGTGTCGGCCGTCGTCATCGCCGGTGTCTTCGCCCTCTTCCGGTACACCGCCTGGGGCCTGTCCCTGCGGGCGGCGGCCGAGGACCTGGAGGCGGCGGCCCTGATGGGCGTACGGCTCACCCGGGTGCGGATGCTCGTTTGGTGCCTGGCCGGAGCGCTCGCCGCGCTCGCCGCCGTCTTCCTCACCGCCTTCCCGGCGCCGGGCCTGGAACGCACCACCGGCCAGATCGCCCTCAAGGCCTTCCCGGCCGCGATCCTCGGCGGCATGGCCTCCCCGCCCGGCGCACTCGCCGGCAGCCTGCTGATCGGCCTGACCGAGGCCCTGGTCGCCGGCTACCAGTCCGAACTCCACGTCCTCGGCGAGGGCTTCGGCGACGTCGCCCCGTACGCGGTGATGGTGCTGGTCCTGCTCGTACGGCCCACCGGGCTGTTCGGCGCGAAGGGAGCCGTCCGTGTCTGACCTCCTCAAGCGCGGCCGGCCGCTGCTGCTCGTCCTGCTGCTGTGCGCCCTGCCCTTCTACCTGGACGCCTTCTGGCTGCGGATCGGACTGTTCGCCATGGCGGCGGCCATCGGCGCCGTCGGCCTCGGCTTGCTGTCCGGCACCGCGGGCCAGCTCTCCCTCGGCCACGCCTTCTTCCTGGCCGTCGGCGCCTACGGCTACGCCTGGCTGGCCGGCGAGCCCGGCCCCGGCCTGCCGCCCGCGCTCGCCCTGGTCCTCGCGGTGCTGCTCGCCGGAGCCGCGGGCGGCCTGTTCAGCCCGGTCGCCGGCCGGGTGAAGGGCATCTACCTGGGTGTCGCCACCCTCGCCCTGGTCTTCCTCGGCCACCACGTCCTGCTCACCGCGGACTCCGTGACCGGCGGCTTCAACGGCCGCTCGGTCCCGCCGCTCAGCCTCGGCGGCTTCACCTTCGCCGACACCGACCCCGAACTGGTCGTGCTCGGCGTGCCGTTCGGCTCCGAGGAACGCCTGTGGTACCTCGGACTCGCCCTGTTCGCGCTCACCTGGGTCACCGCCCGCGGCATCCTGCGCGGACGCCCGGGCCGCGCCCTGGTGGCCGTCCGCGACAGCGAGACCGCCGCCGCCGTCATGGGCGTCGACGTGGCCCGCTACCGCTCGGCCGCGTTCGTCGTCTCCTCGATGTACGCGGGCCTCGCCGGAGCGCTGCTGGCGCTCGGCTTCCGCCGGATCGTGCCCGACTACTTCGGGCTCGCCCTCTCCGTCGACTACCTCGCCATGATCGTCATCGGCGGTCTCGGCTCGGTCGCCGGAGCCACCGCGGGCGCGGTGTTCGTCACCGCGCTGCCGCTGCTGATGACCCGCTACGCCGACCACCTGCCGCTGGTCACCCCGCCCGGCAGCAGCGGAGGAGTCGTCGGCCCCACCGAGGCCGCCCGCTACCTCTACGGCGCCGCGATCGTCCTGATCCTCCTGTACGCCCCCGACGGCCTGCACGGGCTCACCCGCCGCATACGCGCTCGCGTCGGGCGCCGCCGGCCGGCCGCCGATCCGTCGGCCCCGGCGTCCGCCCAGCCGTCCACCCAGCCATCCGCCCCGTCCGCGTCCCCCGCACGACCCAAGGAGCACACCCCGTGAACACCACCCGCACCACCAGAACCCTTATCGCCTCGGCCGTGGCGGCGCTGCTGATCGCGGGCACCGGTTGCAGCTCCAAGGCGGAGGGCGACAAGCCCGGCGACGCCGCCGACGGCGTCAAGACCGGCCCCGGTGTCACCGACGACCGCATCCGGCTGGGCGCCCTGACCGACCTCACCGGCCCCTACGCCACCCTTGGCAAGAGCATCGTGCAGGCCCAGAAGATGTGGGCCGACGAGACCAACGCGGCCGGCGGCATCTGCGGCCGCAAGGTCGAGATCGTCGTCGAGGACCACGGCTACGACGTGCAGAAGGCGGTCACCGCGTACGCCGACATCTCCTCCGACGTCGTCGCCCTGCCGCAGGTGATCGGCTCGCCGGTGGTCGCCGCGCTGCTCGACGACATCGAGCGCGACAACCTGCTGACCTTCCCGCAGGCCTGGGCCGCCTCCCTGCTCGGCAAGGACGCGGTGCAGGTCCTCGGCACCACCTACGACGTCGACATGATCGCCGCCGTCGACTTCCTCACCCGCACCAAGGGCCTGAAGAAGGGCGACACCATCGGCCACGTCTACTTCGAGGGCGACTACGGCGCCAACGCCCTGGAGGGCTCCACCTGGGCCGCGAAGCGCGCCGGCCTGAAGATCGTCGACCAGAAGATCAAGGCCACCGACACGGATCTGTCCGCCCAGGTGTCCGCGCTGCGCGAGGCGGGCGTGAAGGCCATCCTCATCAGCGCCGGCCCCGCCCAGACGGCCTCCCTCGCCGGTGTCGCCGCCTCCCGCGGCCTCCAGGTCCCGATCGTCAGCAGCGCCCCCGGCTTCGCGCCGCAGCTGATGAAGACCCCGGCGGCCAAGGCCCTGGAGGCCATGCTGAGCGTGGTCAGCGCCGCCCCGGCGGTCAGCTCGGACCTGCCCGGCGTGCAGAAGATGGTGAAGGCGTACGAGAAGAAGTACCCGGGGTCCCCGGTCGACTCGGGCGTGCTCTCCGGCTACAACGCCGCGCAGCTCCTCGGCGCCGACCTGAAGAAGGCCTGCGAGGCCGGCAGCCTCACCCGTGAGGACGTGGTGAAGGCCCACCGCTCCCAGAAGAACGCCGACACCGGACTCGGCACCCCGCAGGACTTCTCCGACGTCTCCCGTCCCGCCAGCCTCTCCAGCTACATCCTGAAGCCGGACGCCAAGGCGGTCGGCAACCTGGTGATCGCGGAGGAAGCGCGCGCGGTGCCGGGGGCCGAGGAGTACCTGAAGTCCTGACGCTCCCGCGGCGCGGACGACACGGGAGGGCGGTCCACACCGGGACCGCCCTCCCGCTGTGCGCGGGCACAGTCAACTCCTCGCGCACGAACGCCAGTTCTAAGCAAGGGGTCCTCGGTGATTTCGGGCCCACGGCCTTCGCCTTCTCACTGGCACGGGTGACCCGGAGGTCCCTAGGATGTACCGCCAGTGAGGCTTGGCGGATCGATGCGGTACGAAGCTGGGGGAACGATGAGCACCGGAAAACAGCTGTCCACGGAGATCGACGCCAATATCCCGACGGCCGCACGGATGTACGACTACTACCTCGGTGGCAAGGACAACTACGCCGCGGACCGCGCGGCCTGCGAGGAGCTGGACAAGGTCGTCCCCAGCACCCGCCGGCTCGCCGTCAACAACCGCCGCTTCCTCCAGCGGGTCGTCAGGACGCTCGCCGCCGAGCACGGCATCCGCCAGTTCCTCGACCACGGATCCGGCCTGCCGACCCAGGACAACGTCCACCAGGTCGCCCAGCGCCACGACCCCAGCGCCCGCGTCGTCTACGTCGACAACGACCCGATGGTCCTGGTCCACGGCCGCGCCCTGCTGGAGCAGGACGAGCGCACCACGGTGATCCACGCCGACATGCGCGAGACCGATCTGATCTTCGATCACGCCGAGACGCAGCGCCTGATCGACTTCGACCAGCCGGTCGCCGTGCTCTTCAACTCGGTCTTCCACTGCATCCCGGACAGCGAGACCGACGGCCCGCTCGCCGTGGTCCACCGGGTGCTCGAACGGCTCGCGCCCGGCAGTTTCCTGCTGATGTGCCAGCTCGTCAGCGAGGACGCCGAGGTCCGCGCGTTCGTCACGGACTTCATGGACAAGGCGACCCAGGGCCACTGGGGGCGGGTGCGCGAGCCCAAGGACGTCGCGCAGTGGTTCGAGGGTCTGGAGATCCTGGAGCCGGGCCTCGTCGAGGTGTCCACCTGGCGCCCGGACTCCGAGGTGGTGCCCCGTCAGCTCACTCATGAGTGGATCGAGTTCGGCGGCGTCGCCCGCAAGCCCTGAGATTCCGGACCGAAGTTCGCACCGGTGGTGCGGGGCTGAGGCCCCGCACCTTCCTCGGTTCCCGCCCCGTCACTCGGCGGGGTAGCGCGTCTCCATCGTGCTGTGCAGCAGCGCGAGCGAGTCCTTCGGGGTCAGGGCCTCGTCGGCGAGCCGGTCGAGCGCGACGCGGTACTCCTCCGTCTCGTCCCGGTCCTCCAGGAAGTTGGCGCTGCGGATGTGCTCCAGATAGACGACGTCCGGCAGATCCAGGCCGCCGAACCGCAGATAGGTGACCGGGATCGCGGGCGCCGAGGCTTCGGTCACGTCCAGCGGCACCACCTGCACGGTGACGTTCGGACGCTGGGCCATCTCGATCAGATGCGCCAGCTGCTCACGCATCACGGCCTTGCTGCCGAGGACCCGCAGCAGCACCGCCTCGTCCAGGATCGCCCACAGCTGCGGCGCGTCCGGGCGGTGCAGCAACTGGGCGCGGCGGGTGCGCAGTTCGACCCGCCGCAGCACTTCGCTCTCCGGCGCGACCGGCAGCCCGCGGCGGACCACCGCCTGGGTGTACGCCGGAGTCTGGAGCAGCCCGGGAACGTACTGGATCTCGAAGGTACGGATCGCGGCGGCCGCCTCCTGGAGGCCGACCAGCCGGTCGAACCACTCCGGCATCAGCCGCTTGTCGTACCGCTGCCACCAGCCCGGCTCCCCGGCCCTGCGCAGCAGTTCCAGCAGGACGGAGGCCTCGTGCTCCTCGACCGCGTACAGCTTCAGCAGGGCCCGGACATCCGCCTCGGTCGGCGGCCTGCGGCCCTTGCCCGCCTCGATGCGGGACAGTTTCGCGGGACTGAAACCGAGGGCGCGCGCCGCCTGGTCCTGGGCCAGCCCGGCATCCTCGCGCAGCCCCGCCAACTGGACGCCGACCAGCATCTTCAGCAGGGTCGGCGCGGGTTCGGCCCGGTCCAGATAGGGCCGAAGGCGCACCACTCGTTGCGACTCGGCGGACATCCCAACTCCCGGAAGGCAGGCAGAAGAGAGGACCAGGCTATCGCAGCGCTGCCCTCGCGTTGCATATATGCCGCCGGATCGTGGGGTGTTGGCGGTGGTGAGCCGCCGGCCGGGCGCCCGGTGCGCGCGCCTCACACCAGGTGGTCGAACTCCCCGTCCTTGGCGCCGGCGAGGAAGGCGGCCACCTCGGCGGCGGTGTAGACGAGCGCCGGTCCGTCAGGGTCCCGCGAGTTGCGCAGCGCGACACCTCCGTCGGCGAGCGGCGCCACCTCGACGCAGTTGCCCTCCGCGTTGCTGTGCCGGCTCTTGATCCACCGGGTGTCCAGCGCGCTGGCCCGTACTCCGTTCGGTACTGGTGACATCGACCTCTCCCTGGTGTCGGCGGTGCCGTTGGGCTCGCTGTGGTGTGTGCCCATGTGCCGACCGTCTACGCGAAAACTCGCGCAATTTCTCGTGCAATTGCACGCGACGGCCTACGGCGTGGATAATAGACCCCGGCGTCAACCCGAGTGGGGGCGCCCGACCATGACGTCGCATCAGGGAGATGCCGTGCCGTCACCCGTGCATCACGCCTCTCGGCCCCACGGCGCAGTGCCGCTCGAGGAGGCCGGGGCAGGTGCGGCCCGGCCCGTGTCGGCGGAGCTGCGGATCACCGTCAGCGAGGAGGGCGTGGCCCAGGCCAGGGCCTTCACCCGGGACACGCTGCGGGACTGGTCGCTCGGCCATCGCACCGACGACGCCGCCCTCGTGGTCACCGAACTCGCCGCCAACGCCGTGGTGCACGCGGTACCGCGGGCGGCGGCGGACGACTCGGAGGTCTGGCTCGGCCTGACCCGCGGCACGGACCATCTGACGCTCACCGTCTCCGACCCCGGCGACACCCCTCCGGTGTACGCCCCCCACGGCGCCTTCGCCTTCGCGGAGCACGGCCGCGGCCTGTGCATCGTCGACGCCCTGTCCGAGGAGTGGGGCTGGATCCCGCGCCCGCCGGCGGGCAAGACCGTCTGGGCCAGGCTGTCGACCGCCTCCTCCTTACTGCCATGACCCCTGCCATGACGCCTGCGGAAAGGCCCCCAGCCATGCGCACCGCTCCCACCGGACAGCCCGGCACCGAGTGCACCGAGCACCAGCTCCTGGGGTCGCTCGGCGAGGTGCCGTGGCACGAGATCCAGGACTCCACCGGCTCCGCCGCCGCCATCCCCGGACTGCTCGCCGACATCGCCCGCGGCGGCACCGACACCGCGACCGCCGCACTCGCCGAACTGCGCACCCGTATTTGCCAGTACGGCTTCGTCGTCGAACAGGCGACGGCCGCCACCGTCCCCTTCCTGTGGGAGCTGGCGCAGTCACCGCAGGTCACCTGCCGCGCCCAGATCATCCGGCTGCTCGCCAGCATCGCCGAGGCCCGGCAGTGGGAGCACACCGCCAGCGCCTACCCCAAGCTGCTCAACCACCGTGAGAACCCGGTGGTCTGGGAGCGCGCCGCCCGCCAGGCCGTGCGCGCCCGGCGCGGCACCCTGCGGTCGCTGCTGGCCGAGCAGGACACCGAGATCTCGCGCGCCAGCACGGAACTCGCCCGCTCCCTGGGCGTGTAGCGGCGCTTCCGGCCCCTTTGGCCGGTCTCACGCTGCGGACACCGCGACATTCCCGCCGTACGGTGGTGTACCTCTGGCCGAATGGGGCAGAAAGCGCTTCCCCATGGTCACCGGAGAGGATCACCGCCGATGGCGTCGCCGTTGGAGAAACCGCTCGACCACCGCTACCGGGGCGAGCACCCCATTCGCACCCTCGCCTATCTGTTCCGCGCCGACCGCCGGCAGCTGGCCGCAGCGGTCGGCGTCTTCACGTTCAAGCACAGCCCGATCTGGCTGCTGCCGCTGATCACCGCGTCCATCATCGACACCGTCGTCCAGCACCAGCCGATATCCCAGCTGTTCACCAGCACCGGGGTCATCCTGTTCATCCTGCTGGTCAACTACCCGCTGCACGTCCTCTACGTCCGCCTGCTCTACGGCAGCGTCCGCCGGATGGGCACCAGCCTGCGCTCCGCGCTGTGCACCCGCATGCAGCAGCTGTCCATCGGCTACCACTCCCGGGTCAGCGCCGGCGTCCTCCAGGCCAAGGTGGTCCGGGACGTCGAGACGGTCGAGCAGATGGTCCAGCAGACCGCCGAACAAGGGCTCGGCGCCACCACCGTGCTGATCGGCGGCCTGGTCATCATCGGAGTGCGCACCCCCGAGTTCCTGCCGGTCTTCCTCGTCGTCGTCCCCGCCGCCGCCCTGCTCGTCGCCCGGCTGCGGTCCCGGCTGCGCACCCACAACGAACACTTCCGGCACGAGGTGGAGACCTTGTCGTCCCGGGTGACCGAGATGACCCGCCTGATTCCGGTCACCCGCGCCCACGGCCTGGAGGGCAAGGCGCTGCGCCGCATGGACGGCACCCTGCACCGGCTGCTCACCTCCGGCATGCGCCTGGACCTGGTCAACGGCCGGTTCGGCTCGCTGGCCTGGGTGGTGCTCAACGTGGTCGGCGTCCTGGTGCTGGCCGGCGCCGCGCTCATCTCGTACTACGACGTCTGGGGCGTCACCCCCGGCGACGTCGTCATGCTCAGCGCGTTCCTCACCACCCTCACCAACTCCGTGACCACCCTGGCCGGCCTCACCCCGATCATCTCCAAGGGCCTGGAGTCGGTGCGCTCGGTCGGCGAGGTGCTCCAGGCTCCCGAACTGGAGGACAACGAGGGCAAGACCGAGGTCACCTCCCTGCGCGGCGCCATCACCTTCGAGAACGTCGGCCACGCCTACGACGGCGGGCGCGCCGCCGTCCGCGACTTCACCCTCGACGTCACCCCCGGCGAGACCATCGCCCTGGTGGGCGCGTCCGGCGCCGGCAAGTCCACCGTCCTCAACCTGGTCATCGGCTTCATCCGCCCCACCTCGGGCCGGCTG
Source organism: Streptomyces sp. NPDC001532 (assembly GCF_040298625.1). Lineage (NCBI taxonomy): Bacteria > Bacillati > Actinomycetota > Actinomycetes > Kitasatosporales > Streptomycetaceae > Streptomyces > Streptomyces sp. NPDC001532. The sequence continues at coordinate 25,358 of NZ_JBEPAL010000031.1, forward strand.
CTCCTGGACGGCGCCGACATGACCGCCCTCGACCTGCGCACCTACCGGCGGTTCGTGTCGGTGGTCCCGCAGGAGTCGATCCTCTTCGACGGCACCATCAGGGAGAACGTCGCCTACGGCATGGACGACGCCGACGAGAGTTCCGTCCGCGCGGCCCTCCGGGACGCCAACGCCCTGGAGTTCGTCGACCGGCTGCCCCAGGGCCTCGACACCCTGGTCGGCGACCGCGGGGCACGGCTGTCCGGCGGCCAGCGGCAGCGCCTCGCCATCGCCCGCGCCCTGATCCGCGACCCCAAGGTGCTGGTGCTGGACGAGGCGACCTCCGCCCTGGACACCCAGTCCGAGGCCCTGGTCCAGCAGGCCCTCGCCCGGCTGCTGCGCGGACGTACCACCTTCGTGGTGGCGCACCGGCTGTCCACGGTGCGCGGCGCGGACCGGATCGTGGTCATGGGCGACGGCCGGATCCAGGAGATCGGCACCCACGAGGAGCTGCTCCGGCGAGGCGGCGCGTACGCGGCACTGCACAGCGGACAAGCCGCGTGAAAACGCCCGCCGGGCGTACGACGCGCGGGCGTTAAGCAACGGTATTGCGTCAATTGGGTACGGCGCGCCGGGGAGGCGATTGCTCCGGCGCCGACCGGGCATACGCAGCGCAAAAAGCGAGAGAGGGGCGCCCGTTGCTTGTTCCGGACCCGAAGGTCGTCAGAAAGCTGCTGACCCGGTACGCGACGCTGCAGATCGCGCAGGCGGAGCGAGAGAGTACGGCCACGGCACGAGAGCTGGACGACGTCAGTTACACGCTCTGCGTGATGATGGGGACCACCGATATCCATGACGCCATCGCCAAGGCGGACGCCCTGCTGACCGAGGGCCGGGCGGCAGACCCGGACGAGGACAGCGGCCTGTCGCTGGCGGTCTGAGACCGCCGTACGACACCGCCCTACCCCTTGCGACGCCGGTACCACGGTCACGGGACCGTGGTACCGGCGTCGTCGACCCGCTCCGGCCGCTTTGGTGCGGGTCCGGCCAGCCACTCGGCGATCGTCCGGGCGATCGGCTGGCCCGTCTCGACCTCCACGAACCCGAACTGCCCGGACTGGTTGCACTCCAGGAACCACCACGTCCCGTCGGCGTCCTCGACGAAGTCGAAGGCGCCGTACGCCAGCTCCGCCTCACGGAGGTACGCCCGCACCCCCTCCGCGATCCGCGGCGGCACCTCGGCCGCGGCCCAGGGCAGGGCCGGCGCCGCGAACCGCACGTCCACCTCGTCGGGGTCCGCGTCCTCGGGGGTCTCCTTGCGGGCGGCGAGCAGCCGGTCGCCGACCGCGGTGAGCCGGATGTCGGCCCGCTTGGCGATCCGGCGCTGGAGCAGCGTCGGCCCGAACGCGACCGCCGCGAAATCCGTGCCCGGCGCCACCCGGCTGGTCGGCACCGCCCGCGGCGGGTCCTGCGGATGCGCGCCCGAGACCGGCTTGACCACCAGGTCCGGGAAACGCTCGGCGAAGTCCCGCGCGGCCTGCGGGAACGTTGTGATCAAGGTGGCCGGCACGGGCAGGCCGGCGCGCTGGGCCAGGCGCAGCTGCCACGGCTTGTGACGGGCCCGGCGGGCCGCGTCGGGATGGTTCATCCAGCGGGCGTCGGTGCCGCGCAGCATGCCGTACAGCGCCTGCTCGGCCTCCTCGGTCAGCCAGGCGGACGGCGTGGCCGCGTGGGCCGCCGGCGCTCCCGGCCGGCGCACCCACACGGACCGCAGCCCGTCCATGCCCACCAGCCGTCCGGCGGACCACAGATGGCCCCGGAAGGCGCCGTGCACGAACTCGCCCGAGAGGGCGGCCCCGCCGGTGAGGTCGGCGGGGTCGAGCCGGACCACCGGCACGCCGGACGCGTGCAGATGCACGACCACCATGTCCGCCGTCACATCCTGGTCGCTGGTCAGGATCAGTACGGTCATCGTCGACGGTCCGTGGTCAGTCGTCGAAATGCGTCTTCGAACCCGCCGTGGACGTCGTGGTCCCCAGCTCCCGCAACAGGGCGTGATCGCTCGCGGCGGTCCGGCCGTCGAAGAGCACGTTCAACTGCCGCCCCGGGTCGTAGGCGTACGGAGTGGCGACGTCCAACTCCGCCGCTGGACGTGCGTAGTTGAGCGCGAACGGTTGCATCGTCTCTCCCTCGTCGGTGCTGCCCCGGTGAAGCCTCGGCGTGCCGCTTCCTGACAGCGCCCACTGGATCTCCAGGGCTTCCATGGACTTATACGAATCGAACGAGTGAATGGTTTCCTTACGCTCCGTAGTTTTCTGCGAGTTGGGCGCCCTGAACCTGAGACGGTCGAAGGCGCCCGGCGGTTGAGTCTGACGACGTACGGAGAGGCGACCGGCACGGATGCCGAAGGGTGCGCGGAGCGTAAGTGAGAGGGCCGTGAGGTGGGCCGTCCTCTCCTCCAATTCCCGGATAGCGCCCGCGTATTGCCTCAACCGTCCCGAACTGCCGCGCTGCCGCGCGGGGGCGGCCGGACGGGCGGGCGGGAAGGGAGGAATGGGGGTGGGGGAGTGCGAGGGAGTGCGGGCGGAGCTGGAGGGGGTGCGCGGAGGGGTGGTTGAGGGGAGGCCGGGTCGGGTGCGAGGCCGGAGTGGGGGGTGCTGTGGTGGGAGGCGGGCGCTGGGCCGGAGTGGGGGGTGCTGTGGTGGGAGGCGGGCGCTGGGCCGGAGTGGGCGGCGCTGCGGTGCGACGCTGGGCCAGCTGCCGGGCCGGCGCGTGTGGCGCTGCTGGGTGAGGCCGGGGCAGGTGCTGGGCCGAAGTGGGTGGCGCTGAGGTGCGAGGCCGGGACAGGCGCCGGTTCGGGTGGGCTGCGGTGTGGTGCCGGGTCGGGTCGGGCCCGGGCGGCTGGTGTTAGGGGCGGGATGTTGGGCAGGTGCCGGGGCGCGTGGGCGGTGTCACGGTGCGGCGCGGGGTCGGCTGCCGGGCCGGGGTGGGCGGCGCTGCGGTGCGGGCCCGGGCCAGGCGCCGGTTCGGGTGGGCTGCGGTGTGGTGCCGGGTCGGGTCGGGCCCGGGCGGCTGGCGTTGGGGGCGGGATGTTGGGCAGGTGCCGGGGCGCGTGGGCGGTGTCACGGTGCGGCGCGGGGTCGGCCGCCGGGCCGGAGTGGGCGGCGCTGCGGTGCGGGCCCGGGCCAGGCGCGGGTCCGAGTGGGCTGCGGTGTGACGCCGGCTCGGGTCAGGCGCCGGTTCGGGTGGGCTGCGGTGTGGTGCCGGGCTGTGGTGTGACGCGGGGCTGGAGCGGGTGGGTGTTACGGGGCCTCCGGGTCCGGTGTCGCGGGGCGCTCGGTGCTTTCCTTCGTGGTCGTGGTCGTGGTCGTGGTCGTGGTCGTGGCGCGGCGGGGCCAGCCGGTGGCCTTGAAGCGCTCCAGGGTGCGGGTCAGCTGCTGGAGCGGGGAGGTGGGATGGGTGTCCTGCGGCCGCTCGGCCGCGGGTGCGGCGGGCACGAGAGCCGCGGCGTCGGCGGACTCCCGGTAGGCCGCCAGCGCCTCGTTGGCCCGCTCGGCGGCCTCCCGGTACAGATCGCGGGACTTGGTCATCGCCTCCAGCGCCTCGGCGTACATCGCCACCAGCGCGCGCTCGCGCTCCAGTTCCTCCTCCAGCGTCAGCAGCCGCCACTCCTCGCGCAGCGTGGTGACCACCTCGTCGGCGCCCTTGGGCAGGGGCCGCGGGGAGTGGGCGAACCGGGTCACCGCGTCGAGCAGCTCCACCGGCCGCGAGCCGTCCAGGAAGACGCTGCGCACGGAGAACCGGCCCCGGTCGTAGCCCTCGGGCGCCGGGATGCCGGGCAGGACCACGGCACCGCCCCGCGGCACCTCCACCCCGAACTCCCGCAGCGCCCAGTTCACCGCTCGCAGCTGCTGCGGCGCGGCCCGGTGCTCCACCACGCGATGCCGCAGGCCGGGCGGCAGCAACGGGGCCAGCGGGCGGCGGCCGAGGGCGTCGGGGGTCATCGCCTCGTGCACGACGACATGGACCGCCCAGGTGTCCGGCGCGGCGTCGCGCAGTACGCGCCGCAAATCCTTGTCGTCCGCGGGCAGCGGGTTGATGTCCCGCAGCCGCAGCACACCGGATCCGCTCACGTGGTCCCAGACGGCGCCGGAGGCGTTGGGCTCGTGCGGTTCGGCCGGGTCCTCGGGCCAGAACATGGTCGCCGGTGAGGGCCAGGCGAGGTCCCACGGGGCCTCCGCCTCGGCGGCGAGCACCCACTCCCGGCCGCCGTTCGACTCCGCCGCGACCGTCAGCCGCGCCCGCACGGTCACCTCCCCGGCGACCAGCCACCGGGCCTCGAAGACCCGCTCGGCGCCCTCCCCGGTCTCCGGCAGCTCCAGAGAGGAGTGGATCGTTCCGCGGCTCTTCAGTTCGCGCAGGTTTCGCCGCAGCGCGTCCTCGGCGGCGGCACCGACATGGCGGCCGCGAGCCAGCCACACCGTGGGGGGAGTCGTCGGGCGGGCGGTGCTGGAATTCGGCATGAGTCCATCTGTGAACGGGGACGTAGTGCGACTGCCAGTATCGTCGCCGCGGGTGCGTGTCGATCAACCGGGGGGGTGCCTGCCGGGCCGGCGTGCCGCGCGTCGACCGCCGGTGAGAGCGCCGAAATGTCTTGGTGGCGCTGGAATCCGGCCGATCTTCCGAAGTGCCGCGCTTTCTCACGATCGCTGCCGTGTCGCAGGGGTGATTCACGCTCGGGAGTGAAGACGCCGAAACGGCGAGGGGCCCGGTGGCACAGCCACCGGGCCCCTCGGCCGACCGCTCGCGCGGCGGCGCCGCCGACGCGTCAGCGGTCGGCGGCGCGGACGCTCACGCGCCGCTCGCCTTGAGCATGTCCTCACGCTCGACGATCTTCACTCGCTCACGGCCCTGCGGCTCGCCGAGCGCCTTCTCCGCGGCGTCCAGCTTGTACCAGCCGTCCCAGGTGGTGAAGCGGATGTTCCGCTCGGCCAGGAACGTCTCCACGGCCTCCGGCGCGGGCGCCTCGGGCGTCTGCAGCCGGTCGTTCGCGAAGTCGTCCAGCAGGTTGGAGACGGTCTCGTTGGCGTCGCCCTTGGTGTGGCCGATCAGACCCACCGGACCGCGCCGGATCCAGCCGGTCACGTAAACCGACTGAAGGTGCGTGCCGCTCTCCTCCATGACCCGGCCGCCCTCGTCCGGCACCGTGCCCGAGTCGAGGTCCCAGGGCAGCTTCGGCAGCTTGTCGGAGAGGTAGCCGACCGCACGGTAGACCGCGGAGACGTCCCAGTCCGTGAACTTGCCGGTGCCCTTGACGTTGCCCGTGCCGTCCAGCTCGGTGCGCTCGGTGCGCAGGCCCACGACCTTGCCGTCCTCGCCGAGGATCTCGGTGGGCGACTCGAAGAAGTGCAGGAACAGCTTGTGCGGGCGGTCGCCGACATCGCGGATCGCCCAGTTCTCCAGCGTCTTGGCGACCATGTCGGCCTGCTTGTTGCCGCGCCGGGTCTCGATGGAGCCCGCGTCGTAGTCGATGTCCTCGGGGTCGACGATGACCTCGATGTTGGGGGAGTGGTCCAGCTCGCGCAGCTCCATCGGGCTGAACTTCGCCTGTGCCGGGCCGCGGCGGCCGAAGACGTGGACCTCCAGGGCCTTGTTGGCCTTCAGGCCCTCGTAGACGTTCGGCGGGATCTCCGTCGGCAGCAGCTCGTCCGCCGTCTTGGCGAGGACGCGCGCGATGTCGAGCGCAACGTTGCCCACGCCGAGGACGGCGACCTTCTCCGCCTCCAGCGGCCAGGTGCGCGGCACGTCCGGGTGGCCGTCGTACCAGGAGACGAAGTCGGCGGCGCCGTAGGAGCCGTCGAGGTCGATGCCGGGGATGGACAGCGCCCGGTCGGCGGTCGCGCCGGTGGAGAAGATCACCGCGTCGTAGAACGACCGCAGGTCGTCCAGGCTGATGTCGGTGCCGTAGTCGACGTTGCCGAAGAGACGGATCTGCGGCTTGTCGAGCACCTGGTGGAGGGCGGTGATGATGCCCTTGATCCGGGGGTGGTCGGGCGCGACGCCGTAGCGGATCAGGCCGAACGGCGCCGGCATGCGCTCGAAGAGGTCGATGGACACACCGGGCTCGGTGGCCACGTCGGACTTGAGCAGGGCGTCGGCGGCGTAGATCCCGGCGGGGCCGGCTCCGACAATGGCTACCCGCAGAGGCCGGGGCATGATCAGGTTCCCTTCGAGCGATGAAAAGCGACTCGCGGGGAAGCCTAAGCTAAGGCAAGCCTAAGTCGGTACGCGGGTCCCATCTATGGACTCATAAGGCGGCCTTATGAGGGTGATAAGGCGGACTTCTCCCAGGGGCGGCCGGGCCGTGGCTCTGACCTCTGCGGTCCTCCTGTGCGGTCGACCGGCGCCGTATCCGCCGCACTCCGGGTGGTGCGCGTGAGCCTCTAGGCTGTGCCCATGTCCGACCGCGAGCCCGTGCCACCCGCACTCGACGCGCATCTGCGCCCGCCGGACGGCGCGCGCCTCGCGGAGGCCACCGAGGTGTTCGCGATGCTGTCCGACCCGACCCGCCTGCACCTGCTGTGGCTGCTGGCGCAGGGCGAGTCGGACGTCGGCTCGCTGACCGAGCGCTGCGCGGCGTCCCGTACGGCGGTCAGCCAGCACCTGGCCAAGCTGCGCCTGGCCGGACTCGTCGAGTCACGCCGGGAGGGCCGGCACATGCACTACAGCCTGCGCGACGGCCATCTGCGCCGCCTCGTGATGGAAGCGCTCAGCCACGCCGACCACCGGGTCAGCGGCAAGGCCCCGCACGACTGACCCGAGCCGAGACCGGCGCGGCGGGTGCGGGGCCCTGGCAGGGCACTGTGGGATCAGAGGCGGTCGAGAACGGCGCGCAACTGCCCGACCTCGGCGGACTGGCCCGTGACGATCTCGGCCGCCAGCTTCTTGGCCTCGGCGTTCCGGCCGTTCTTCCGCTCCTCCTCGGCCATGGCGATGGCGCCCTCGTGGTGCTCGATCATCATCTCCGCGAAGGCCTTGTCGAACGCGGTGCCCTCGAGGCCCTTGAGCCGCGTCATGTCCGCGTCGGACATCATCCCGTCGGCGCCGCCGTGCCCGCTGTGCCCGCCGTGCCCACCGTGTCCGGTGCCGGCGGCGGATTCGGCGGCGGTCGGCTGCTTCCAGGACGTCAGCCAGCCCTTCATGGTCCGGATCTCCGGGTCCTGGGCCCGCTCGATCTTCCCGGCGATGTCCTTGATCTCCGCGTCCGAGGCGCGGCCGTCGGCGAGCTTCGCCATGTCCAGGGCCTGCTCGTGGTGCGGGATCATCTGCTGCGCGAAGGAGACGTCGGCGTCGTCGAACGCCTGGGTGCCGGCCCCGGTGGTGGCCGTCGCGCCTGACGAGCCGCTGCCGCCGCCGTGGCCCATACCGCTCATGTCGTCCCCACTCCCTCCGCAGGCGGTGAGGAGCAGGACGCCGGAGGCCAGTGCGGCGAGGGCGGTGAGGCGGCGGGCGTGGGTGCGGCGCCGGTCGCGCGTGAAAGCGGGCATGGTGGATGTCACCTCGTGTTTCTGTGCTGCCTGTGCCGTCTGTGCTGCTTGTGCGACAGCTGCTGAGACGCTGAGACGGCTGTGATGGCTGTGATGGGCCTACGCGAAGCCGCGGGACCGCGCCGGAGCGCGCCCGCGGGTGCGGTTCGGCCTACAGCCGCAGCACCGACAACTGGGTGAGATCCGGGGTTCGCGGCGGAGGGTCGGGCCGCTGGGCGGCGGTCAGCCGCGCGAGCAGGCGGGCCGCCCACTCCGCGCGCCTGGCGAACGCCGACCTGAGCAGGGCGGCGAGCAGCCACGCGCTCAACAGGACCGCCACGCACAGCGAGAGCATGTCCATCGCCATGGCCGGCTCATGGGACGACGTGGGGTTCGTCGTCTCGTCGGCCGCGGTGGAGGCGGGGGAGCGGGCACCGTGCGACCCGTCGTGCGGCTCGTCGAGGGGGACGGTGTGCGAGACGGCGATCGTCGCGATGCCGGGCGTGCCGGTGTGGCAGTGCTCGTCGGCGGGGTGGCCGAGGGTGTGCATCACGAAGACGCCGAGCGCGAGTACGACAACGAGCAGCAGCTGCCCGAAGGTGCCGCCCGCCCGCACGTACCGCCTCGCCCGCACGCTCGCCCTTCCTCGTCCGCGGCCGTGTCCTCCGCCCCGCGCTGTTACCCCCCGACGGTATCCGGCCATGGTGATCGAGGCGCGGACGGGTGGGCGTGTGTCGGGGTACGACCTCTGTCGACCGCCCGCTCCGGCAGGAAGGCAGTGCCATGACCGTCTCCGAGTCCCCGATCCCGCGGTTCCACCTGGCCGTTCCCGTCGACGACCTCACGGCCGCGCGCCGCTTCTACGGTGGCGTGCTGGGCCTGGAGCAGGGCCGCAGTGCGGACACCTGGGTGGACTGGAACCTGCACGGCCACCAGTTCGTCACCCACCTCGCCGCCGGTCGCGCGCCGCGCGTCCACAACGCCGTCGACGGACACGACGTCCCGGTCCCGCACTTCGGGCTGATCCTGCCGATCCCGGTCTTCCATGAGCTGGCCGATCGACTGCGCGCGGCGGGCGTGGAGTTCGTCATCGAGCCGTATGTGCGCTTTCCCGGTCAAAAGGGGGAACAGTGGACCATGTTCCTCCTCGATCCGGCGGGTAACGCGCTGGAGTTCAAGGCGTTCGCCGACGACGCGCAGATTTTCGCCGACTGAGGTCGCTGCATACCCCCTGGGGGTATATAGTTCCTGCTGTGGGGCCAGGGAGAGCCGAGCCCCGTGTGACCGTATTCGGGGAGTACGTCATGGATCACAGCGCGCATCAGCACCACACCGCTCAGCACGCCGGGCACGCCCAGCACGGCCACGGACATGGCCACGGGCAGGGGGCGGCCTCCTGGGGGACGGCCGTGAAGGCGACGCTGCACTGCCTCACCGGCTGCGCCATCGGCGAGATCCTCGGCATGGTGATCGGCACGGCTCTGGGGTGGGGCAACGTGCCGACCATGGTCCTGGCGATCGGGCTGGCGTTCCTCTTCGGATACTCCTTCACCCTCTTCGCGGTCCGCAGGGCCGGCCTGGACATCAGGTCCGCGATCAAGGTCGCGCTCGCCGCCGACACCGTCTCCATCGCGGTGATGGAGTTCGTCGACAACGCGATCATCGCCCTCACTCCCGGTGCGATGGACGCCCATCTGTCGGAAGGGCTGTTCTGGTCCGCCCTGCTGGGCGGCTTCGCGGTCGCCTTCCTGATCACCACACCGATCAACAAGTGGATGATCGGCCGGGGCAAGGGTCACGCGGTCGTCCACGCCTACCACTGACGGACAGATGGACGGACGGGCGCACGTTCCGACCGGACGAGTGAGCGGGCGAGCGACCGACCGAGCGAGCGACCGACCGAACTGGGCGGCCGGACCGGGGTGCACCGGTCCGGCCGCCCAGTTCGGTCCCGGCCCAAGGGAAGGGCTCACGGGATCGGCTCACGGCACCGGCTCACGGAATCGGCTCGCGAGATCGGCTCACGAGAACCCGTGGCGCAGACAGGCCACCAGCCGGGTCGCGAGGGAACCGTCGGCGTCGAGACGCGGGTTGAAGATCGTCACGTCGAAGCCGACGGCCTCCGCTCCGGACAGGGCCGTGCGCAGCACCTCCTCCAGCTCCGCCCAGGTCAGCCCACCGGGCTGCCGGTAGTCGACCGCCGGCATGATCGCGTCGTCGAGCACGTCGACGTCGAGGTGGACCCAGTAACCGAGGGCGGCGAGCCGTTCGACCGCCTGGCGGGCCGCCGCTGCGGCCCCCGACGAGCGGACACCGTCCAGGTCCATCGCGTACAGCTCGGGCGGCAGCGGCTGCATCCCCGCCTCGCCGGACTCGTCCGCGTCCCGGAAGCCGAGGACCGCCACGTCCTCGTCCCGCACCAGGGGCCCGCGCCCTTCCAGGTCGGTCAGCGGGCGGGGGCCGCGGCCGGTGACCAGGGCGAGTTCCATCGAGGCCGCCTCACCGGCCGGCTCCGCCGACGGCTGGTAGAAGTCGCTGTGACCGTCGAGGAACAGCAGCCCGTGCCGTCCCCGGCGCCGCAGGCCCAGCAGAGCGCCGAGCAGGATGGTGCAGTCGCCGCCGAGCACCACGGGGGCGCGCCCGGCGTCCAGGACGTCGCCGACCGCGTCGGCCAGGCGTACGGAGTACTCCGCGAGGCCCGCCAGGTTGAGGACGCCGGTCTCCGGGTCGTGCCGGGCGTCGTAGGCCGGTGGCTCGACCCGGCCGGCGTGCACCGCACCGGGAAGGGCCGCCGTCAGCCCGGCGTCGAGCAGCGCCGCCGGGAGGTCCTGGACGCCGGTCGGGCGCAGCCCGAGCACGGACGGCGCCTCGATGATCGCCGGGGTGCGCATGGCCGGGCCCTTCCTGCCGCGGGTCCCCCGGCCATCGTCCCGCGGCGGCCGCTGTCAGTCGCGTCGACCGTGCAGGAAGAGGTGCGGCTCGGGTACGGCCTCGGGGTGGGCGGGGGTGAACAGCGTCTGCTCCTCCCGCAGCACCGTGAGGCCCGCCGCGCCCGCCAGCGCCGTGAACTCCTCGGCGCCGAAGCTGGTGACGCGGACCGGCTGCCCCATGAACACGGCCTCGACGCCCTCCACGTCGAAGGGCACGGTGGCCAGCGCCATCAGCCCGCCGGGCCGCAGCGCCCGCACCAGCCGCCGGAGGAGGCCCGACTGTTCCTCGCGCGTCATCTGGAGCAGCGAGAAGTACACGCAGACCGCGTCGTAGGAGCCGTCCGCGAGCGGTTCCTCGCGGATGTCGGCACACCGGAACTCGGCGTCGGGCACCTGCCGGAGCGCCAGCTCCACCATCACGGGGGAGACGTCTATCCCCAGCACCCGGTGTCCCGCCGCGGCCAGCGTCTCCGCCGTGGGACGCCCGGTCCCGCTGCCGACGTCCAGCACCTGGCTGCCGGGTGCCAGCCGGTCGAGCAGCCACTCCAACGACGCTCGGTGCGCCTCGGAGCCGGCGAAGGCCTTCTCGTACGTGGCGCCGAGCGCGTCGAACACCGCTGCCGCGCCGGGCTGTTGGTCCCCGTCGGTCACATGTGCCTCCTCCGGCATGGTGGTGCCGGGCATCGTCGCACCCGGGGGCCGGGATGACAACGGCGTTAGGGTTCGGCTGTGCCCACCTTGCTGATCGTGCATCACACCCCGTCGCCCAACTGCCAGGCGATCCTCGAAGCCGTCCTCGCGGGCGCGACGACACCGGAGATCGAGGACGTCCGGGTGGAACGGCGCCCGGCGCTCGCCGCCACCGCGTCCGACGTGCTCGCCGCCGACGGCTTTCTGCTGGGCACGCCCGCCAACCTCGGTTACATGTCCGGCGCCCTCAAGCACTTCTTCGACCAGGTCTACTACCCCTGCCTGGACGCGACCCGCGGCCGGCCCTTCGGCTACTACGTGCACGGCGGCAACGACGTCACCGGAGCGGTGCGGGGCGTCGAGTCGATCACCACGGGCCTCGGCTGGCGTCGCGCCGCCGACGCGGTGAAGGTGACCGGCGAACCGAGCAAGGCCGACCTTCAGGCGTGCTGGGAGCTGGGCGCGACGGTGGCGGCGGGCCTGATGGACGCCTAGCCACGCACCTCACCTCACCTCTCGTTCGACCGAAATGTGGGCGAAGCCACGTCCCGGAGGAGACTCCGGCCATGTTCCTCCCCGCGGGCGGCGGGCTACCGTTTTGTCCGCTCCCTGTCTCCCAGCAGCTCGGACGGCCCCAGTGCTCACCGAACTCTCACCGCTCATCGCGGCGACCGCCCAGTGGCTGACCCGCGCCTACCCGGCGTCCGGCGGCGCCCTGGCCGTCGCCCTGTGCGAGGCGCAGGCGCGCCAGGCGGTGACGGTGGCGGCCTGTCTGCGCTACCCCACGCGCACGGACGCCGCGCTGGTCGCGATGGCCGGCCCCGGCGGCTCGGCCCGCCTGGACTGGGTCACCGGCGCGGACGCGCCGGGCGGCGAGGAGGACGACGGCACGGCCTGGCGCACCTGGGTGGACGAGGTCGTCGCCAGCTGGGCGGCCTCGCTGCTCACCGACCCCGAGCTGGCCAGGATGGCGGTGGCGGCGATCACCGAGGAGGCGGAGCCCGCGGCGGTGCCGGCCGAGTTCCGCCGGCTGATGGCCCCCGGCGACCGCGACCGTCAGGCCGCGGCCCTGCTCCGCCACCCCGATCTGCTCGCCCCGGTGGCCGAGCTGCACCTGGACCACCTCCTGGACCGCCTCGGCCCGGAGCAGGCACTCATCGCCTGAGCCCGGCGCCCCAGCGGGAGGCGAGGTGGGGCCAGGCAGCGGTTCAGGGGGCCGTGACGAGCGGTGGTTCGCCCCAGTCGGCGGTCAGCGCCCGGCGCAGGGCCTCGGCGTCGGTACGGCCGATGCGCTCGGCGAGCACCGACTCCACGAGCGCGATCACGGCCTGGGCGCGCTCGTGCACCCGCTGCCCCTCCGCGGTGGTGCGGATCAGCCGCCGCCGGGCCGAGTCCGGGTCGGGGACCTGCTCCAGGAGACCCATGTCGATCAGTCCGTGCACCGCCTGGTGGACGGTCTGACGGGTGACGCCGATCCGGCGGGCCAGTTCCGAGACGGTGGTGCCCTCGGCGTCGAGCATCGCGAACACGGAGGCCTGGGCGGTGGTGACCGGCTGCTCCCCGGCGGCCTCCATGCTCGCGAAGAGCGCGTCCTCGAACCAGCGCCGGGCTTCGCCGAGCAGTTGGGGCATGTTGGCGGCGCGGTGACTCATGGTTCCTCAGGGCGTCGGTGGACGACGGACCAGTGAATTATCCCCGTGCCGCGCCGGTGCACCGGGCCGCGAAGTCGAGGGTCGTGGAGAAACAGTCCTCGACGTCCTCCTCGGGCACGCCCACCCACAGATGGTCACCGCCCGCCACCGGCCGGAGATCGGCCTCGGCGCCCGCCTCCCGCAGAGCCGTGGCCAGCCGCTCGCCCTGCGCGAAGGGGACGATGCCGTCGGCGGTGCCGTGCAGCACCAGGAACGGTGGCGCGTCGGCCGTCACCGCGTGCACGGGGCTGGCGGCACGGGCGCGCTCGGGCGCGTCGGTGAGCGCGGCGCCGATCAGCAGGGCCTCGAACGTCCCTGGATCGGCCGGGTCGTACGCCCCGGCCGGGTGGTCCTCGACGAGCCGTACGAGGTCCGACGGGGCGTACCAGACGGCACAGCCGCGCACGGTGGCCGTGGGCTCGGGCCGGTCCGCGGCGGTGAGAGCGGCCAGCGCGGCCAGGTGACCACCCGCGGACTCGCCCCACAGCACGGTGCGGGTGGTGTCCAGGCCCAGCTCGGCGGAACGGGTGTGCAGCCAGGCCAGTGCGGTGTGCAGGTCGTCGCGCTGCGCCGGGTACGGCGCCTCACCGCTGAGCCGGTAGTCCGGGCAGGCCACAGCGAACCCGGCGCGCGCCAGCCGCGCGAACGGGCCCGGCGACCAGTGCCGGAAGCGGGGACCCAGATCCTCGCGCAGACCGGTGCGCCAGGCACCGCCGTGCACGAACACGAGCACCGGCACCGGTCCGGACGGCTCCGCGGGCAGCCACAGGTCCAGCTCCAGCGGCCGGCTGCCCTCCGGTACGGCGTAGACGGCACCGCGCAGCAGCCGGGTCCCGGCGTCCGGGCCGGCGGCGGGCGGCAGCGGCAGCCGCGCCGGGTCGGGCGGCGCGAGCAGCTCGAGCGGGAAGGAGGGTACGTGTCCGGCCATGGTCGTGTCCTTCTGTGCGGGCGGTGTCCAGCGGGTGAGGTGGGGCGGCGGTGCGAGGTGAGACAGCGGGGTGAGGTGCGGCGGCGGGTGAGGTGAGGCGCCGGGGTGGCCGGCGCGCGCGGGATTGCGGCGCGGCAGCCGTGCGGGGGCCGTTCAGCAGCGGCGCGGCGCGCACGCCGTGAGCCGGCGGCAGGCGCGGCGACGGCCGTGCGCGGGCGGTCTGTCGGCGGCGTGGCAGTCGTGCGGGAGTCCGTCAGGTCCTCGGCAGCCGAGCACGAGCCCGTCCCTCAGCGGTGCGGCAGTCACGCGTGGCCGTCATCGGGACCGACCGGCGTAGAACTCGGCAGCCACGCCCCAGCCGCCGAGCGCATACCGCATACCGCATGTCGCGTGTCGAGGAGCCGCGGACACGCCCCGCGTCCCGCCGACCGAGCGCGCACCCCGTCGCCCAGGACCCGCAAGGCCCACCGCCGTGCCTGCCCCGGCGCGGCTAGCGGGTGAGCCGTGGCAGCAGCGTCCGGGCGTTGGCCGTCGTCAGGGAGCGCCAGGTCGTGCCCTCGACCGGGGCCGGCTCCGTGTCGAAGGACGCGGCGTGTGCCTCGGCGGCCGGGGCGGGCGTCCAGCAGTAGTCGCTGCCGTAGAGCAGGTGGTCGGGGTCGGCGAGGCTCAGCAGGGCGCGGGCCTGGCGGGGGAAGGCGGGGCCCGCGAGGTCGTAGTAGAGGCCGCGCAGCTGGGCGACGGCGTCCGGTGCCTCGTGGTCCGCCGGCATGAACAGGCGCATGAATCCGTTGATCCGGTCGGCCAGCACCGGCAGTGCCCCGCCGCAGTGCGGGACGATCACCTTCAGCCGCGGATGGCGGGTCAGCGTTCCCGCGAAGAGCAGGTCGGTGACGCTGCGCGCGGTGTCGAAGATGAACTCGACCATGGGGCGCGGGCGCCCGAGCGCGGACTGCTCCCAGCACGCCGGCGAGGTGGGGTGGAGGAAGACGACCGCCGCACGCCGGTCCAGCTCGGCGAAGACCGGCTCCAGCCGGGGATCGCCCAGGTAGACGCCGTGGGTGTTGGTCTCCAGGACCACGCCGTCCGCGCCGAGCGTGTCGAAGGCGTACGCGATCTCTTCGAGCGCGCCGTCGACGTCGGGCAGCGGGAGCGAGGCGAACAGCCCGAACCGGCCCGGGTGCTCGGCGACGATCCGTGCGCCCTCCTCGTTCATCTCCCTGGCCAGGGCCCGCGCCGCGGCCGTGTCTCCGAAGTGCACGCCGGGCGAGGAGACGGACAGGACGGCGGTCTCGATGCCGCTGCGGTCCATCAGTTCGAGGTGGGTCCGCGCCGACCAGCTCGGCCAGGCGGGCACCCCGTCGGGGAGTGCGTGGCCCGCGGCCCTGGCCTGCCGGATGTAGGAGTCGGTGACGAAGTGGGCGTGGACGTCGACGAGTCCGGGGGAGTCGACGGGGGTGCTCATGAGGGGGAGCCCTTCTCTGGGGCGGGAACCTGGTCCCGTGCGGGGGAGACGCGGCGGCGCCGCCGGCCGCGCAGGACGGACACCGCCCGCTCGCCGACGACGATGCCGAACAGCCCGGTCAGACCGAGCAGCGGCGGAGCGGGCGAGACGATGTCCAGCGCCCAGTAGACGGCGCCCATCAGCAGCCCGGCCGCGAAGGAGACGGCGGCCGCGCGCAGGAAGGCGGTGGCGCGGGCGGGCCGGGCGGCGCTCTCGGTGGTGTCCGCGGGCGCGGCGGCGCCGTCGGTGGCGTTCACAGCACCGCCTCCAGCACCGACTGCCCCAGCACCATCCCCAGCAGCCCGAACAGCGCGACCGGGGGCGGCGCGGGCGAGGTCACCCGCAGCACGCCGTACAGCACGCCCACGAGCGCGCCGGCCAGCAGTACCTCGATGTACGTCACTGCCGTCCGCTCTCCGTGCGCCACTGGTGGTCGGGCAGGAAGCGCACGTCGTACTGCTCCGGCACCGTGCCGAAGCGGTCGGGTGCGGGCACGAACGGCCGGGCGGGCAGGCCGAGTTCCTCGGCGGGGGTGCCCAGCGTCTCGAAGAACCGCTCGAAGGTGCCGCCGGGGCCGGCTGCCACGCCGACGATCACCGAGTGGTGGCGTTCCATGCGGTAGGCGTGGGCGCAGTTCTTCGGCACGAAGCCGAAGTCGCCGGGGACGAGCAGGCGTTCCTGCTGCTCGCCCTCCAGGTCCTCCACGAACAGCCGGACCGCGCCCTGGGCCACGTAGAACACCTCGTGGGTGCCGGCGTGCGAGTGGGCCGGGATGACGTCTCCCTTGGGGCCTTCGACGGTGAAGAAGTTGAACGTGTTCTCCGTCTGCTCGCCGCCCGCGTAGACGGTGATCAGGTCGCCGAAGAGGTGGGCGCGGTCGCCCATGCCCTTCTCGATGAAGTACGGCTTACCGGGCTCGGGCGGGATGAACGAGCGGGAACGGTAGGGGGTGGCGAACTCCATGGTCATGCGGAACCTCCGGCTCTGGTCGAGGTATGTCAGGCTACCTGACATTGCCGGAGGTCCCAAGGGTGGTGTCTCAGATGCCGGTGCTCCTCCCGAAGGCGCCGTCCGCCGCGAAGGCCAGCGCGGCGAAGCGCTCGCCCATGCGGCGGTGGGTGACGGCGTCCGGATGGAGGCCGTCCGGCAGCGGGAGTTCGTCGGTGTCGTCCTCGCCGTAGAGGGCGCGGCCGTCGAGGTGGTGCAGATTCGGGTCGTCGGCGGCGCGCTGCTTCACGATCCGGGCGAGCTCCTCGCGGATGACGCCCAGGGTGAGCTTCCCGGTGGCGCGCTCCGCCGGATCGCCGGCCGCCCGGAACCGCAGCCGCCCCTCGGACAGCGAGGACAGGTCCGGGGCGCTCGGGCCGGGGGTGTCCTCGTGCATGGGGCACAGGATCGGGGAGATCACCAGCAGCGGGGTGGTGGGGTGGCCGTCGCGGAGTGTGTCGAGAAAGCCGTGCACGGCCGGGGTGAAGGCGCGCAGCCGCATCGCGTCGGCGTTCACCAGGTTGATGCCGATCTTGAGGCTGATCAGATCGGCCGGGGTGTCCCGCATCGCCCGCGCGGTGAACGGGTCGAGCAGGCTGCTGCCGCTGAGGCCGAGGTTGACCAGTTCCACGCCGCCGAGGGAGGCGGCGAGCGCCGGCCAGGTGGTGGTGGGGCTCGCGGCGTCGGAGCCGTGGCTGATCGAGCTGCCGTGGTGCAGCCACACCGCGCGGTCCCGGTCGGCCGGTGCGGGCTCGACCGGGGCGTCGGTGCGCAGGGCGACCAGCTCGGTGGTCTCGTTGTGCGGCAGCCAGATCTCGACGGTCTTGTCGCGCTCGGGCAGTCCGGCGAAGCGGACGGTGCCCACCGGGCCGGGCCGGGAGTCGACGGAGCCGGTGGTCATGTCGATGGCCAGTGTGTTGCCGCCGGTCGCACCGGCCTGGCCGGCGAGGTGGCCGTCCACGAGCAGGTCGTAGACGCCGTCCGGGCGGGGCGGGGCGCCCACGTAGATCCGCTTGGTGGGCAGCACGTCCAGTTCGACGGCGGTGGCCCGGGTGCGGAACGCCAGTCGTACGCCGGAGGGCTGGGACTCGGCCATCGCGAGCTGCGGGTCCGTGTTCTGTGCACGGGCCCGGGCGGGCAGCCGGTGCGGCAGCACGCCGTGTGCGGTGCGCTCCAGGTCGGCGGCGCCGCGCAGGAGGTCTTCGGTGAGGGGGGTGGTGATCGTGAGCCGAGTGGTGTTCATGGTCTCCGCCGGAGGGGGTCGGGGTCAGCGCGCGGGCCAGTTGCGCAGCAGGGCGTCGAGGGCGTCGAGGATCCGCGACCAGGACTCCTCGGAGTCCGGCGCGCTGTGGCTGAAGCCACCGCTCAGCTCCAGGCTGACGTAGCCGTGGAAGACGCTGCCCAGCATGCGGACCGCGTGCGTCTGGTCCGGTTCGGTCAGGTCGTAGCCGCGCAGGATCGCCCGCGTCATCTGCGCGTGCCGTACGCCCGCGCTGGCGGCCGCGGTCTCGGGGGCGAGCGGCAGCCGGGCCGCCGCGTAGCGGCCGGGGTGCTCCCGGGCGTAGTCGCGGTAGACGTCGGCGAACGCGATCAGGGCGTCCTTGCCCGCGCGTCCGGCGAGCGCGTCGGCGGCCCGGTCGGCCAGTTCTCGGAGCGCCAGCAGGGCGATCCCGGTCTTGAGGTCCTGCGAGTTCTTCAGGTGGGAGTACAGGCTGGCGACCTTGACGTCGAACCGCCGGGCGAGCGCCGAGACGGTCACCTGGTCGAAGCCGACCTCGTCGGCCAGCTCCGCGCCCGCCTGGATCAGACGCTCCGTGGTCAGCCCCGCACGCACCATGGCCTCTCCTTCCGTTGCCATAATCGATTATGGATTTACCTAAAGCTTTTAGGCAAATCCCTGGATGGCTCGGGCGAGCGCCGGGTCGTCGTGGTGCGGCATGATCGGGGCACACTCGACGCCACACCGGTCATGAGGGGGCCCGTCGGCATGACGGACGAGGGAACCGTGACGGACGAGGGATCCGGGAGAACCGAGCGGCTGCTGCGCCACGCCGGGCTGCTGCTCCTTCCCGGCGGCGTGCCCGCGGCGGCGCCGCCGACGGTGGCCGTCGCCCGGCTGGAGTCGTGGGGGGGGGCCGCGGGGGGGGGGCGGGCGCCCGCCGCCCGAGGGGGGGGCCCGCGCCGCCCCCGCGGGGGGGGCGCGGGCGCCCCCCCCCCGGGGGGGGCCGGGCTCCTGCCCCCCCCCGCGGGCGGCCCCGCGGCGGCGCCCCCCAGGGTGGCCGGCGCCCGCCTGCAGTCCTGCCGGCCCGACGAGGGCCGGCACGAGGCACGGACGGTGCTCTCGGACCACGGGGACCGGCGGGAGTTCGTCGCGGCGGCCAACGCGAGCTGGTTCGGGCTGGCGCGCGAGCACGGCCTGTTCGGCCCGGAGGGCGAGTTCCTGCTGGGGGTGCCTAGGGCGGACCGGCCCGCCGAGTGGTGTCGTGTGCGGCTGCTCGACGAGTGGGACCTGATGGGTGCCGGGGCGGACGCGGGCCTGTTCGGATCCGCTGCCGAGGGCCCTTGCTTCCTCGCGTCGTCGCCGGACGGCCGGGTCGTGACGCAGACCCGCGCCCACCCCTGGGGCGTGCTCAGCGTCGCGCTGGCACGGCCCTGGCGGGCGCCCACCGTCCGCAGGTACATGGAGTGGGTGGTCGAGCTGGCCTTCGACCCGGACATCTACGACCCCGACGACTGGCAGCCGGCGGCCGCGCTCGCCTGGGAGCGCTACCTGCGCCACCACACGGGGTGACCGTCGTCAGGCCACGTGGTGCACCAGCTGGCTGGTCAGCTCGTACCGCGCGCCGACGATCACCAGCCGCCCGTCCGCGACCCGCGCGGCGAGGTCCGGCTCCGCCGCGAGACGTGACCGCACGAGCCGTACGTTGGCGTCGATCGTTGCGTCGACGCGGGCGTCGCCCTCCACGCTGTGGTCTATCGCCGGGGCTATCCGGTCGGCCAGGTACTGGATGTGGGCCGGCAGCGGCTCCCCGGACCCCTCCGCCTGGACGGCGGCCCGCACCGCCCCGCACGACTGGTGCCCGAGCACCACGACCAGCGGTACCGCGAGCTCCAGCACCCCGTAGGCGACGCTGCCGAGCACGGCCTCGTCCAGCACCTCGCCGGCGCTGCGGACGGTGAGCAGATCCCCGAGCCCCTGGTCGAAGACCAGCTCCGGCGGCACCCGCGAGTCGACGCAGCCGAGCACGATCGCGAACGGATGCTGTCCCGACGTCAGGGCCTGCCGCACGGCCGGTGTCTCGTCCGGGTGCCGCTCCCGGAAGGTGCGCCACCGCAGGTTCCCGGCGGCGAGTTCCCGCAGCGCCTCCTGCGCGGTGGTGGGCCGGGGCCGGGAGGCGGAAGGGGCGGCGGCCGCGGGGGAGACGTCGGCGGCGAGACCGACGCCCACGGCGGCGGCCCCGGTCATCGCGGCGCGCAGCAGGAGGCGGCGGGCGGGCGGAGCCGCCGGGGCGGCGCGGCGAGAGCTGTCTTCGAAAGTCACGGCGAAGAACGTATGTCCGAGGCCGGGTCGGTTCGCCCGCGCTGCCGAATCATGGGCCGCCATGGTGGTTTCGTGGCCGGCTGTTGATCGGTTGTTGGCGGACGCGAGGACAGCCCTTGGCACGGCGCCCCCGTGCTACCGGTTCTCGCGGATGTCGTCCTCGTCCCAGGTCCGCGTCGAGCGGGGCTCGGTGTACGGCTCCTCCTCCGGCGGATGGCCGCCGGCGATCGCGCGCTGGCGTGCCGTCTCGGCGTCGAACTCCAGCCCGAGCAGGATCGCCAGATTGGTGATCCACAGCCAGATGAGGAAGACGATGACGCCGGCCATGGTCCCGTACGTCTTGTTGTACGAGCCGAAGTTGGCGACGTAGAAGGCGAACCCGGCGGAGGCGATCATCCAGATGACCAGGGCCAGGAAGCTGCCCGGGGTGATCCACCGCCAGCCCCGCACCCGGGCGTTGGGAGTGGCCCAGTACAGCAGCGCGATCATGATGGTGACCAGCAGCACCAGGACGGGCCACTTGGCGATCGACCACACGGTCAGCGCGGTGTCGCCGAGGCCGAGGATGTCACCCGCGCGGCGGGCCAGACCGCCGGTGAAGACCACGATCAGCGCGCTGATCACCGCCATGATCATCAGCGCCACGGTCACCCCGAGACGCACCGGCAGGATCGCCCACACCGGCCGCCCCTCCGGGATGTCGTAGACGGCGTTCGCCGTGCGCATGAACGCGGCCACATAGCCGGACGCGGACCACACCGCCAGGACCAGACCGACGATCGCCATCAGGGAGCCGGTTCCGCCGTTGCCCTGCAACTGCTCCACGGCCCGCACGATGATGTCCCGCGCCGAGCCGGGGGCCAGCTGCTCCACGTTCTCCAGCACCTTGTCGGTGGTGGACCTGCCGGAGAGACCGAGCAGCGACACCAGCACCAGCAGACCGGGGAACAGTGACAGCACCCCGTAGTAGGTCAGCGCCGCCGCGCGGTCGGTCAGCTCGTCGTCCTTGAACTCGTGGATGCTGCCCTTGAGCACCGCCCGCCAGGCCTGCTTCGGCAGTTTCGTCGGAGTGTCGGGGGCCGCCCGCTCCACCTCGGGTCCCGGGCCGGCCTCCTCCGGAGTCGGCCGCCGGTCCTCGTCCCGCTGTTCCTGCTGGTCCTTGTGCCCCGGAAGCCCGGGCAGATGAAGCTTCGCCATACCCCCCGAGTAACCCCGCAGGGTGGGCTCACTCGTGCAGCCAGAAGCCCGTCCGCTCCACCCACAGCCCGAGCAGCTCCCGGTCGCCGCGCACCTCGGTCCCGACGCCCGGCGGGCGGCCGTAGACCAGGAGCACCAGCTCGCTCAGCGGACCAAGGACGCTGACGGCGGCCTCGCCCCCGCCGCGCCGCCAGCGCGGCACGTCGCCGGTGAGGTCGACGAACCACGCGCCGGCCGGGTCGTCGGTGGCGCGGAAACCGAGGGTGCGGCCCGGCCCGAGCAGCGGCCCGGCGGCCGACGGCAGGTACGCCTCGGGTACGGCACCGAAGGACATCCACTCGTCCAGCGCGTCCCGCGCCACGGCCGGCGCGACCTCGTAGCGGGCGCCCACCGCCCCTGCCGCGTCGGCGCGGTGGACGACCGTCTCGTGCAGCATCCGCCGCGCCCAGAAGGCCAGCGGCTGATCCGGTACGACGGTCCACACGCGGGCCGGACCGGCCTCGGTCAGCGCGTCCGTCAGGCCACGGGCGCCTTCGGCGAGCCAGGCGTCGAGCACCGCCGGGTCCTCGTCGCCGTACCCGAACACCTCGTCGACGAGGTCGTGGGGCACTTCCTCGGTGGCCCGGGTGCGCACGATCGTGTCGACCCAGCGGTGCGCGCCGCCGACGTGCCGCATCAGCTGGCCGAGGTTCCACTCGGGGCAGGTGGGGACCGGGGCCGCCGGGTCCGCCTCGCGGAGCAGGGCGCGCAGCAGGTCGGTCTGGGTGAGGATCTCGGCGCTGTAGCGGTCCAGACTCCAGTGCGTCATGGGCTCAGGCTAGAGGCGGCCCCGGGGTGATCGGGCGGTGTTCGTCCGCGAACCGGGCGGCCCCGAGGACGTGGAGAACGAGCGGCGGGGGCCCCCCCGGGGGGGGGCCCCGCCGCTCGTGAGCCGTCGTTCGAGCCGGCCGTCAGTCCTCCGTGACCAGCGACGGAGTCGACCGGGTCAGGGTCTTGCCCTGGAAGAACGCGGGGCTGCGCCACCGCATCACGTACATGATCACGACACCGAGCAGCAGCAGGCCCACGCCGATCACGAACACCGAGCCCATGCCGAGCACCGACGAGCCGCTGCCGTACGCCGGGTCCCACATGTCCACCAGCGTCTTGGCGAAGACCGCGCTCAGCAGGAGGCCGCCGACCAGCGGGAAGAGGCCCTTGAAGAGCAGGTCGCGCCCGGAGCGCAGCACCTCGGCGCGGAAGTACCAGACGCAGGCGAACGCGGTGAGCGCGTAGTAGAAGCAGATCATCAGGCCGAGGGCGTAGATGGTGTCGACCAGCACGTGCTCGCTGACCAGCGTCATCACCGTGTAGAACACGCCGGTCGCGATGCCCGCCATGACCGTGGCGCGTCCCGGGGTGCGGAAGCGCTCGTGGACCTTGGAGTAGGAGGCGGGCAGCGCCTCGTACGCGGACATCGCCAGCACCGTGCGGGCGACCGGGATGAACGTCGTCTGCAGGCTCGCCGCCGCCGAGGCGAGGACGGCCACGAAGAGCAGGATGCCGAGCGCCGGGCCCATCACCGGACCGGCCAGCGCGGCGAAGACGTTGTCGGAGGTCTCGGGGTTGGCGAGGCCCAGGCCCTGGTCGCTGGAGCCGACGACCATCTGCGCGGCCACACCGGTGGCCAGGTAGGAGCCGACCAGCACGACCATGGCGACGAGCGCGGCCCGGCCCGGGGTCTTGGTGCTGCCGGTGGTCTCCTCGTTGGCGGTCAGACAGGCGTCCCAGCCCCAGTACATGAAGATCGACAGGGACAGGCCGGCGGTGAAGGCACCGAACGACTGCACCGCGAAGGGGTTCATCCAGGACCAGGAGAAGTCCGCGGAGGTGGGGAAGTCGGCGCTGCCGGCCTTGCCGAACGCCATCGCCACGAACACGGCGAGGACCAGCAGCTGGAGCCCGACCAGGGCGTACTGCACGCCCTTGGTCGCGGTCATCCCGCGGTAGCTGATCACGGTCGCGAGGGCGACGAGCGCGAGGCAGGTGACGATGTGCACCGCCTTGTTCCCGTCGAGCGCCGCCACGTCCTCGCTGCCGGTGAGCTCACCCGCCAGCAGCCAGAAGTACGAGGTCGCCACACCCGCCAGGTTGGACAGCACGATGATCGTGGCGATCACCAGGCCCCAGCCGCACATCCAGCCGACCTTCGGGCCGAACGCCTTGACCGTCCAGGTGAAGGAGGTGCCGCAGTCCGGCATCACCTTGTTCAGCTCGCGGTAGGCGAAGGCCACGAGCAGCATCGGCAGGAAGCCCGCGAGGAAGACCGCCGGCATCTGGAGGCCGACCTCACCGGCGGTGGAGCCGAGGGTGGAGGTCAGGCAGTAGACCGGGGCCACGGTGGAGACGCCGATGACGGCGCTGCCCAGCAGCCCGACGGAGTTTCCGCTCAGCCCTTTGGCACGCATGCCGTCGGCGGGGCCCCCGTCGCCTGTGTTTCCGGCCAAGGGCCGTACGTCCAGCTCAGTCATGGACAAGGACGTTAGGCGCTGCGGTTTCCGCGCCATGTGCTCGTTACATCCATGTGGTCGGCGCTTCATGATCCGGTCATTCGCGGGGTCAGTGCATGGCATTACCTGTCTTTCGAAGGCGATTCGGTCGTGTGCAACTTCTCTTCCATGAGCCATTGTGTTGGCGTTCGATATTCGGTAATCGCAGCCGGGCCCGGAATGTCTGGTTCCAAGCTTGCCATGTGAGGTGCGTCACAACATGTCCATGGCTGAAATCCGCTTTCGGATGAACGGCGGGTGACGCACGGTCATATCTCTTGTGACCGGCCGGACAGATCATGGCCCCCTGCACGCAAGGTTCACCGCTCAGCATCGGCATGTCCTCGACATCGACCAAGGAAGCGCCTGTGACCACGCACCGCACCCCGCGCAGAGCCGCCACCCTCGCCCTGGGCACCGCCACCACCCTGCTCGCCCTCCTCACCGCGGCCCCGGCCGGGGCCGACGACGGCCAGGGCCTGCCGACGGTCACGCCCACCAGCGAGACCCCCGCCCTCTACGACGACGAGGCGGGCGGCAACTCCGACGCGGACGACCCGGCGATCTGGCGCAACACGGCCGACCCCGACCGCAGCCTCGTCATCGCCACCGCCAAGGAAGGCGGCCTGCGCGTCTACGACCTCGACGCCCGCCTGGTGCAGTCGCTGTCCGCGCCGAAGCCGCCTGCCGAGGACGACGCTCCCGGCCGCTTCAACAACGTCGACCTCCTCACCGGTGTGCGCACCTCCACCGGCCGGGCCGACGTGGCCGTCGTCAGCGACCGCGGCAACGACCGGCTGCGGATCTACCGCATCGACCCGTCCAAGCCGGGCGCCCCGCTGACCGACATCACCGACCCGGCCGCCGCCCCGGTCTTCTCCGCCGACCAGGCCGAGATCAACGACCAGAGGACCGCCTACGGCCTCGCCACCTGGCGCGACAAGGCCACCGGACGCACCTACGCCCTGGTCAGCCAGCGCGAGCGGACCCGCCTCGCGCTCGTCGAGCTGACGGCCACCGCCAACGGCACCGTCGGCTACCACCGCGTCCGCACCCTCGACCTACCGTCGTCCTTCCGCCTCCCGAACGGCACCAGCTGGTCCCCGTGCGCCGAGCCCGGTGAGCTCCCGCAGGTCGAGGGCATGGTCGTCGACCCGGCCACCGGCACGCTCTACGCCGGCCAGGAGGACATCGGCATCTGGCGGGTCCGCGCCGACCTCACCACCAAGCCGGTCCTGGTGGACAAGGTCCGCGAGTACGGCGTCCCCGGCGTCTACGACGAGGCCACCGAGGAGTGCACGGCCGGCGCCGACCCCGGCTACGGCGGCACCCGGCTGGCCGCCGACGTCGAGGGCCTGACCCTGTTCGAGGAGTCCGACGGCGACGGCTACCTGCTCGCCTCCAGCCAGGGCGACGACACCTTCGCCCTGTACGACCGCGAGGTGAGCGAGGACAACGAGTACGAGGGCGGCTTCCGCATCGGCGCGGCCTCCGCGACCCTCGACGGATCGCAGGAGTGCGACGGCGCCGCGATCCTGAACGCCCCGCTCGGCAGCCGCTACCCGAACGGCCTGCTGGTCGTCCAGGACGGCCACGAGACGCCGGAGGTCCCGGACGGCGAGGGCGGCACCCGCACGGCGACCGGCTTCAAGTTCGTCGACCTCGGCGAGGTCGTGGACGCGGCCGACATGTGACGTCCCCCAGGTGACGCGCCGCGCGTCACCCGGACCACCTCCCGTACGGCCGCCGGCCGCCCGCCCCGGGCCCGGCGGCCGTACCGCGTTCACCGGCTTCTCCTGCTTCTCCGTTTCTCCGGCTTCTCCGGTTTCCGCGATGTCCGCGGCCTGCCCGGCTCCGCGGCCTCCCCGGCTCCGCCGCCTCCCCGGCTCCGCCGCCTCCCCGGTCACGGTGGAGGGGCGGACGGGTGGACGGGGACCCTCCGGCCAAGAGCGGGGGCCGAACGGCCCTACCCCGGGGCCAGCCCGCCGCGGGGATGCTGGACGTGCGGGCCCCGGCACTCTGCCGCGCGGGCCGCCCGGAGGAGATGAGGGCCGTGCTCGATCACACCGCGTCAACCGGTACCGCACCACCCCCGACCGCGTCCGCCCCGGGCGACCTGGGCCGCCGCCTGCGCCTGCGCCGCGCGGAACTCGGCCTGACCCTGCGCGAGACGGCCGACCGGGCCGGCATGGCCCCCGCCTACCTGCGCTATCTGGAGGAGGCGCCCGCGGTGACGCCCGGCCGGGGCGCGCTGCTGCGGCTGGCCGCCGCACTGCGCACGACCGCGACCGCGCTCTGCGGCGGGGACGTGGACCGGCCCGCCGGACAGGGACAGGCCTCCCACGACCCGGTGCTCAGAACGCTCGGTGCCGAGGAATGCCGGCGCCGGCTCTCCACGCACGGTGTGGGCCGGCTGGCCGTCTCCGCCCCCGAGGGGCCGGCGGTCGTGCCCGTCAACTACAGCGTGGTCGACGGCCTGATCGTCTACCGGACCGCGCCGGGCACCACGCCGGCGGTCCCGCAGGGCACCCGGGTCGCCTTCGAGGTCGACCACCTGGACGCGGCGTTCGGCCGCGGCTGGAGCGTGCTGGTGCGCGGACACGCCGGCCGGGTGACCGACCCGGAGGCCGCGCGCCGGCTGGCCGTCCGGGCGCACAGCATGCCCTGGGCGGGCGGGGCCCGCGAGGTGTGGATGTGCGTCGTCCCCACCGAGATCACCGGCCGCGCCGTCGAGGAGCGCGACGCCCAGGAGCAGGCAGCCGAGAAGCGGGCTGCCGAGGAGCAGGCGGCCGGGGACCGCGCCGTCGAGGAGCCTGCCGTCGGGGAACGGACCTCCGACGGCAGGTGAGACACCGAGGCGGACCCGTCCGCCGGGCCGGTGGCCGCGGCACTCCGGCGGCCACCGGCAACCCCATGGACCCGGCAGGTGGACCGAACGGCCCTGCCGGGTACCCGACAGGACCGACCAGGGCGAGGGTGGAGCCGAGGACGCTCCGGGGGCCCGGAGCGTCCCGAGGAACCGAGAGCACGGAACAGCACGGAACGCACGGAACAGCACGGAACGCACGGAACGCACGGAACGCACGGAACGGACCGAAGGGACCGCAGGCCGCATCGAGCCGCCGGGCCCAGGCCACGCACCGCCGCCCCCGCCCGCCCGTCCGTACGCATCCCGACCGCACCCGACCGGAGGGACCCCCATGTCCGTCGACACCAGGACGGCGCCCGCCGCACTCTCCGACCAGGAGCTGGCGGCACTGGACGCCCACTGGCGCGCCGCGAACTACCTGGCCGTCGGCCAGATCTACCTGCTGGCCAACCCCCTGCTGACCGAGCCGCTGCGCCCGGAGCACATCAAGCCGCGGCTGCTCGGCCACTGGGGCACCTCCCCGGGCCTGAACCTGGTCCACACCCACCTCAACCGGGTGATCGCCGCCCGCGACCTGGACGCCCTGTGCGTCTGGGGGCCGGGCCACGGCGGTCCCGCCGTGCTCGCCAACGCCTGGCTGGAGGGGTCGTACACGGAGACGTACCCGGACATCACGCGGGACGCGGCCGGGATGGCCCGGCTCTTCCGGCAGTTCTCGTTCCCCGGCGGCGTGCCCAGCCACGTCGCGCCCGAGACGCCGGGTTCGATCCACGAGGGCGGCGAACTCGGCTACTCCCTCTCGCACGCCTACGGCGCCGCGCTCGACAACCCCGAACTGCTCGTCGCCTGCGTCATCGGCGACGGCGAGGCGGAGACCGGCCCGCTCGCCGCGTCCTGGCACTCCAACAAGTTCCTCGACCCGGTCCACGACGGCACCGTCCTGCCGATCCTGCACCTCAACGGCTACAAGATCGCCAACCCGGCGGTCCTGGCCCGGCTGCCCGAGCCCGAACTCGACGCGCTCCTCACCGGCTACGGCCACGACCCGATCCACGTCACCGGCGACGACCCGGCCACCGTCCACCGGGCGATGGCCCGCGCCATGGACACCGCACTGGACCGCATCGCCGCCCTCCAGCGCGCCGCCCGCCAGGACGGCGCCACCGAGCGGCCCCGCTGGCCCATGATCGTGCTGCGCACCCCGAAGGGCTGGACCGGCCCGGACGAGGTCGACGGGCTGCCGGTGGAGAACACCTGGCGCTCCCACCAGGTCCCGCTGGCCGCCGTGCGGGACGACCCGGAGCATCTGCGCCGGCTGGAGCAGTGGCTGCGCTCCTACCGCCCCGAGGAACTGTTCGACGAGGACGGCCGGCCCCGCCCGCAGGTGCTGGCCTGCCTCCCCGAGGGCCCGCGCCGCCTGGGCGCCACCCCGCACGCCAACGGCGGTCTGCTGCTGCGCGAACTGCCGCTGCCGGCACTGGAGTCGTACGCCGTCCCGGTCGACAAGCCCGGCGCCACCCGCCACGAACCGACCGGCGTCCTCGGCGGCCTGCTGGAGGAGGTCGTGCGGGCCACCGCCGACCGGCGCGACTTTCGCATCGTCGGCCCCGACGAGACCGCCTCCAACCGCCTCCAGGCCGTCTACGGCGCCAGCGGCAAGGCCTGGCAGGCCGCCACCCTGCCCGTCGACGAGCACCTGGACCGGCACGGCCGGGTGATGGAGATCCTCTCCGAGCACACCTGCCAGGGCTGGCTGGAGGGCTATCTGCTCACCGGCCGGCACGGACTGTTCTCCTGCTACGAGGCGTTCGCCCACATCGTCGACTCGATGGTCAACCAGCACGTCAAATGGCTGCGCGTGACCCGCCGGCTGCCCTGGCGCGCCCCCATCGCCTCCCTCAACTACCTGCTCACCTCACACGTCTGGCGACAGGACCACAACGGCTTCTCCCACCAGGACCCCGGCTTCGTCGACCACGTCCTCAACAAGAGCCCCGAAGCCGTCCGCGTCTACCTGCCGCCGGACGCCAACACCCTCCTCGCCGTCGCCGACCACGTGCTGCGCAGCCGCGACTACGTCAACGTCGTCGTCGCCGGCAAACAGCCCTGCTTCGACTGGCTGACCATGGAACAGGCCCGCCGACACTGCGCCCGCGGCGCCGGCGTGTGGGACTGGGCGGGCACCGAGGACGGCACCCGCGAACCGGACGTGGTGCTCGCCTGCGCGGGCGACGTCCCCACCCAGGAGGTCATGGCCGCCGCCCAGCTGCTGCGCCGGCACCTGCCCGAGCTGGCCGTGCGCGTGGTCAACGTCGTCGACCTGGCCCGGCTGCTGCCCAGCGAGGAACACCCGCACGGCATGCGCGACGCCGAGTACGATGCCCTGTTCACCCGCGACAAGCCGGTGATCTTCGCCTACCACGGCTACCCCTGGCTGATCCACCGTCTCGCCTACCGCCGGACCGGCCACCCCCACCTGCACGTCCGCGGCTACAAGGAGATCGGCACCACGACCACCCCGTTCGACATGGTCGTCGCCAACGACCTGGACCGCTATCGCCTCGTCATGGACGTCATCGACCGCGTCCCCGGCCTCGCGGTGCGCGCGGCGGCCCTCCGGCAGCGCATGGAGGACACCCGGCTGCGCCACCACGACTGGATCCGCGCCCACGGCACCGACCTCCCCGAGGTCACCGACTGGGCGTGGGACGGCTGACCCGATCAGGGCCGAACGGCCCTGGCCATCCGGCCCCGTGAGGAGAAGGATCCTGGACGGGGCCGGGTGACCGGCCCCGCGGGACCAGCGGCACGAGGAGCATGCGATGGCGGACGGTGAGCGGACCGGCCCCGACGGGCCCATCGAGGTCTTCCTGCTGGACGACCACGAGGTGGTCCGGCGCGGCGTGCGCGACCTGCTGGACGACGAGCCGGACATCAGCGTCGTGGGCGAGGCCGCCACGGTGGAACAGGCGCTGGTGCGGGTCCCCGCCCTGCGCCCGCACGTCGCCGTCCTCGACGTGCGCCTCCCCGACGGTGACGGCGTGACCGTCTGCCGCGAGCTGCGCTCCCGGATGCCCGGCCTGGCGTGCCTGATGCTGACGTCGTTCGACGACGAGGAGGCCCTGCTCGACTCGATCATGGCGGGCGCCTCCGGATACGTGCTCAAGCAGATCCAGGGCTCCGACCTGGTCACCGCCGTCCGCACGGTGGCCCGCGGCCAGTCCCTGCTCGACCCGAGCGCCACCACCCGGCTGATGGCCCGGCTGCGCGGCGACGAGCAGCCGCCGGAAGAACCGGACGCGCTGCCCGAGCTGACCGCACGGGAGCGGGAGATCCTCGCCCTCATCGGTGAGGGGCTCACCAACCGGCAGATCGGGCAGCGGCTCTACCTCGCCGAGAAGACGGTCAAGAACCACATCTCCCGGCTGCTGGCCAAGCTCGGTGTCGAGCGGCGCATCCAGGCCGCCGTCATCGCCACCCAGGCCGCCGACCGGCTCCGCCAGGACGGCCGCGGCGGCCTCTGACCCGGCTCGCACGCCCGCTCCGTCACCGCGGCCACCGGCCCGCCACGTCCGGCCGACGGCTACGGTGGCACAGGAGGCGCCCGACCGGCAGGCGCACGGACACCAGGGCCTGGAGGGAACACGCGTGGCAAGCTCCGCGGAGTCCGGCAAGGCGCGCATCCGGCTTCCCCAGCTGCGGCTCGACGAACTGCTGGAGGAGGTCCAGGCCCGCCTGGACGCGGCCCGCGGCACCCGCGACCGCGTGCACAGCTTGCTGGAGGCGGTGCTCTCGGTCGGCCGCGAACTGGACCTCGAACAGGTGCTGCGCAGCATCGTGGAGGCCGCGGCGGTGCTGGTGGACGCCCGGTACGCGGCACTCGGCGTGATCGGCCCCGACGGCAGGCGGCTCTCCGACTTCCACACCGTCGGTGTCACCGACGAGGAGATCACCCGGATCGGCAACTTCCCCGAGGGTCACGGCATCCTCGGCGAACTGATCCGGCATCCCGAACCACTGCGGCTGGCGAAACTCTCCGAGCACGCCGCCTCGTACGGCTTCCCGCCCCACCACCCGCCGATGCACACCTTCCTCGGCGTCCCCATCCGCGTCCGCGACCAGGTCTTCGGCAATCTGTACCTCACCGAGAAGAGGGGCGGGGCGCGGTTCGACGAGGAGGACGAGTCGGTGCTGTCCACCCTGGCCGTGGCGGCCGGCGTGGCCATCGACAACGCCCGCCTGTACGAGGAGTCCCGGCTGCGCGAACGCTGGCTGCGGGCCAGCGCGGAGATCACCCACAGCATCATGTCCGGCAGCGGGCGCGGCGAGGTGCTGGGCCTGATCGCCGAACGGGCCCGGGACATCACCGGGGCGGCCCTGGCCGTGGTCGCGGTGCCCACCGAGGGCGCCGGCTCCCTCACCGTGGAACTGGCCCTCGGACAGGAGGCGCAGGCCCACCGGGGGCTGGTGCTGCCCGTCGACGCCAGTCTGATCGGCCGGGCCTTCGCCACCGGCGCCACCCTCACCAGCCCGGACATCGCCCAGGACGACCGGGTCTCGTCCGGGCCGCCGCGGTTCGCCGGCCTCGGTCCGGCGGTCGCCGTCCCCATCGGCAGCGGCGAGGGCGTACGGGGTGTCGTCCTGCTGGTCCGGGAGCGGGGCCAGTCGGTGTACGCCGGTCAGCAGACCGAGCCGCTCCAGTCGTTCGCCGGGCAGGCCGCGGTCGCCATGGAGCTGGCGGAGCGGCGCCGCGACGCCGAGCGGATCGCGGTGCTCCAGGACCGTGACCGGATCGCCCGCGACCTGCACGACCTGGCCATCCAGCGGCTGTTCGCGACCGGCATGACCCTGCAGAGCGCGGGCCGCTTCATCGAGCACCCGGGGGCGGCCGAGCGGGTGTCGCGCGCGGTCGACGACCTCGACGAGACCATCAAGATCATCCGCTCGACCATCTTCGGCCTGCGCTCCCGCGAGACCGGCGCCGGCACCGGCCTGCGGGCCCGCGCGGCCCGCGTGGCCGGCGAGGCCGCGCCCGTCCTGGGCTTCGCACCCAGCCTGCGGATGGAGGGCCTGCTGGACACCCAGGTGCCCAAGGAGACCGCCGACCACGTCGTCGCCGTCCTCTCCGAGGCGCTGACCAACGTGGCCCGGCACGCCAGGGCCGGCCGCGCCGACGTCGTCCTGGAGACGGACGGAGGCGAGCTGCGCCTGGAGGTCAGCGACAACGGCGTGGGCATCCCGGCCGAGGGCCGCCGCAGCGGACTGCGCAACATGGCCGAACGCGCCACCCAACTCGGCGGCGACCTCACCTGGACGACCCCGCCGGGCGGCGGCACCCGCCTGGTGTGGCGCGTACCGGTGACGCCGTAGCCCGTCCGGCGGTCCGAGCGGCCGGCGTGCCGCAGCCGGCCGCGGGCCCACAGTGGAGGGCACGACCACCAGCGGTGAGGTGACCGCGCCCGGTGCGTATCCGCGGACGACGGCGACCCTGGCCAGGCGGACCAGGTCGTGCGGCCCGAAACCGGGCCCGTGCCGCCAACAGGCCGAACGTCGTCACCGCCGCCGTTCCCGTGCCCTCGTGGGCCCGACTCCGCTCATGGCGCGGCAGTCCGGCGTCCCGCCACCCGGCCGCGCCGACACCACCGGTCCGCGCGGCCGCGCACGGGGTACCCGTCCGCGATCCTGTGAACGAGCGGGCACCCACCAGGAAGGCACCGGCATGACGAGCGAACGATCCCGGACCGTCCCCGACGACGCCCCACGCAGTCCCCGCCGGTCCCTGGTCGTGTGCGCGGTGATCGGCGCCGCCGTGATGGCCGCGGTCGACGAGATCGTCTTCCACCAGCTCCTGCACTGGCACCACTTCTACGACCGCTCCACCCTCGGCACCGGACTCCTCACCGACGGGCTGCTGCACACCGCCGAACTGCTCGCCCTGGTCGCCGGGTTCTTCCTCTTCGCCGACCTGCGCCGCCGCGACGCCCTCGCCCCCGGCCACGCCTGGGCCGGCCTCTTCCTGGGCCTGGGCGCCTTCCAGCTCTTCGACGGCGTCGTCGACCACAAACTGCTGCGCCTGCACCAGATCCGCTACGGCGTCGAGATCGCCCCGTACGACTGGGCGTGGAACCTGTCCGCGCTCGCCCTCCTGCTCATCGGCGGCGCGCTGACCCTGCGAGCGAACCGGCACGCACCGCGCCGGACCGCCCACCGGTGATCCCCGGCCACGCCCACCCGGCCGCCGGCACCGACACCGGCCTCCTCGCGGCGGCTGCCGCCACCGCCATCATCACGGCCGTCTGCCTGGCCGTCGCCGGCTGCCTGGCGGCCACCGCCCGGCTGCGCCGCCGAGGGGACGCCTGGCCCCGGCGGCGGGATGCCGCGTTCGCCGCCGGCGGCGCCGTCCTGGTGTACGCGACGGTGGTGCCGCCGCCGGGCGGGCCGTTCACCGCGCATGTGCTGCGCCACCTCGCCGTCGGCATGGTGGCACCGCTGCTGCTGGTCCTCGGCCGGCCCCTCACGCTCGTCCTGCGGAGTCTGTCCCCCGGGCCGGTGCGCGGCGGGCTGCTGGCCGTGGCCCACTCCCGGCCCGCCGCCTGGCTGCTGTGGCCGCCGCTCGCCGCCGCCCTCGACCTCGGCGGCCTGTGGCTGCTGCACCGCACCGGACTGCTCGCCGCCACGCACCACCGGCCGCTGCTCGACGTGGCGGTGCACCTGCATGTCCTGGCCGCCGGAACGCTGTTCACCTTCGCCGTCTGCCGGCTCGACCCGGTCCGCGGCGGCTGGGGCACGGCCGGACGAGGCGCCACCCTGCTGGCGGCCGGCTGGGCGCACGCCGTCCTGGCCAAGAGCCTCTACGCCACCCCGCCGCCCGGTGTCTCCGTCAGCCCCGCCGACCTGCACACCGGGGCGCAGCTGATGTACTACGGCGGCGACGCCGTCGAGGCCGCCCTCGCCGCCGTGCTCGCGGCCCAGTGGTACGCCGCCTCGGGCCGCGCCCACCGCCGCACCCGCCGCCGTGCGCTCCGGCCTCGGCCGGGGCGGGTCACGGCGCGGTCCTGACGCCGGGTCAGGCCGCGTCCGCCTGCCACAGGTCCGGGCCGAACACCTCGTAGCGGATCCGCCGCGGCGGCACTCCCTGGTCCAGCAGCGCGGAGCGGACGGCGCGCATGAACGGCAGCGGGCCGCACAGGTAGACGGTGGCGTCGGCGGGGACCGTCACCTCGGACAGGTCCATGAGACCGGTGCGGGCGTCGGGCTGGGCGCCGCCGGACCGCTCGTACCAGTACAGGGCCTCCGCGTGCGGCAGACGGTCCGTCAGCTGCCGGGTCTCCGCGCGCAGGGCGTGGTCCTCGGGGGAGCGGTCGGCGTGCAGGACGAGGACGGGGCGGTCGGAGCCGGTCGCGGCCAGCCGGGCGAGCATGCCGACCAGCGGAGTGCAGCCGATGCCGGCCGAGGCGAGCACGAGCGGGGTGTCGGCCTCGTCGAGGACGACGTCGCCGAACGGCGCGGACAGGGTGAGTTCGTCGCCCACCCGCACCGTGCCGTGCAGCAGGCCGGAGACCTCGCCGTCCGGGGCGCCGGCGTCGCCCGCGACCCGCTTGACGGTGATCCGGCGCAACTGACCGCCCGGGTCGGAGGACAGGCTGTACTGCCGCAGCTGGCGCACGCCGTCGGGCATCGTCACGCGGACGCTCACGTACTGGCCGGCCCGGGCGGGCGGCGCGGGTTCGCCGTCGGCGGGCCGGAGCAGGAAGGAGACCACGTCGGGCGTCTCCTCGCGGCGCTCCACGACCGTCCACGGCCGCCAGCTCCCGCCCGGCTCGACGCCCGCGTCCTGGTAGATGCGGGCCTCGCGGGCGATCAGCGCGCCGGCCATCAGCCAGTACACCTCGTCCCAGGCCGCCGCCACCTCCGGCGTCACCGCCTCACCCAGCACCTCGACGATCGCGCCGAAGAGGTACTTGTGGACGAGGGTGTACTGGTCCTCGGTGACGCCGACCGCGGTGTGCTTGTGGGCGATCCGCTCCAGCAGGGCGTCCGGGCGGGCGGCCGGGTCCGCGACCAGCGCGCTCGCGAAGCCCGCAACGGCCCCGGCCAGCGCCCGGCGCTGGGTGCCGACGGCCTGGTTGCCGCGGTTGAACATGCCGTCCAGCAGTTCTGGGCGGTCGCGGAACATCGCGCCGTAGAAACGCTCGGTGATCCGGTCGAGCGCGCCGGACACGGCGGGCAGCGTGGCCCGGAGGACGGCGGCGGATTCTGCGGACAGCATGGAGCCTCCCTGGACGGGATGGAGAAGACGGGGCCGTCCGCCGGAGGAGCGGTCGGCTGCCTCTGTATAGCAACCGGAATCGACGGTTCCGGGGAGTTGCGGGCCCCTGACCGGGAACGGAGGACCTTCGACCCACGGAACAGGGACCTTCGGCCCCATGGACGGGGCCCGCCCGGCCCGCGGGGCGCCCGGCCGGCCGGGGCGGACCGGTCCCGGTGCGGGCGGCCTCCGGTGCGGGCGGTCGTGGTCGTACCGGACGGGGCCGGCCCGTGCGCGATGGGCCGGGGCGTTCCCGACGGGGAGAGAGCCCACCGGCCACCCGTTCAGGGCCACTCGGCCCAAGCCGCGCCGGCCGCCGCGGGCCCACGCTGAAGGCAGACGCCGTGCATCGACGGCAACGGCCGCTTCGGCCGCCGTACGAGGAGGTGCAGCCATGACCACCATGACCACGCCCCGCCTGACCCGGTCCCTGCCCACCGAGCATCGGGGGATGCTGATGACCCTCGCCCGCGAGGTGGTCATACCCCAGGGCAGCCGGCTGTTCGAAGAGGGCGGGCGGGCCGACCGCTTCTGGATCGTCCGCACCGGCACGGTCGCCCTCGACGCGCGGGTGCCCGGACGCCGTCCGGCCGTCATCGAGACCTTGGGCTTCGGCGACCTCGTCGGCTGCTCCTGGCTGTTCCCGCCGCACGTCTGGCAGCTGGGCGCCGAGGCGGTCACGCCGGTGCGCGCCTGGGAGTTCGACGCCGAGGCGGTCCGGGAGCTGTGCCACCGCGAGCCCGCGCTGGGAGAGGCGGTCGCGCACTGGGTCGGCCGGGCGCTCGCGCACCGCCTGCACACCTCCCGCGCCCGGCTGCTCGACCTGTACGCCCCCTACGGCAGCGGCATCCCCGGCTGACCGCCCCCTCGCCCGACCGGGCCCCTCAGCCGTGCGGAACGACGGCGACGGGGCCCGGCGCGTGCAGCAGGGCGCTGTGCGCGACGGCGCCCAGCCTCCAGGGAGCCGGGGCCGCGTGCCGCCCGCGGCCCACCACGGTGAGCCGGTTGTGCGCGGACACGGCCGGCAGCACCCGCGCCGCGGGCCCCGGCACGACCAGCTCCGTCACCGGCACGTCGGGGAACTTCTCCCGCCAGGGCGCCACCGCCGCCGCGAGCCGGTCCGCCTCGGCCGCCGCGCGGACGGGGTCGAGGGGCCCGGCGGTGGCCGACGGCGGGTCCGTGGCCCGTACGGCGAGCACCCGCGCGCCCCGCGAGCCGGCGGTGGTGAAGGCGAAGTCCAGCAGCGGCTCGGCGGCCGTCCCGGCCCCGCGCACCCCCACGACGATCTCGTTCCGGCCGGCCCCGGCGGCGCTCTCGCCGTCCCGGACGGAGACGGCGGGGCAGCGAGCCAGTCCGAGTACGTGCAGGCCGGTCGAGCCGAGCAGGAATCCGGCGACCGAGTCCCGGCTGCGGGCCCCGAGCACCAGCAGGTCCGCGCTCGCGCTCAGACCGACCAGCGCCTCGGCGGCGGGCTCCGGGACGAGTTCCGTGGCCAGGACGAGGCCCGGGTAAGCGTGACGCAGGTCGGCGGCGGTCCGCCGCAGCACCTGCTCCCCGTACCGCCGCCCGCGGTCCGCGCCGCGCAGCGGGGGCGGGTCGAGCGGCCGGTCGGTCCAGGAGTGGAGCAGCAGCAGGGGTAGGCGCCTGCGCCGGGCCTCCCGGGCGGCCCACCGCACGGCCGAGACGTTCGCGGCGCAGCCGTCCACTCCGACGACGACGGGTCCGGTCATGGCGCACCTCCGGGGGCCGGCGCGACCCGGGGACACCCGGCATCGCGCGTCTGGGTTCCCGCCTCCAGCGTCACCGCCGCCCGCCCGCACCGGCGAGGGCCGTACGGTGCCCGGCCGGGGGCCGTACGGCCCTGATCCGCGACGCGCCGTCAGGCCGCCACTCGCCGCAGGGTCTCCTGGGGGGATCGGGTGGAGTGGAAGGGCCGGCTCTTCCGGCCCTCTTCCGGCTCACCGGCTGTTCCGGCTCTCCGGCTGTTCCGGCTCTCCGGCTGTTCCGGCTCTCCGGCTGTTCCGCCACTCCTGGAGCGGGCGACGGGACGCGCGGGCGGCCCTGCCGCACCAGGAGATCCGACGGCGCCGGCGGCGGGAGGCGCGCGCCCGCCGAAACCAGACGACCGGGCGCCGCGGCGGCGGGACGCATGGCGGAAGATCCCGGCGTACGCCCCCGTGCGGCGGATCAGCGGCGGGCGAAGGCCAGCACCGCCAGCAGGGTGGCCGGCTGCCGGGTGGAGAGGTAGAGGTACGGCGCGGGATGGCCCGGGTCGGCGATCTCGATCCGCAGGGCCGTCGGCACATAGCTGCGCAGCAGCATCACCGCACGGACGTCGGCCCGGCGGGTGCGCCACAGGAACGCCTCCTCGGCGTCCAGGAGCTCCGCCAGCCCCAGCGAGGCGAGCGGGAACCGCATGGAACCCGCGGTGAGGTGACCGTCCGCCACCACGATCGCGGCCGCACCGTAGCCGTACAACACCAGGGACGCCACCGCCGCCACCGCCGCGACACCGACGGCGGCCGCCACGAGTCCGAGCGGCAGCAGCGCGATTCCGGCCATCAGGCCCAGCAGAGCGGCGAGCCAGAACCACACTCTCGGTACGCCGAGACGCTCTTCGTACAGACGCATGCCCCCACCCTGCCAGCCCGCCCCACCGCCTCACGCACCGCCCGCCCGTCCGCCCCTCAGGTGGACCGGCCCTGTGCTCCGCGGGTGTGACGCAGTGATCATTCCGGGCGGGCTTCGCTGTCGTGGATCTCGGGAATGCATCGGCCGCACCTGCCCAGCACCCCCACACCAGGAGCACCGAGCACCGTGACCACGCACGCGACACCCACCCCCGCACCCGCCCCCACGCCCACCGCGCCGCGAGGACTTCCCCTGGTCGGCCACGCCCACCATCTCGCCCGCGATCCACTGCCGTTCATGACCTCACTGCGCGACCACGGCAGCGTCGTCCGCATCCGCATAGGCCCGACACCCGCCTACGTGGTGACCGATCCCGCGCTCACCCGGCGGGTCCTGGTCACCGACGCGGCGCACTACACCAAGGGCGGCCGGATCATCGACGCGCTGCGGGTCTTCTTCGGGGACGGACTGGCCACCGTCGCCGACGGGGACACCCATCTGCGCAACCGGCGCCTGATGCAGCCGATGTTCAACAAGGCCCACATCGCCACCCGCGCCGACGCCATGATCGAGCAGGTGCGGGAGACGG
Organism: Streptomyces sp. NPDC001532; assembly: GCF_040298625.1. NCBI lineage: Bacteria > Bacillati > Actinomycetota > Actinomycetes > Kitasatosporales > Streptomycetaceae > Streptomyces > Streptomyces sp. NPDC001532. Next base: position 63,253 of record NZ_JBEPAL010000031.1, read on the forward strand.
TCGCCGCCTGGCAGCCGGACCGGCCCCGTGACGTCTACGCCGACATGAACGACATCACCCTCGCCGCGTTCCTCGTCGCCCTGTTCGGCACCGACCTCCCGGCAAGCCTCCAGGGCGAGTTCACCACGCTGATGCCCGCCATCATGAAGGGCACCATCCGCCAGACCGTCCTGCCGAACTGGATCACCCGGCTGCCGCTGCCCGCCAACCGCGCCCACGCCCGCCGCGTCGCCCGGCTGCGCACCCTCATCGACCAGGCCATCGACCACCGCGCGACGGGCCACCGCACCGACGGCACCGACGGCACCGACCGCACCGACCATGCCCCTGATGCCGTCGGCTGCCCGCACGCGGCCGCGGCCGCGGGGACGGCCGCCGAGGCCGCGGGCACCGCCGACGAGGCGGAAGGCCTCTTCGACACGCTGCTCAACGCCGAAGTCCCGCTGACCCGACAGCAGTTGCAGGACGAGGCGATCACCCTGCTCACCGGCGCCATCGAGACGACCGGCACCACCCTCGCCTGGACCCTGTACGAGATCTCCCGCCACCCGGAGATCGCACGGCGGCTGCGCGCCGAACTCGACACGGTCTGCGGGGACCGGCCCCTGCGCCACGACGACCTCGACCGGCTTCCCTACGCCCGCCGGGTGGTGCAGGAGGCCATCCGCAAGTACGGGCCCGCCTGGATGGTGACCCGCACCGCCGCCCAGGACATGGACCTCGGCGGCCACCGCATCCCGGCCGGCGCCGACGTCGTCTGGAGCCCCTACCTCCACCAGCACGACCCGGCGCACTTCCCCGACGCCGGCACCTTCGACCCGGACCGCTGGACACCCGAACGCGCCGCCGCCGCCCGCGGATCCTTCCTCGCCTTCGGCGACGGCCGCCGCAAGTGCATCGGCGAGAACTTCGCCTGGGCCGAACTGCAGATCATCCTCGCGACCGTGCTGCAGATCTGGCCACGCTTCACCCTGGCCTCCCGCCCACCGCGCCCCCAGGCCGTCGTCACGGTCAAACCGGACACCCTGTCGATGGCGTTCCACACCGCCGAGGCCGTCCGGCCCGCCGGTGCCCGCCCGCCGGCCGCCGGCCTCGGCTGAGACCGAGGCCCGGCGTACGGAAGGGCACCGGCCCACCCCACCTCACCTCACCGCACTTCACCTCACTTCACATCGACGAAGTCACCCGCCGCCGTCGCCGGGCCGGTCGTGGTGGTGCCGGGGAAGCGGAAGCGGTAGTAGCCGTCGGTCCGGGCGGTGGTGGTGGTCTTCAGGGCGCCGCCGCTGCCGGTGGTGAGGGTCTTCACAGTGGTGTAGGCAGAGCTGCCCTTCGCGCGGAACTGGAGCTGTACCGGCCGGTCCCGGTAGCCCGTGTAGGTGCCGCTCTCCCAGTCGGCACGGGTCAGCCTGCCGGTGACGGTGATCGTTCCGCCTTTGCGGACCGGCTCGGGTGAGGCGTTCACCGTCACCTTGGCGGCGCGCTTGATCAGGGCCGTGCCGGCGGCGTCGGTCTCCGTCCAGTCGTCGCCGGTGTCCTGCGCGGCGGCGAGCACCTTCCAGGTGCCGGCGAGACCGTTGTCGTCGAGGTCGCGCGCGGCGTCGACGCCGAAGCCGACCGCGCAGGTGGACGTCGTGCGATCGGCGGCCGAGACGGCGCAGGTGCCCGCCAGCGGGTACAGCGGGAGGATGCCGTCCGCGTCGTCGGTGTGGGGGCCGTGCCACAGGTGGGCCCAGGACGCGGCGACGCCGTCGGGGTCCGTCGCCGTCCAGGTGATGGTGACGGTCTTCCTGGTGGTGAGGCCGAGCACGATGTCCTTGCCGCCGTTGACGACGACGTGCGAGAACGTCGTGTCGCCGGACGCCGCCGGAACCGCCGCGTGAGCGGCGGCGGGCGTCATCGCGGCGCAGAGGGCGGTCGCGCCCGACACGACGGCGAGGGCGGGACGAAGGCGCAGGGAGCGGGTTTCCATGGGGTTCCCCTTCGGGATCGCCGGCCTCGCCGTCTCCTCACGGCGCGGCCTGATGAGGTGTCACATCGGCTAGACCCTCGGGGGCGGGCCCTGGTTGCCCTGCCGTCGCCGAAGTCCCCGCCCCGCCCGCGGATGGCTTGAATGCATCGCATCGCACGCCCTGCTCGTTCGGCGTGCCCAAGGAAAGTGCGCAGGTGAGACCGTAAGTGGCCGCGGTTTGTCGCGAGTTGAGCGAAACTTCCATGATCTTGACATGGGCAGGGTGACCTTCGGTAGACCTCCCGCCGCCGACTGCCGTCCGGTGGCCGGTACGTGGTTCCTTCGAAGGGAAACCGATGCGCAGACCGAGAGCCGCCAGGCTCCTGGCCACGAGCGCGGCGCTGGCGGTCGTCATGACCATGGCGCCGATGACTCCCGCGTTCGCGGCGCCACCCGATACGGGGCGGCTGGTCGACTCGATCAGCGACCTCTTCACCGACCAGGACCCGGAGCCGGCCGAAGCGCCCAAGCTCCCCGACACCGACGTCCCCGCGAACGAACGCCTCGCCAAGGCCGAGGACGCGCCCAGGGCCAAGCGGGTCAAGGAACTGACGGACCTCCGCACCCCGTACTCCCGGCACTGGCGGATGTCCGACGGACGGGTGCGGTCCGAGGTGTCGGCGCTGCCCACCTCGTACCCGGCGGGCAAGGGCGCGGACACCGAGTGGAAGCCGATCGACACCGCGGTCACCGGTACCGACCGCAAGGGGTTCGAGAAGGCCAACACCACCAACCTGGCGAAGACCTACTTCGGCTCCCGCCCGGGCGAGCTGGTCCGCTACGAGCTCGACAAGGGCCACTGGGTCGCCATCGGCCTGAAGGACTCCGCCGCCCGCGAGCTGACCCCCGTGGCCGACGGCGACGTCGTCACCTACGAGGACGCGCTCGGCGAGGGCGTCGACCTCGCCTACACCGTCGGCAACGGCAGCGTGAAGGAGGACATCGTCCTCACCGAGCGGCCGAAGGGCACCCCGTCCTTCGAGTTCACGCTCACCACCGGCGGCCTGACCGCCAAGGCGGAGAAGAACGGCACCATCTCGCTGTACGGCGAGAACTCGCCGGTCGGTGTCCCCGCCCTGGTCATCCCCGCGCCGTTCATGACGGACGCCAAGAAGGACGCGAGCTCCGCCTACGGCACCAAGGGCACGGACGCCGTCCGCCAGACCCTCACCGGCAAGGACGGCGCGTACCGCGTCACCCTGCGCCCGGACGCGAAGTGGCTGGCGGCGCAGGAGCGCGCGTACCCGGTGACCATCGACCCGACCGTGACCATCGCGCCGACCCCGACGCAGTCCGCGGACGCGATGATCTCCTCCGACGACCCGACCGCCAACTACGCCGATCTGTGGCGCCTGTCGGTCGGCAACACCAGCACCGGCAGCTCACGGGCGCTGCTGCGGTTCGGCCTGTCCGGGGTCCCGGCGGGCACCCGGCTGGATTCGGCCGAACTGAAGCTGTACTACGACCAGACCCACACCACCGGCGCCACCGAGGTGCAGCTGGAGGCCCACCGCGCCACCACCGCCTGGACGGAGACCGGGGCGACCTGGAACAACGCCAGCGGCATCACCGGTGAGCTGTCCGGCACCTCCGTCGTCGTGGACGACGGCGACACCGGGACCACCGCCGCGCAGGGCGCCTGGCCGACCTCGGGCAACACCGCGTACACCCAGTACGCGATCGGCCAGGACTACCGGTACAACAAGGACGCCACCGCGGGCGACAAGTACACCTGGCGTCCGAGCCTGCCGGAGGACGGCGACTACCAGGTCGACGTGCACTACGTCCCGGCCTCCGACCGCGCCACCGCCGCGCCGTACACGGTGACGTACGAGGGCGGCAGCAAGACCTACCAGGTGAACCAGCAGGCGGGCACCGAGGGCGTCTGGAAGCCGCTCGGCAAGCACCCGTTCAAGGCGGGCACCACCGGTCAGGTCGTGCTCGGCGACGGCCCCGCCTCGACGTCCACCGCCGTCCTCGCCGACGCGGTGCGCTTCACCAAGGGCGGCGTGGTCACCAAGCCGGCGCAGGAGGCCAACGCCTGGCACACCTTCCCGGTGACCCGGACCGTGCAGCAGTGGCTGGACGGGACGTACGAGAACCACGGCTTCGTGGTGAAGGCCGCCGACGAGTCCGCGAGCGCCCCCAAGGGCGGCCCGCGCTACGAGGCCGCCGAGTTCGCCTACAAGGGCGAGGTCGCCAACTACCCCAAGCTGGTCCTCACCTGGGGCGACCAGGGCGTCGACGTCGACCCGCCGAAGGTCGTCCACTCGACCGGCGCGGAGCTGTCCTGGCCCGCCTACACCGCCCCCTCGACCTCGCCCGGCGACGACATCGTCGAGTACCAGGTCCACCGCAGCGTCTTCCAGCACTTCACGCCGTCCTCGCAGACCCTGGTCTCGCCGGTCGCCAAGGACACCCGCGCCTTCACGGACACCTCGGCCCGGCCGACTCCGGCGGACTCCGCCGAGGAGTTCGGTGACGCGTACTACTACATGGTCGCGGTGAAGACCGCGGACGGCCGCATCCTGCCGTCCCGCAGCGAACTGGTACGGCTGCCGAAGGCGGGCCGCACCACCGTGGTCCTCCAGGCCGGCCAGAGCGACACCACGCTGTCCTCCGCGCAGCCGGGCACCGGCCACGACACGCTCTCCGACGCCGGAGTCACCCACCCGTGGCTGTCGGTCGGCAACAACTCGGCGACCTACGGCACCACCCGCGCCCTGCTGAAGTTCCCCGGCCTCGGCGACATCCCGTCCTCCGCCCGGGTGCTGGAGGCGCAGCTGAACCTGTGGGGCTTCCAGACCTCGACGGAGTCCTCCGGCGCGATCTACGAGGCGCACGGGCTGACCCGTGACTTCGACGAGGCGGCCGCGTCCTGGTCGAAGGCCGACTCCACGACCTCGTGGACGAGCGCCGGCGGCGACATGGACCCGGCCGTCTCCGACACGGTCGGCACGGTCACCAACGACCCGGCGCGGCAGTTCTGGTACGTCACCTCGCTGGCGCAGAGCTGGATCACGAACCCGGCGGGCAACCACGGTGTCGCGATCAAGCTGCGCGACGAGTCGACGGCCGGCCCGCGCGAGCGCACGCTGTTCCTGTCCTCCGAGGCGGAGGAGGCGCAGCTGCGCCCGCAGCTGGTCGTGACCTACCTGTCGAAGTCGACGGAGAGCACCTACCACGCCCCCTACACGCCGTCCCGGATGATCCCGGGTGACGAGTACACGGTCGACGTCACCGTCACCAACACCACCACCGGTGTGTGGGAGGCGGGCACCCGCGCGCTCTCCTACACCTGGTCGCTGCCGGACGGCACGGACGCCACCACCGGCGGCAACCAGCTGGAGACGGCCCTGCCGGACCGGGTCCTGCCGGGCGACTCCGTGACGGTCCCGGCCCGGCTCAAGGCCCCCATCAACTCGGACTCGGGCAACAAGCGCCTGGAGTACGTGCTCAAGTGGGACCTGAAGAACACCGCCACCGGCAGCTGGCTGTCCGGCACCGAGGGCATCGCGCCGCTGGCGCAGAACGTCCGCACCGAGGACCCGACCTCCAACCAGCTCGGCCTGGAGAAGTTCTACTCGTACGCGGGCAAGAACACGGGTGCCGGTTCATCGCTGATGACCAACCTGTACGCGGGCAACAGCGTCTGGCAGTACAACGCGTTCTCCAACCCCGGCCGCGGCCTGTCCACGTTCGTGCGGTTCGCGTACAACTCCCAGGACACCTCCGACACCGTCCTCGGCCACGGCTGGTCGGCGCAGGCGGCGATGCCGATGCGGCTCGGCGCGGCGCTGGACCTCCACCCCAACCCGCACCCCACCGAGGTCACCCTCCCGGACGGTGACGGCACCGCGCACGTCTTCCGCAAGCAGGACGACGGCACCTGGCGGGCCCCGGCGGGCGTGCACTACCTGCTGCGGCAGGGCGCGGGCGTGGACTGCACCCCGGACAAGGACGGCGACCCGAAGGCCTGGTCGCTGACCCGCCCGGACCGCACCCAGTTCTTCTTCGACTGCGACGGCTACCTCACGTCGATCACCGACAAGAACGGCAACACCCAGACGTACACGTACGCCGAGCGCAAGTCGAACAACAAGCCGGTCAAGTTCCTCACCTACATCGAGGACCCGACCGCCCGGCAGTCGCTCACCGTCACGTACTACACGAAGGCCGACACCAGCAGCCCGAAGATCATCGACCACGTCAAGTCGATGACCGACGTCTCCGGGCGCAAGATCACCTTCGAGTACTCCGACAAGGGCCTGCTCACCAAGCTCACCGACGGCGCGGGCAGCGCCCAGCCCAAGGTGTTCGGCTTCACCTACGACATGGAGCAGGGCAACAAGAACGCCAAGCTGGTCAAGGTCACCGACCCGCGCGGCAACGCCACCTCGCTGGACTACTACTACCCGAGCGAGGGCGACGACCCGAAGTTCCACTGGAACACGCAGACCATCACCGACCGCCTCGGCGGCGCCACCGGGTACGTGTACACCGACCCCGACGGCACCGGCGGCTCGTTCATCCAGACCAAGGTGACCGACGCGGAGGGCAACGCCGCCGTCCAGTCGCTCGACGGGTACGGCCGTCCCAACACCATCACCAACGCCAAGTCGGAGACGACGAAGCTGGGCTGGGACACCGACAACAACGTCACCCGGCTGGAGGAGGCCAACGGGGCCGTCACCACGTACAAGTACGACACCAAGACGGGTTACCCGCTGGAGGAGAAGGACGCCGAGGCCAACAAGAACGGCACCGCGGCCCGTACCTACACCTACTCCTACGGTCTGAACGGCCATGTCGCCGACCTCTTCGAGAAGAAGTCGCCGGAGGGCCGCACCTACCGGCTCGGCTACGACACCAGGGGCAACCTGACCTCGGTCACCGACCCCAAGGGCGTCGCCACCACCGACGTCGCGGGCGACTACACCTCCCGCACGGAGTACGACCAGTACGGCCAGGTCACCAAGGAGATCGACGCCAACGGGCACGACACCGAGTACAAGGACTACGACCCGGTCGGCTACCCGGAGACCATCCTCGACCCCCTCGACCACCCCTCGCGCTCCGAGTACGACGTCCGGGGCAATGTCACCAAGGTCGTCAACGCCAAGGGCGCCGAGGTCACCCAGGCCTACGACGTCTTCGGCCGGCCCCTGGACAAGAAGGAGCCCAAGGACCAGGCCGCCGGCGACTTCATCGTCACCCCGGCCCCGGTCTACGACGCCAACGACAACATCACCAAGGCGTACGCCGCGAACGGCACCGAGACCACCTCGGTGTACGACAAGGCCGACCAGGTCCTGGAGAACACCGCACCCGGCGACGAGGCCGGAGACCCCGGACGCAAGTCCACCTTCACCTACGACAAGGTCGGCAACGTCCTCACCCAGACCGGGCCGCAGGGCAACCTGACCGCCACGGTTGGGGACTTCACCAGCACCACGCGCTACGACTCGGTGTACCAGCCGATCGAGGTCGTCGACGCCGAGGGCCACAGATCCACGGCCCACTACGACAACGTCGGCAACCTGGTGAAGGTCGTCGACGCCCGCAAGAACGCCACCGCCGACCCCGACGACTACACCACCCGCTACGAGTACGACCTCAACCACCGCAAGATCAGGACGATCGACGCGCTGGAGTGGACCACCTCCGTCCGCTACGACAAGGACGGGCTCCAGATCGCCCAGACGGACGCGGAGGGCAACGAGTCGCTCGCCGAGTACGACGAGCGCGGCGCCCTGGTCCAGTCGAAGGTCCCGGTGAGCGAGAACTCCTCCGGGGAGATCAGCTACCGCACCACGCGCTACGTCTACGACCAGGTCGGCAACCGCACCAAGACGATCACTCCGCGAGGCGTCGCCACCACGGACGACACCACCGACTTCACCGCGGAGACCGTCTACGACGAGCTGAACCGGGTCAAGGAGGAGCGCTCCCCGTTCGACGAGGGTGACAGCCGGTACTCCGCACCGGACTCCACCTTCTACTTCTACGACGAGGTCGGCAACCTCAGCGAGGTCTCCGCACCGCCGTCCGACGGCCAGTCGGTCCGCAACGTCACCAAGTACACGTACTTCGACAACGGCTGGACCGAGACGACCACCGACCCGTGGGACATCACCACGTCCTACGCGTACAACAAGCTCGGCCAGCAGACGAAGAACACCCTGACCTCCGCGGGCGGCTCCCAGCAGCGCACCATCACCTGGGACTTCTACCCGTCCGGCAATCAGCGCTCGCACTCCGACGACGGCGTGCCCGTCGGCCGTCACGTGGTCCTCGTCGACAGCTCGGACTTCAACAACACCGCCACCCAGGGCAGCTGGACGCGCACCGAGGCCGAGAAGCAGTACGGCTACAACACCTTCTCGCACGCCGCGGGCGACGGCAGCGCCTCCTTCTCGTGGCAGCTGAACATCCCGCAGAACGGCACCTACGAGGTCCTGGTCCGCCATCCGCGGCTCAACGGCGCGGCGACCGACGCCAAGTTCAAGGTCGACCACGACGGCGGCTCCGCCACGAAGACCGTCGACCAGACGCAGCGCGCGGGCGAGTGGATCTCCCTGGGCTCGTACGCCTTCGTCGAGGACGGCCCGCAGAAGGTCACCGTCACCGACCAGGCGAACGGCACCGTCCTCGCCGACGCGGTGAAGCTGGTCCGCGACAACGGCGGCGACACCGACGACGAGAAGAAGGAGTTCACCTACAAGTACAACGCCAACGGCGACATGGTCGAGGTCAAGGACCTCTCGCCCGGCGCGAAGACCGACACCTACAAGATCGCCTACGACGGTCTGAACCGCATCACCAAGGTCGAGGAGCTCACGGCCGGCACGGTGAAGAACACCACCGAGCTGACCTACAACGAGATCGGCAACCCGCTCACCTCGAAGCACGACCTGACCTGGTCGAAGATCGAGTACGACGAGCGCGACCTGGTCAAGAAGGTCACCAACGCCGACTCGCCCACCGCGGGCAACCAGCAGATCTCCTCCATGACCTACACCGCCCGCGGGCAGCTGCTGCGGCAGACCAAGCCCAACGGCAACACCCTGGACATGCGGTACTACCTCGACGGGTCGGTGCGGCAGTCCCTGGAGAAGACCTCCGGCGGCACGGTGGTCGCCCAGCACGACCTGGAGTACTCCCTCAACGGGCACCGCTCCAAGGACACGCTGAAGCTGATGAACGCCGACGACAACGCGGCGTACATCAACAACACCTACACCTACACCTACGACCCGCAGGACCGCGTCACCAAGGTCGACAAGGCCGGTGACGACCCCACCACCGAGTCGTACACCTACGACCGCAACAGCAACGTCGTCGAGCAGACCGTCGACGACATCACCACCACCCAGCGCTACGACCGCAACCGGCTGCTGTCGGCGACCACCAACGGTGTCACCGCCACCTACAACTACGACCCGCTGGGCCGTCTCGACACGGTCAGCTCCGGAGGCCAGACCACCCAGAAGTACTACTACGACGGCTTCGACCGCACCGCCAAGGTCCGCGCCGGCACCGGCGCCGCCGCGGTGACGACCTCCTACACCTACGACCCGTTCGACCGGACGGTCACCACGACCGACTCCGGCGCCGAGTCGAAGACCACGGCCTTCACCTACCTCGGCCTGGACAGCACGCTGCTGCGGGAGACCGTCGACGGCAAGGCCGACAAGGACTACCAGTACCTCGCCGGCGGCCAGCGGGCCACCCAGATCAAGCACAAGGACGACGGCGCCAAGGAGTACTCGCAGTTCGTCACCAGCCCGCGCGGCGACGTCGAGGCGATCACCAAGGAGGACGGCAAGACCCGCGCCACGTACGGCTACACCGCCTACGGCGCTGCCGACGAGTCCCAGATGACCGGCGCCGACAAGCCCGGCACGGGCGGCGAGGAGCAGGAGGACTACAACACCTTCCGCTTCAACTCCTCCCGCTGGGACGGCGGCTCCGGCACGTACGACATGGGCTTCCGCAACTACGACCCGGGCCTGAACCGCTTCCTCACCCGGGACTCCTACAGCGGCGCCATGGCGGACATGTCCCTGGCCACCGACCCGTTCACCGGCAACCGCTACGCCTTCGCGGGCGGCAACCCGATCAGCTTCGTCGAACTCGACGGCCACCTGTTCGGGCTCTCCCTGTCCGACATCGGCCACGCGGCACTCGACGTGGTGGGTCTCGTCCCGGTCGTCGGAGAGGTCGCCGACGTCGCCAACGGCATCTGGTACGCCGCCGAGGGCAACTACGTCGACGCGGCCCTGTCCATGAGCTCCGCCATCCCGCTGGTCGGGTACGGGGCCTCGGCGGTCAAGGCCGGCAAGTACGCCAAGAAGGGCATCGACGCCGTCGACTCGGCGAACGACGCCAAGAAGGCGGAGAACACCGCCGACGCGGCCACCCCGGCCAAGAAGGCCGACGAACCGGACGCGCCGAGCTGCCCGGTGAAGCGCAACAGCTTCGTGCCGGGCACCAAGGTGCTGATGGCCGACGGGTCCCGGAAGAACATCGAGGACCTGAAGGAGGGCGAGTTCGTCCTGGCCTCCGACCCGGAGACCGGTGACGTCCAGGGCCGCCAGATCACCGACACCCGTGACCACGCCGGTGACAAGCACCTGGTCACCCTGACCGTCGACACCGACGGCGCGAACGGCGACGCGGAGCCGTCCACGATCACCTCCACCGACGAGCACCCGTACTGGGTGCCCGACTTCGGCAAGTGGTTCGACGCCGGCGAACTCGAGCCGGGCATGTGGCTGCAGACCGCGGCCGGCACCTGGGTGCAGATCACCGCGGTCGACGACACCCACCGCAGCCAGCGGGTGCACAACCTCACCGTCGAGGGCCAGCACGTCTTCTACGTGCAGGTCGGCGGCGTCGACGTCCTCACCCACAACGAGGACCGACGTGTCGCCCCGGGCACCTGCCCGGTCTCCGACGACGAGGCCCGGCAACTGCTCGACGACGCCGAGGCCATCCACGACGCGCGGACCAAGGGCATGGACCCGGACTCCGCGGGAGCACGGATCGCCGAGCAGGGCACCACGGTGGCGACCGGCAAGTTCGGTGATGTGAAGTACTACACCACCAACAACAACCGGGCGACGCCCGCCATGAAGGACAAGGCGGAGGAGCTGGGCTACGAGCGGCTGTACGGCGCCGAGTACACCACTCCGAAGCTGGAGACCGACGCCGAGCAGATCTTCATGAACGCCCACCAGGACGGAACCCTGATCGGCCCCGGCACGGTCGCCTCGTCCCGCAAGGCCTGCGGCCCGCAGCGCCAGAACTGCGCGGGACGCGCGAACGAGCCCGAGTTCGGCGACATCGAACTCTGGGAGCGGGACCGCGTCGCTCCCTGGGACAGGTAAGGAGAAATGAGCGCCGAGTGGCCCCCGGGACGCCCGGGGGCCACTCGGCGCTCCGCTGCTACTGTGCGCGGACGCGCGCGAGGAAACGCCGGGAAACGCGAGGAAAGGGGATGGGATGACGCTGTGGAGCGAGGAGTTCTCCGGGGTGGACTTCGAGGAGGTCTTCGCCACCCGCCGAGCGGCGGTCGGGGCCCTCCTGGACGTGCTGGAGGCCACCGTGCCTCTGCTGGGCGGCCCGCGCGAGGCCCTGTTCGACTCCGACACGCTGGCCTTCGTCGACGAAGGGACGGCGCTGCTGCGGCAATTCGAGCGTGCGGGGGAGGTGCCGGACTTCGACGAGGAGCGGTTCTTCGAGGCCGCGTTCCTGGAGTCCGACTCCCTCTCCCCGAACGCGGGCGCCGCGCTGCGGCTGTTCTTCGGCCAGGTGACGCAGTTCGCCACCGATCAGATGGACTGGACGGGAGTGGGCGACGGACTCGACGCCTGCTACGAGATCGTCCTCCAGCACGAGGCGCTGGGCCGGATCGTCACGGTGGACATGGAGCGCGAGAACCCGCGCTGCCGCCGTGCCGTCGAGGTGCAGAAGGAACGGCTGGCACGGTCCCGGGCGTCCTGACCGGGCACCACCCCCCTTACGGACTCACCGCGCCGGACCCTGAGTCCGAAGCGGGGCGCCCGGGGACGAGCTGAGGCCGGCCTCTCCCGGCAAGCGCCCCTCGGCTGCCCCTGATGCACCCTCGTCCCTCCTCACCCGCCGCTTGCCCCTCCGAAAGCCCGGAAAGGCTGTCGGCGTGCATCCGGCAGGACGCCGGAGCGGGCCCCGCGCCCCGCACCGACCACGAGGAGGGACACCCGTGCTGACCGCTGAGGAACGCCACCTGTTCGACGTAGTCCAGGAACTGCTGGCCGCCACGGTCGAGGACCTGGCGACCGAGGACATCGACGTCGACAGCTCGCTCAAGGACGACCTGGGCGTCGACTCCCTGGCCCGGCTGGAACTGGTCGCCGCCATCGAGGACCACTGGCAGATCGAGGTGCCCACGGAGCAGGCCGAGCAGCTCACCACGGTGCGCCAGATCATCACCCATCTGGCCGCCGTCGTGCCCGCTCCGGCCGGTGAGGCCTCGTGACGCCGGGGCACCGACGCGACCCGGCCCGCGCGCACGCGGTCGCCGCCGTCACGGGACTGGGCGTCAGCACGGCCCTCGGCGGTGACGTGCCCTCCACCTGGACGGCCCTGCTGGCCGGGAAGAGCGGCGTCGACCGCGTCGAGATCGGCCCGCCGGACGGCCCCACGCGGACGTATCTCGCCGCGCGCGCCGCCGTCGACCCCCGGACGGTGCTGCCGGCGGTGAAGGCCTCGCACTGCGACCGCTCCGCCCAACTCGCCCTGGTCGCCGCCCAGGAAGCCATGCGCGACGCGGGCCTGCCCGACCGGACCGCCCTCGCCGAGGCCGGCGCCCGCGTCGCCGCGGCCGTCGGAGTGGGGCTCGGCGGCCTCGGCACCATCGTGGAGCAGAACCGCCGCCTGGAGACCGGCGGCGCATCCCGGGTCGGCCCGCGCACCATCCCGATGATGCTGCCCAACCACCCCGCGGCCGAAGTAGGTCTGCTGGCCGGCGCCAAGGCCCGGGTGCACACACCCGTCAGCGCCTGCGCCGCCGGCGCCGAAGCCCTCGCCCAGGCCCTCACCCTCATCCGGGACGGCCACGCCGACCTCGTGATCGCGGGCGGCACCGAGGCCGCCCTGGTCCCCGTCGCCTTCGCCGGGTTCGCCCGCCTCCAGGCCCTGTCCCGGCACCACGACGACCCGCAGCGGGCCTCCCGCCCCTTCGACGCCGACCGCGACGGCTTCGTCATGGGCGAGGGCGCCGGCATGCTCGTCCTGGAGAGCGTCGCCCACGCCCGGGCCCGCGGCGCCCGCGTGCACGGCTACCTCGCGGGCGCGGGCATCACCAACGACAGCCACCACGTCGCCCAGCCCGCCCCGGGCGGCACCGGCTGCGCCGCCGCCGTCACCGCCGCCCTCGACGACGCACGGCTCGCCGCGGACGAGATCCGGCACATCGACGCCCACGCCACCTCCACCCCCGTAGGGGATCTGTGCGAGGCCCAGGCGCTGCGCGCTGTCTTCGGGGCCGCGCTGGACGACGTGGTGGTCAGCGCGCCCAAGGCCGCCCTCGGCCACACCCTGGGCGCCGCCGGAGCCATCGAGGCCGTCCTCACCGTGCTCGCCCTGCGCGAGCGCATCGCACCGCCCGCGTGCAGCCTCGACCGCCTGGACCCGGCGATCGGCCTCGACGTCGTCGGCCCGGACCCCCGCCCGCTGCCCGCCGGCCCGCTGGCCGCCGTCAGCACCAGCATGGGGTTCGGCGGACACAACGTGGCGCTGGCCTTCACCACCGCCTCATGACCCGCCCCGAGCCCGCCCCCGCCGCACCCCCGGCGGGCACCGTACTGATGTGCCCCGGACAGGGCGCCTACCTCCCGGGCGCCCTCCGCCACCTGCGCTCCGTCCTCGCCGTCCGGGACGTACTGGAAGCGGTCGACACCCTCGCCGCCGACCGCTACGGCCCCGCGCCCCCGGTCAGCCGCCTCCTCACCGACGCCGGCGCACCCGGCCCCGAGGAACTCCTCACCCTGCACCCCCTCGCCTTCGACCTGGCCACCTACGCCGCGGTCGTCGCCTCGGCCACCGTCCTGCTCGGCACCCTGCGCACACCCGTCGACGCCGTCCTCGGCCACAGCGTCGGCGACCTCGCCGCGCTCACCGTGGCCGGGGCCGTCACCGTGCAGCAGGGCGCCTGGCTGCTGTGCGTCCGCGACCGGATGCTGCGCGACGCCGCACTGCCCGCCGCCGGCCTGCTGGCCACCGACATGACCGCCGACGAGGCGGCCCACCTGCTCGACACCTGCTGCCTGCCCCGGCTCCGGATCGCCGCCCGCAACGCCCCCGGCCAGACGGTCCTCGCCGGCCCCGGCGACGAACTCGCCCTCGCCCGGCAGGCGGTGCGCGACCGCGGCCACCGCGCCACCCCTCTGACCAGCCGCACCGCCTTCCACCACCCGCTGCTCGCCGAGGTCCACCGCGGCTTCCGCCGGCTGCTGCGCGGCCAGCCGGTCCGCCCGCCCGCGCTCACCGTCTACACGGCCACCTCCGGCCGCCCCGCGCGGACCGCCGCCCAACTGCGCGGCGCCGCCGCCGACCACCTCACCCGGCCCCTCCCGCTCGGCCGCACCCTGCGCACCCTGCACCAGGCCGGCTACACCACCTTCATCGACAGCGGCCCCCGAGCCCTGCTCAGCACCCTGGTCAAGGCGAACCTGACCGGCTGCACCACCGCCGCACCCCTGCGCACCCCCGCCGACCCCGCCCGCGTCCGCGACCGCCTCGCGACCGCACTGCGCACCGCCCCGGAACACGACACACAAATGACAGACAGCTGTCACAGAAGGACGGAATTCCCGGACGGGCGGGCCGGGTTGGCACCGACATGGCCATAGGAGTAACGCTCAACGCCACCGATGCCGGCAACCAGATCGACGCCACCGTGCGGCTCGCCCGGGAAGCCGCGGCCGCCGGGCTGCGGTCCGCCTGGTTCGGGCAGACCTTCGGCGCGGACTCACCGCTGCTCGCGGCGATCGTGGGCCGAGAAGTGCCCGAGCTGCACGTGGGCACGTCCGCGATCCCCGTGTTCGGCCGCCACCCGCTGCTGGTCTCCAGCCAGGCGCAGACGGCCCAGGCCGCCACCCACGGCCGCTACCACCTCGGCCTCGCCCTCGGCACCAAGCTGCTGACCGAGACCGGCTTCGGCATCCCCTACGAACGCCCCATCGCCCGCCTCCGTGAATTCCTCACCGCGCTGCGGCAGTTGACCGAGACCGGCAACGCCGACTTCCACGGCGAACTGCTCACCGCCGCCACACCGCTCCCCGCGCGCGTCCCGGGCGCCGAGCAGGGCGTGCCGCTGCTCGTCGCCGCGATGGGACCCCAGGCGCTGCGGGTCAGCGGGGAGCTGGCGGACGGCATCCTGCCCTATCTCGCCGGACCGCGCGCCCTGGGCGAGCACATCGTCCCGGCCCTCACCGCGGCCGCGGAGGCCGCCGGACGCCCCGCGCCCCGGATCGTCGCCCTGGTGCACGGCGTGGTCACCGACCAGGTCGACACCGTACGGCAGAAGGCCACCGAACAGCTGGCGTTCTACGAGCAGTTCCCGTCCTACGCCCGGGTCATCGAGCTCTCCGGCGGACAGCGCGCCGCCGACGTCGCGGTGATCGGCGACGAGAAGGCGGTCGAGGCCGAGGTGCGGCGCTACCGCGACGCCGGTGCGACGGAGGTGGTGTTCTCCGGGACGGACATCGCCGGCGACGCCGACCGGCGCCGCACCTGGGAGTTCCTCGGCGGGCTGGCGGGCTGACGGCGGGCCGTGACCGCCCGAGGCGCGTCACGGCGCGAGTCCGTCCGGGCCGGGGGACTCCGGACCGGACGGACGGGGGAAGCGGGTGCTATCCCGCGTAGGTCTCGAACTCGGCGACCTGCGGGGTCCCGCTCGAACCGGTGATGTCGAAGGTGACCTTCTGCAAGGACGTCCTCGGGAAGGTGATGACGCCCGCGCCGCTGCCTGAGGTCAGGACGGCGCCGGTGTCGGCGTTGAGCACCCTCCAGGACCCGATGCGGCCCGTGGCGCCGGACGTCTCCCGGATGTCGATCTTCGATATCGCGGTGGCGGAGCCCCACTTGATCGAGATGGAACCGGTCGAACCGGCCGGCGACCAGTAGGTGCTCAGGCTGCCGTCCCGCACATTGCCGTAGCTCGTCCCGTCGGCCTTGCTGGACCCGTCGGACCCGGCCCCGATGCTGAGGTTGGTCCCGCTGGGCTGGGTGGGCGTCGGAGTCGGCGTGGGCGTGGGGGTCGGCGTGGGCGTCGGGTCGGTCGGCGTCGGCGTCGGTGTCGGCGTGGGCGTCTGCGGGGTGCAGTTGCCGTCCGAGACCCGCAGGCCCTTGTTGGCGCCGGCCGTCTGGCTCACGACGCTCGGTACACAGCTGGCCGCGTCCAGGGTGTAGGAGTAGGGGATGCTGACCGTGGTGTTGGACTGCGGGTTGGGGCCCGCCGGCTTGTTGTCGGTGCCGGGGCTGGACCAGGTCACATTGTCGAAGATGTTGCCGCTGACCTGCCAGTATCCGGCGGCGTCGGTGTAGAAGGTGCCCAAGACGTCCTTGGAGTCCTTGAAGTAGTTGTTGTCCACCTTGGCGCGCGCGCCGGCCCGGGAGTTGATGCCGGACTCGTTCAGGCTGACGTAGTGGTTGTTGTAGATGTGGGCGATGCCGCCGCGCAGCAGGGGCGCGCGCGAGTCGATGTTCTCGTACAGGTTGTGGTGGTAGGTGATGTAACCGTTGGACAGGTCGGTCTCGCTGGAGCCGACCAGGCCACCGCGCCCGGAGTTGCGCAGGATGCTGTAGGACAGCGTCACGTACTGGGTGTTGTCCTTCATGTCGAACAGGCCGTCGTAGCCCTCCGACTCGCCGCCGGAGGCCTCCAGCGTGGTGTGGTCGACCCAGACGTTGCGGACGCCGCTCTCCATGCCGATGGCGTCGCCGCCGTTGGAGATCGGCGAGCCGGACTTCTTGACGTTCTTGATCGTCACGTTCTGGATGATGATGTTGCTGGCCTCGCGGATGTGGATGCCCAGCTGGTCGAAGACGGCCCCGCTGCCGACGCCGACGATCGTGACATTGCTGATCTGCTTGAGCTCGATGACACCGGCGGCGGTGCTGCAGCTGCTGCCGGACACCTTGGCGGTGTTGGCGTGGTTGATGGTGCCCTCGACCTGGATGATGATCGGGGTGCTGCTGCTGGCCCGGTTGCACAGGGCCGTGTGGATCGCGGTTCCGGTGGTGGCCCGGACCGTCTGCCCGCCCGCGCCGCCGGTGGTGCCGCCGTTCTGCGTGGCGTAGCCGGTGACACCGCCGGTGGCCGCCGACGCCGTGGACGTCGACAGAACCGCGCCGGTGGCGGCCGCGAGGGCGGTGGTGGCCAGTGCCGCGCAGAGTCTGATGGCGACTGGTCGTCTCATGCTGGTCTCCCCATTCGTCGTTGAATGCCGGGTGTTGTCATCGCCGCCTGCGCACACGGGGGCCGTGCGGGCCCGTCGGCTCCGTAGCGCCGCACAACGCGATTGACGCTGCCATGACAGCTCGATCACTCGGCTGGGAAAGCGCTTTCAGCGGGCGACAATAAGGGTCGACAGGTGGGCTGGCAAGGCTCTTGGCAGCGTTGAAATGGGAGTTGCCGTGTCGCGGCACCGCAGGCCGACTATCGCTCCGAGGTGGCGATCGGGCCTTTCATCTCCGTTTGTGTGCAAGCGTTTTCTGCGCCAATGTGACGAACGAACCTGGTCAGCGACACGGCCGACACGGGGACGGGGTGCAAAGCGCCGACTCGCCGCCCATCTGGTCACTCTCCGGCGGGAAGCGGGGCACCGGCCGACGGCGCGCGCCGGCGCTCTCCGCCCGCGCCGGGCCCGCGAACCCGTCGGCCGCCCGCACTGTGCGCCGTACGGATGAACTTGACGCGGGGTCAGCGCCCGGATGGGCGAGGCACGGAAAGCTCGCCTGTGTGAGTCTTCTGCCTGCTCGTCCCCGAACGGGGCCGCCCGCCGCCGCCGTTGTCCTCTGTCTGGTGACCGCTCTCGTCCTCGGCGGCGCGACACCGGCCGCCGCGCTGCCGAAGCCGGTCGTCGGCGGCCCCGTGTTCAACGACCCGCTGGGCACCGCGGCGCAACGGAAGGCCGTCTTCACCCAGCTCGTACGGCTGATCGACGCGACGCCCGCCGGGGCGCGCATCCGCGGCTCGGTGTACGAGTTCGACGACCAGGAGGTCGCCGACGCGCTGCTCGCCGCCCATGCCCGAGGTGTCGACGTCCGGCTCGTCGTGGACGACTCCACCTATGTGGACGCGAGCGGCGACGAGTACCGGAACGCGGCCTACCGGTCGCTGAAGGCGGGCCTCGGCAGCGACGACGGGGCCCGCTCCTGGATCGTCGTCTGTGACGACCGCTTCGAGGACGCCGACGGCGTCGACGACGTCCAGCGCGGCTGCCTGGGCGTGGCACCGCCGCAACCGGCTTACAACCACAACAAGTTCTTCACCTTCTCCAGGATCGGCCCGTTCGACGACGGCACCAGCTACTCGAAGGTCGTCTTCCAGACCTCCTCCAACCTCTCCCGCTGGTACAAGGTCGAGTCCTTCAACGACGCGGTGACCTTCGCCGACGGCGCCGTGTACGACGGCTACGTGGCCTATCACGAGCGGCTCCGCCGCGGACGCACCCTCGCCGCGGGCGACAACGACGCCTACTTCTCCACCGCCGCCGGCTCGAAGTACCGGGGTCACTTCTTCCCGCGCGGCGACAGCGACTACGGCAACCCGGCCACCGACAACGTGGTCGCCACGCTCGACGGCGTCACCTGCAACTACACCGACGCCGACGGACTGCGGCGGCAGAGCGACATCCGCATCGTGATGTACCGCTTCTACCGCTCCCGCGCCCAGGTCGCCGACAAGCTGGCCGAGCTGCGGGGGAGGGGCTGCTGGGTCGACATCGTCTACGCCGAGAGCGACAGCACGATCACCGGCAAGCTGACCGCGGCCGGAATCCAGCACCGCGCATGCCGTATCCCGAACGGTCCGGGTGTCGATGTGCGTCCGCACAACAAGCAGATCCTGATCGACGGCGACTTCGACGGCGACCTCACCCCGCGGGTCTACACGGGCAGCGCCAATCTGACGGGATCGTCGCTGCGCTCGGCGGACGAGGCGTATGTACGGATCGTCAGCGCGAACTACCACGCGCGGTACCTGAGCACCTTCTACAAGATCCGTACCGCCTGCGGCGGCTGACGGCCCGTGGCCGCGGGCTCGTCGAGCGGCCGGGCCCGCCGCCTGTGGTTCCTCGTCGCGGCGGACCGCATGTCGGTCCCCTTCCACGCCGGACGGCGGGGTCGGCGATACTGATCTCCGTAGACCTGTCAGCAGACCCCGTCACCGCAGTCGGCCGCCGCTCAACGAAGGAAGCAGACCTCACCGTGTTCCAGGAGACCCCGATCTACACCCGCCTGATCGCCGAGCGGGGCGACATCCCCACCCAGGTGAGAAGCGAAGCCGACCGCATACTCCGGGACCTGGAGTCCGTGATGCGGGTCGCGCCCGGCCCCGGCGTCGGCCTGCCCGGCCCGCTCGGGTTCCCCGGCCCGTCACGCTGACCGTAGGCGTAGGCGTAGGCGTAGGCGTAGGCGTAGGCGTAGGCGTCGTCCCGGAGCCGGCCGGCGCGTAGCTCCTCATGGTGCGGCGGCCGGCTCCCGGCCGGGCCGTGGCGTCGCCGTGCCGGGACCACCGCGGGGTCCGCAGGGGACGGCGGCAGCCGTCCGTTCCGCGCGCCGACGGAGAATGCCGCCGGCCCGCGATGCGGAGGCCGGCGGCATTCCTGCCAGGCGACGGCGTCAGGCGACCGGGGCCGACGGGTCGTCGCTGCGCCGGTCGGCGGCCGCCACGGCGGACTCCTCGGCCAGCCGCTCCATGCCGCTGGAGGTCTGCAGCGGCTTCTCCTTGATGAAGACGACCGCGACGACGGCGAGCAGCGCGCACGGGGTCGCGAACAGGAACAGGTCGGCGGTGGCGACGCCGTAGGCGTGCTCGACGATCGTCCGGACCGGGGCGGGCAGGGTGGTCATGTCCGGGACACCGGACTCGCCGCCCGAGCCGCCGTCGGCCGCGGTGGCGATGCCCGCCTTCGCGAAGCCGTCGGCCATCTCGGTGGCGACCCGGTTGGCGAGGATCGCGCCCAGGACGCTGGTGCCGATGGTGCCGCCCATGCTGCGGAAGAACGACAGCACGGAGGTCGCGGCGCCCAGTTCGGTGGCCGGGACGTCGTTCTGCGCGGCCAGCACCAGGTTCTGCATCAGCATGCCCACACCGACGCCGAGGACGGCCATGAACAGGCTGAGCAGCGCGAAGTGGGTGCCGGCGTCGATCGTCGACAGCAGGGCGAGACCGACGCTCATGACGACCGCGCCCGCCACCAGGTAGCGCTTCCACTTGCCGGTGCGGCTGATGACCTGGCCGGCGACGGTGGACGACACCAGCAGACCGAGGATCATCGGCAGGCTCATCAGGCCCGCCACGGTCGGCGACTTGCCCAGCGAGATCTGGAAGTACTGCGACAGGAAGACCGTTCCGCCGAACATGGCGACACCGACCAGCAGGCTGGCGACGGTGGTGAGCGTGACGGTGCGGTTGCGGAAGATGCCGAGCGGGATGACCGGCTCGGGGGTGCGGGCCTCGACGAAGACCGCGGCGGCCAGCAGCAGCACACCGCCGCCGGTGAGCGCGGCGGTCTGCCAGGACGCCCAGTCGAACTCGTTGCCGGCCAGCGACACCCAGATGAGCAGGGCGCAGACACCGGCGACGATCAGGAAGGCGCCCAGGAAATCGATCTTCACCTTGCGCCGGACCGTGGGCAGCCGCAGGGTGCGCTGGAGCAGGAAGATGGCCAGCAGGGCGAACGGCACACCGATGAAGAAGCACCAGCGCCAGCCCAGCCAGGAGGTGTCCACGAGCACACCGCCGACCAGCGGACCGGCCACCGTGCCGACGGCGAAGACCGCGCCGAAGACACCGGCGTACTTGCCCAGCTCACGCGGCGGGATGACGGACGCCATCACGACCTGGGCGAGGGCGGTGAGCCCGCCCGCGCCGATGCCCTGGATCACCCGGCTGAAGATCAGCAGTTCCACGCCGTGCGAGAAGCCGGCCAGCAGCGAGCCCACGACGAACATGCCCAGCGAGGCCTGGAGCAGCAGCTTCTTGTTGAAGAGGTCCGACAGCTTGCCCCACAGCGGGACGGTCGCCGTCATCGCCAGCAGCTCGGAGGTGACGACCCAGGTGTACGAGGACTGGCTCGCGCCCAGGTCGGCGATGATCCGCGGCAGCGCGTTGGAGACCACGGTGCCGGCCAGGATGGCGACGAACATGCCGGCCATCAGGCCGGACATGGCCTGGAGTATCTGACGCTGGGTCATGGAGGTGGGAGGCGCCTGGGCGGGCGCCGGTGGTGCGGTCACGGCATCTCTTTCGACAGGGGTTGGACGTACGGCCGCGCGTGGCCGGGCGGGGCGTGGATGTGCCGTGGCCCGGAGCGCGCGGTGAGGGTGGACGGGCCGGCCGGAGATCGAAGGTCATCGGTCGGCGAACGACCAGCGGCGGTCAGCGGTGTAGCGGTCGGCTTCCGACGACCGGCGGTCGGTGCTCGGCCGGCCCGATGCGGGCTCAGCGTGGCGGCGCGGGAAGCCCGGCGGCGAGCAGTGCGAACACCCTTCGGAACACATCGGCGAAGGGCGCCTCGTCCGGCCGGGAGCACCAGTGCTCCACGGCGATCCGGACCGCTGTGCCCGCCACCGCCGCCAGCAGACGCGGGTACAGCTCCAGCGCCTGACGCCGTTCCTCGGGCGTCTGAGCCGGAGCGGGCGGCAGTCCTGCGAGCCGTTCGGTGATCGCCTCGGCCAGACTCGTCTCGTCGGCCAGATGGGCGCCCAGGGTGCGGACCAGCAGATGCGGCGCGCCGCGCAGGACGGCCGCGTGCAGACTCCACAGCTCGTGCCGCTGCTCGGCCTCGACCAGCTCGGCGGCGAGGGAGTCGCGCAGCGCCTCCAGCGGGGAGAGGTGTCCGGGCGCGTCGAGGAGGGCGCGGCTCACGCGCGCACCCGTGTCCGCGTCCAGGAGGATGAAGGCGTCGTCACGCGTGTCGAAGTAGTTGAAGAACGTCCGCACGGAGACGCCCGCCTGATGGGCGATCGCCTCGACGGTGACCTTCTCCAGTCCGTGCTCGGCCGCGAGGCGTACCGCCGCCTCGGTGAGAGCGGCACGCGTCGCCCGCTTCTTCCGCTCCCGCAGCCCGCCCCCGGCAGCGCTCTTCTCCCGCATGGGTGCATGCTATGCAAGATTGCAGATGATGCAAAATTCGCCGCCGCTGGAGCGCTCGGGTCCGGTGCGTTAGGAGGCGTTCGCGGGATCCCCCGCCCCGTCGTCCATCGCCGCGATCCGCCGCAGGATGTCCACCGCCAGCGCTCGGTCACTCGCCGGAAGGGAGCGCAGCAACTGCTCGTTGATCTGTTCCGCCGACGGGATGAGGGAGTCGAGCAGCGCGGCTCCCTCGTCGGTGAGGCTCAGCAGGGTCCGCCTGCGGTCCACGTCGTCGCGGACCTGGCTCACGTACCGCTGCTCCGTCAGCCGGCGCAGCATGTGGTTGACCGTGGAGCGGTCCAGCGAGGTGAGACGGGCGAGGGTGCGCTGGTCGATGCCGGGGTCGCGGCTGAGGGCGTTGAGGACGGCGAACTGCTGGGAGGTGATCTCGCGGGACACCTGCTGGGACCACAGGGCGGTGTGCACCTGTTCCGCGCGCCGGATCAGATGTCCGATGTAGTTGTGCAGCTCCAGTGCGCGCGCCACAGTGCTCCGTCCGTCTGCCGCCGAGGTGGTGCCGGCCCAGGCGCGACCGGCGCGTTCCGGAGTCTACGAGTGCGCGGCACCACCTCGCGTACGACGGTTCCGTCAGCGGTCCCGCCGTCCGGGGCGCCGGGCGTACGGGGTGGCCCGGGAGCCGTCGACGCCCACCTCCAGGCGGCCCACCCTCTCGATCTCCACGACGACCCGGTCGCCGTGGCCGAGCGGGCCGACGCCCGCCGGAGTGCCCGTCGCGATGACATCGCCTGGGTGCAGCGTCATGACGGACGAGGTGTAGGCGATCAGCTCCCGGACGCCGAAGATGAGGTCCGCCGTGCTGGTGCGCTGACGGGTGCTGCCGCCCACGTCGCAACGCAGCTCCAGACGGTCCGGGTCCGGGATCTCGTCGGCGGTCACGATCCACGGCCCCAGCGGCGTGAAGGTGTCGAACGACTTGCGCGTCGAGCGGTCCTCGCCGGAGCGGACGGTGATGTCCAGCACGCAGGTGTAGCCGAAGACGTGGTCCAGGGCCTCGTCCGCGGTGACGTGTGCGGCGGTGCGCCCGATGACGACGCCCAGCTCGCCCTCCTGGTCGGTGCGGATGTCCGAGTACGGCAGCAGGATGTCCTGGCCGGGTCCGATGACGGACGAGTTCGCCTTGAGGAAGACGCCGAGGTCGGCGACGGAGGTCGTGTACTCCATCTCGGCCTTGTGGTCGAGGTAGTTGACCGGCGCGCCGATGATCTTGCCGGGGCGGGGCAGCGGGGCTTGGAGAACCGCCTCGGCGAGGGGGACGCGGGGCTGGCCGGCGAGTGCGAAGTCCGCCGTGCCGCCGCCGGCGACCGTCTCGATGTGGTGGTGCAGCAGACCGGCCGCGCCGCCGGCTCCGGCGAACCGGTCGGTCACATCGACGAGTTCGTCGCCGTCGACGACTCCGAGGCGTCCCTTGTCGAACAGGGCCAGGCGCATGATGGCCTCCTTGTGAGGTGTCGGTGGGGGCGGATCAGGCGCCGGGGTCGGCGCTTTCCGTGCGGTAGAGGCCGAGGGAGCGCATGACGGGCTCGTCGCTGTAGGAGAACAGCACGGCGTCGCCCGACGACGAGGTGTTGAGGTGCCGGTAGGACGACCAGCCGGGCACGGCGAAGGTGTCCTTGGCGGACCAGTCCAGCCGTACGCCGTCGACGACGGTGGTGCCTTCGCCGCGCACGACGCTGAAGACGGTGGACGCGGTGTGCCGGCGTCCGGCGCCGCGGAAGCCGGGCCGCAGGCGCTGGACGCGGCAGCCGATGGTGGGCATCACCGGTCCGCCGGTCCAGGGGTTGGTGTACTCCAGGACGATGCCGTCGACGTCGCTGCCCTCGGCGGTGTCGGCGATGCCGTCCAGGGCCCGCTGGGTCTCCTGCCAGGTGTAGCGGGTGACGGGGGAGTTCGGGCCGTCCGGGGTGAGCCAGACCGGGTTCAGCCGGCCGTGCAGGAACTGCCTGCTGCCCGCGTCGTCGGGCCGTGTCACGGGCTGGAGGCGCTGCGGGTACTGCTCGTAGAAGCCCGCCTCCAGTGCGTTGACCAGCGGGTAGTCGAGGGCGTCGAGCCAGATCATCGGCGCGTCGCCCTGATGGGTGTGGTCGTGCCAGTGCCACCCGGGTGTGAGCAGCAGGTCGCCCGGAGACATGAAGACACGCTCCCCGTCGACGGTCGTCCAGGCGCCGTCGCCCTCCAGGACGAAGCGGAACGCGTTGGAGGTGTGCCGGTGGGCCTGTGCGGTCTCGCCGGGCAGGATGATCTGGAGGCCGGCGTAGAGGGTGTTGACGGTGGCCGGGGGATCGGTCAGGCCCGGGTTGACCAGCATCAGCACCCGCCGTTCCGCCTCCTCCAGGGACAGCGTCCCGGAGAAGTGCAGCAGATGCGGTCGCAGCTCCCGCCAGCTCCACCGGTGGGGCACGGCGCGGCTCTTGGGCTCGGCGGGGAAGAGGTTGCCGTAGAAGCGCCACAGCGGAGCCGCGCCCAGGCCCTCCAGAGCCTTGTACGCGAGTTCGTCGGTCATGGTGTCCTCCTGCGGTCGGTGGCTCACGGGGTGGGGACGGCGGCGGGGGCCGGGGTCCACACCCAGGCGATGTCGTCGAAGTCCTCGGGGGAGCGGGACGAGAGGAGCAGGTTGCGCAGCGTGGCGCCCATGCCCTCCAGGTGGCAGATCTCGCCGAAGCGGCGGGCATCGGCCTGGATGCGCGCGGCCCGCTCGCGGCGCCGGTCCGCGTACGCGGTGAACGCCTCGCCGGGATCGCCGGTCCGGCCGAGCTCCTGGCCCAGGGCGACGGCGTCCTCCAGTGCCTGGCAGGCGCCCTGCGCCAGGTACTGGAGCATCGGGTGGGCGGCGTCGCCGAGCAGGACGACGCGGCCGTGCACCCAGTCGTCGACGGGCAGGCGGTCGTAGAGGGGCCAGCGCCGGTCACGGGCCACCAGGGGAAGCGCGTCGCGTACGGCGGGACAGGCCCCGGCGAAGCGCTCCTCCAGCTCGGCCTCGGTGCCCCAGTCGTCGTGGTCCGGCGTGTAGCCGTCGCTCTCGAACACGGCGACCTGGTTGTACAGCTCTCCGCGCCGCACCGGGTACTGCACGAGGTGCATGCGCGGCCCGGCCCACACCATCACCGCCTCCGACGCGGCATGCCGCGACATGGCGCCGGTCATCCGCTCGGCGGGCAGGGCCCCGCGGAAGGCCACGTAGCGGGAGCAGACCGGCTGCCCGTCGCCCACCAGGGCCTGCCGCAGCCGGGAGCGCAGGCCGTCCGCCGCCACGACCGCGTCGGCGGCCAGGACCGCCGTCGATCCGGCGCAGTGCACGCGTACGCCCGAGGCGTCCTGTTCGACGCCGGTGACGGTGTGCCCGGTGCGCAGGGTGACGGCGGGGTGTTCCTGGCAGGCGGCCAGCAGCGCGGCGTGCAGGTCGGTGCGGTGGGTGACCAGGTAGGGGTGGGCGAAGCGCTCGCGGTAGGCGGCGCCGCGCAGGTCGAGGGAGGTGACCTCGTCCCCTGTCAGGGCGTCCATCATCACGAGCCGGGGCGGTGCGACCGCGGTCCGCCGGACCGCGTCGAGGACGCCGAGTTCCTCGAGGGCGAGCGAGGCGTTCGGGGCGAGCTGGAGGCCGGCCCCGATCTCGCCGAACCGGGCGGCCTGTTCCAGCAGGGTGACCTGGTGACCGGCGCGGGCGATCGCCAGCGCGGCGGCCAGTCCGCCGATACCGCCGCCGACGACGGCGATGCGGAGCGGGGCAGGGGTCACGGGCATACGGGCTCCTTGGAACGGGCGGACAGGCGGACAGGCGGGTCGGGCAGGGGGAGCGCGGGCGAGGGGAGGGCGTCGGGCGAGGGATGACGCGGCGGGCGGCGCTGTGCACAAGCCGCCGGCTGCCACGCTGATGATCTGTACATCAATGATTGGTGTACGGATCATATTGGGAGGGTGGTGCGCCCGTGTCAACGGTTCGCGGGGGAGCTCATCGACGAGATCGAAGAAATCGACTTCGACCTGCGCGGGTATCCACGCGCTGGATCAGCGGCATACGAAAACCCGATGGCGGAAGGGGTGCGCGAGCCGATCGGCGGCGCGCATAGTCGGGGAACGCCTCGCGCCGGCCGACGGCGGCCGGCCCTCCCGCACCGCCTCCCCGGACCGCCCTCCCGCACCGCCCGCCCCGCGGCGCCGTACCGTCCTCGCTCCTGGAACACCGCCATGCCCGAGCCCGTCCGCTCGCCCGGACACCGCCGCGTCCGCCCGCTGTCAGCGGGCCGGTCCCGCCATGGTCGACCGGCGGACGACCAGTTCGGGCTGGAGCACGACGTGCGCGTGCCGGTGCCGGGCCGTGTCGCGGGCCGTGTCCTCGATGAGCAGGCGGCCCGCCTGCCGGCCCATCTCGGCGGCCGGGCGGCGTACCGAGGTGAGCGGCACGACGGCGGACGCGGCGAACTCCATGTCGTCGTAGCCGACCACGGCCATGTCGTCCGGCACCCGCAGACCTGCCTCGTAGAGCGCTTGCAGCACGCCCAGGGCGAGCAGGTCGTCGGCGCAGAAGACGGCCGTCGGCCGGCGCGGCAGGCCGAGCAGGCGGTGTCCGGCGTCCCGGCCGGCGGCCACGGTGAGATCGGGGCACGGCAGTTCCCGCAGCGCGGTCCGTGGCAGCCCCGCCGCCACGACGGCCTCCGCGGCGCCCTGGCGCCGGTCCCGGATTCGCTGCAGACGGTCCGGGCCGCCGATGTACGCCAGGGAGCGGTGACCGCGCTCGATCAGGTGCCGCACCGCCGCGTGCCCTCCGGCGACGTCGTCGATCCCGACCGAGCAGGCGCCGGGATGCGGAGCGTGCCGGTCGGCGACGACGAACGGGACCGCGTTGCGGCGCAGCGCGGCGACGGTCCGGTCGACGCCCTCGCCGGAGGCCAGCACGGCACCGCGGATCTGATGGGAGGTGATCAGGGCGAGATGGCGTGCCGCCTGCGCGGGGTCGTGGGCGCCGGTGCACATCATCGCCCCGAGGCCGGCCTCGCGGGCGGCCTGTTCGACACCGGAGGCGAGCGCCGTGAGGGACGGGTCGGCCAGGTCGAGCACCATCACCGCGAGCACCCGGGAGGTCAGTCCGCGCACCTGCCAGGCGCCCTCGGCCCGGACGTAGCCCAGTGCGTCGATCACGTGCAGGACACGGGCGCGGGTGGCCTCGGCCACGATCTCGGGACGGTTCAGCACGTTCGAGACGGTGCCGAGCGACACACCGGCCTCGCGCGCCACGTCCTTCACACCGACCCTGCGCCGGCCGCGCCCGTCCCCCTCCGTCGTCCGCCGTGCGCGGGGGCCGGCGAGGAGCGCGGGCTCCGGCGGCTGCCGCCCCGGCTCCTGCCGCGGCGCGGGCGCGGCGGGCGGTCGTCGGTCCACGGTCTAAAGGCCGCGCGGCGCCGCGGTGCTGGAGCGCGCCACCAGGCGTGGGGTCATCGTGGTCCGCATGGGCCGGTCCCGTCGGCCCTCCACCCGTTCGATGAGCATCCGGGCGGCGGCGGAGCCCATGGTGTGTCCGGCCTGGTCGACGCTGGTCAGCTGGACGGGGGCCAGTGCGGCGAGGGCGGTGTTGTTGTAGCCGACGAGCGAGACGTCGTCCGGGATGCGCAGCCCCAGCTCGTGCGCCGCCCGGTAGATGCCGAGGGCGGCGACGTCGGCGCCGGCCATGATGGCGGTCGGCGGACGCTCGGCCGTCAGCAGGGTCATGCCCGCCTTGAAGCCGCCCTCGTCGGAGTACGCGGCATGGTGGACCTGGGCCCGTTCCGCGAGCCCGTGCCGTCGCATGGCCTTGAGGTAGCCGTCCGTCAGCACGATCTCCGGTGTGCGCTTCCACTGGCCGGCCTTGGCGCCGGCGGCCGACACCAGCGCGATGTCGCGGTGGCCGAGCGCGACGAGGTGATCGACCACCAGTTCCGCGCCGACGTCGTCGGCGTCCACCACCGAGTCGTGGCTGTCGGCGGTGTCGTGGTGGCCGATGACGACGGTCGGTGTGGTGGCGGCCGTGGCCAGCACCTCGGCCCGCGGGGTGCCCGGCGCGATGAGGATCAGTCCGTCCATCTGGCGGTCCACCAGGGCGCGGACGGTGCGGGCCTGTTCCTCCGGCTCGAAGCCGGCCGCGCCGAGCAGTACGGTGTACTCGCTGTGGCGCAGCTCCTCGCTGATGCCGTCGAGGATGTCGGCGAAGAACGCGTTGCGGACGTTGTCCAGCAGCACCCCGATCGTGTAGGTCCGGCCGCGCATCCCGCGTGCCGCGGCGTGCGGGCGGTAGCCGAGCTCGGCGATGGCCGAGCGCACCTTCTCCTGCATGGCGGGGCTCACGCCGTAGGCGTTGCGCAGGACCTTGGACACGGCGGCGGTGGACACGCCCGCGTGCCGGGCGACGTCGGTGATCGTCACCCGTCTGTTCTGCCTGGGTGTGTCGGCCCCGTCCATCGTCTGCGCTCCGGTTTCCGTAGGTGTAGTGCAACGGTCTACACGAGAGCCTATGGGGTGCGTCAAGCCCTCTTGTCGAAGAACTCGATGTTACGTGTCTGTGTCTTGACGGCTTCGCGCCACCGGTGCAGGGTGTTGCCCACTTCGGTGTGGAGAACGTTTTACGCCGCTCCACCTGCGGCCCGGCCCGTCGCCGCCTAGCCACCGCTTCGAGCGCCCCGTCGCCCTTCCCTCCTCTCACGACCTCGGGAGTCTTCGTGTCCTTCCGCATGTCCAGCGCCCGCCGTACGCGTCTGTCCCTCCTCACGGCCGGCGCCGCCTCCATGGCCCTCCTCGTCACCGCCTGCGGCGGCAGCGGCGGCGGCACCGCCTCCGCGCCCGAGGAGTTCAGCTACCTGAGCGTCACCGAGAACACCACCGTCAAGGGCGCGCTCACCACCCTGTCGAAGGGCGCGTGCGAGACGGCGAACGAGGCCCTGCCGCTGAAGGTGGAGACCGTCCCGCAGGCGAGCCTCGACCAGAAGCTCCAGCTGCTGGCCGGCCAGAACGCCCTGCCGGTCCAGTTCGCGGCCGGCAACGCCCCCGCCCTCACCCAGCAGCTCTCCAAGTCCGGCAAGGTCGCCGACCTGGAGAAGGAGCTGAAGGCGCTCGGCGTGTACGACCAGCTGGAGCCCGCCGCCGTCTCCACGATCAAGGCGCTGTACGGCGGCAAGCTGGACGTGCTGCCGTACGAGTACAACATCGAGGGGATCTTCTACAACAAGAAGATCTTCCAGGAGAACGGCCTGAAGGTCCCCGGCACCTGGGCCGAGCTCGTCTCGGCCGCCGCGAAGCTGGAGTCCAAGGGCGTCCAGCCGTTCTCCGCCTCCGGTCAGCAGGGCTGGCCGCTGACCCGCCTGATCAGCGGCTACCTCTACCGCAGCCTGGGTCCCGACGCGCTCAAGGACGTCGCCGACGGCAAGGCGAAGCTGACCGACCCCGAGTACGTGAAGGCCGCCGAGGAGATCGCCGAGCTCGGCGAGAAGGGCTACTTCGGCAAGGGCGTCGGCTCCATCGACTACGACACCGCCATGAACCAGTTCCTCACCGGCGACGCCGCCATGTTCTACATGGGCAGCTGGGCGCTGGCGAACATCTCCGACGCCGAGCAGAACAAGGTCGGCGCCGAGAACGTCGGCTTCATGCCGTTCCCGGCCGTCTCCGGCGGCAAGGGCTCGATCGACCAGTACCCCTCCAACGTCGGCCTCGGCATCACCCTGGGCGCCGAGTCCTTCGACGACAAGACCGGCGACTGGGTCTCCTGCATCGCGAAGAACTACGGCAGCACCGCGCTGAAGGACCACGGCGCCATCTCCGGCTTCAAGGTCGGCGCCGAGGTGAAGGACGCCAACGAGGTCACCACCCAGGTCCGCGACACCATCAGCTCCTCGCAGCGGAACGTGCTGTGGTTCGAGGCCCTGTTCAGCACCAAGGCGACCACCGTCAGCCAGACCAACGCGGCGAGCCTGGTCGGCGGCGGCATGAGCCCGAAGCAGTTCATGCAGACGGTCCAGGACGCGCTGGCCGACCAGTGAGCCGCCGGGGGCGGTGTGCGCGTGCGCCGCCCCCGCCGCGCCGGCCCCGGCCTCCTCAACGGAAACGAAGTGGAAACCATCCATGCACCGCGTACTCGGTGACCGCAGAGCCATCGCGATCCTGCTCGGTCCCGCCCTCCTCGTCTACTCACTGATCATGCTGGTCCCCATGGTGTGGTCCCTCGGGTACTCCTTCACCGAGGGCAACACCATCGACGGCTTCACCGGCAACGGCGTCGCCAACTTCTCCCGCCTCCTCGACGACCCGGCCGTCCACGACGCCCTGTGGTTCACCCTGAAGTACGCCGTCGTCGTGACGGTCGGCCAGGTCGTCGCCGGCTACCTCCTGGCGCTGCTGTACGTCTTCTTCCTCAAGCGTGCCTCGGCCCTCATCCGCACCCTGGTGTTCTTCCCGGTCGTGCTGCCCACGGTCGCGGTGGGCCTGCTCTTCCAGAAGTTCTTCCAGGTCGCGCCCCAGACCGGACCGGTCAACTCGCTGCTGAACGCGGTCGGACTGGAGTCGGTCGACTTCTTCGGCAGCGCCGGCAGTGCCTTCTGGGTGCTGATCGTCATGGACATCTGGCGCTCGATGGGCTTCTACGCCGTGCTGCTCTTCGCCGGACTCGTCGACATCCCGGACGAGGTCCTCGAATCGGCCCGGCTGGACGGGGCGTCCGGACCGCGGCTGGTGCGGCACATCGTGCTGCCGCTGTCCCTGCCCGTGCTGATGTCGTCGCTGATCTTCAGCATCAACGGCACCCTGAAGGTCTTCGACTCGGTCGTCGCCCTCACGAACGGCGGCCCCGGCAACGGCACCACACCCCTGACCCTGTACATGTTCCAGACGTCGTTCACCTACGGCGACTACGGCTACGGCAGCACCATCGCCCTGCTGCTGACCGTGGTGTGCCTGCTGGTGAGCCTGGTCGTCTACCGCGTCTCGCGGCGCGACCTCACGGAGGGCTGATCCCATGGCCGTCGAGACCCCTGTGAAGACCGCCGTACGGCGCCGCGGCCCCGCCGACGGCACCGCCCGCCCGCGCGGACGCCGGCCCGGAAGCCGGCTGTGGGTGAAGATCGTCGTCGGCCTGCTGCTGGTCGTCGAGCTCTACCCGCTGGTCTGGATGTTCCTCACCTCGCTGAAGTCCAACAGCGACTATCTGAACAACTCCACCTGGAGCCTGCCCACCACCTGGGAGTGGGGCAACTACGCCGAGGCGTGGACCACCGGCAACATCGGCCTGTACGTGCAGAACAGCCTGCTGGCCGTCGTACCCGCACTGGCCCTGATCCTGCTGCTGGGCACGGCCGCCGGCTTCGCCCTCCAGATCATGGTGTGGAAGGGCCGCAGCCTGACCCTGCTGGTCTTCCTCGCGGGCATGATGGTGCCGCCGCAGATGATCCTGCTGCCGCTGTTCACCGTGTACTTCCAGACCGGGCTGTCCGGCACGCTCTGGCCGCTGATCCTCACCTACACCGGCACCGGCCTGCCGCTGACCGTCTTCATGATGGCCACCTACTACAAGACGGTCCCGCGGGAGCTGTTCGAGGCGGCCACCATCGACGGCGCCGGCATCCTGCGCGCCTTCTGGACCATCAGCGTCCCCGTCGTCCGCAACGCGCTCCTCACCGTCGGCCTGGTGCAGTTCTTCTTCATCTGGAACGACCTGCTCATCGCGCTGACCTTCACCAACGACCAGGATCTGCGCACCATCCAGGTCGGCCTGCTCAACTTCACCGGCGACTTCGGCGCCACCCAGTACGGCCCGCTGTTCGCCGCGATCTGCATCAACGTCTTCGGCACCCTCCTGATCTACCTCTTCCTCAACCAGAAGGTCATGAAGGGTCTCACCTCGGGAGCGGTCAAGGGCTGACCACGCGTCCGCCTCCCGCCCCGCGCATGTGACGAAAGGTTTCCCTTGCTGTCCCCTCAGACCTCCCCGGTGTCCTTCGAACACCATCCGGACGGCCTCGGCATCGGAGTCGCCGCCCCCCGCCTGTCCTGGACCCTCACGCCCGGATCGGGCCCCCAGGAGGCGTACGAACTCGAACTCGACCGCGGCGGCCGCACCCACCGCACCGGCCGCGTCGACAGCGCCGAGCAGGTGCTGGTGGCCTGGCCCGGACAGCCGCTGACCTCCCGGGAACGCGTCACCGTCCGCGTCCGCGTCTGGACCGCGGGCGCGGAGCACCCCTCGGCGTGGAGCGAGCCCCGCGCGGTCGAGGCGGGCCTGCTCACCCCCGCCGACTGGCAGGCCGTACCGGTCGGCGCCGCCTGGGACGAGGACCCCGGCGCCGACCGCAGGCCGGCCCGCGTCCGCAAGGACTTCCACCTCGACCGGCCCGTCATCCGCGCCCGGCTGCACGTCACCGCCCACGGCCTGTACGAGGTGGAGATCAACGGACGCCGCGTCGGCGACGAGGCACTGGCCCCGGGCTGGACCGTCTACCCCGAGCGGCTGCGCTACCGCACCCACGACGTCACCGGCCACCTCACCGAGGGCCCCAACACCGTCGGCGCCTGGCTCGGCGACGGCTGGTACCGCGGCCGGTACGGCTTCGACGGCGGCACCCGCAACATCTACGGCACCGACCAGTCCCTCGTCGCCCAGCTCGAAGTGACCCACGACGACGGCACCACCAGCGTCATCGCCACCGACGGCTCGTGGCACGCGGCACCCGGACCGATCCTCACCAGCGGACTGTACGAGGGCGAGACCTTCGACGCCCGCCTCGACGACCCGCACTGGGCCACGCCGGGCGCCACCGACGTCGGCTGGACCCCGGTGCGCGTCGGGACCCGGGACCCGCGCACCCTCACGGCACCGGAAGGGCCGCCGGTGCGCTGCACCCAGGAGGTCACCCCGGTCGGCATCACCCGCACCGAGGACGGCCGCCACCTCCTCGACTTCGGCCAGAACCTCGTCGGCCGCCTCCGGGTCACCGCCGACGGCCCGGCCGGGCACACCGTCACCCTGCGCCACGCCGAGGTGCTGGAGGACGGCGCGCTCGCCACCCGCCCGCTGCGCGAGGCGCACGCCGTCGACACCCTGATCCTCCCCGGCACCGGCCCCTATACCTGGGAACCCCGCTTCACCCTGCACGGCTTCCGCTACGCCGAGATCACCGGCTGGCCCGGCGAGTTGACCCCCGACGCGGTGACCGCCCGCGTGTACCACACCGACATGCGCCGCACCGGCTGGTTCACCTGCAGCGACCCGCTGATCGACCGGCTGCACGAGAACGTCGTGTGGAGCATGCGCGGCAACTTCGTCGACATCCCCACCGACTGCCCGCAACGCGACGAACGCCTCGGCTGGACCGGCGACATCCAGGTCTTCGCCCCCACCGCGAGCTTCCTCTACGACTGCGCCGGCATGCTCGACAGCTGGCTCACCGACGTCGGCCTGGAGCAACTGCCCGACGGCACCATCCCCTGGTACGTGCCCGTCATCCCCGGCGCACCCATGTGGACGCCCATCCAGCCCGGCGCCGCCTGGGGCGACGTCGCCACCCTGACGCCCTGGGTGCTCTACCAGCGCTTCGGCGATCTCGACCTGCTCCGCAAGCACCACGCCATGGCGAAGGCCTGGGTCGACCTGATGGAACGCCTCGCCGGTCCCGGCCGGCTCTGGGACACCGGCTTCCAGCTGGGCGACTGGCTCGACCCGGCCGCCCCGCCCGAGGACCCGGCCGCCGGACGCACCGACCGCCACCTCGTCGCCACCGGCTACTTCGCCCACTCCGCCCGCCATCTCGCGCTCGCGGCGGCCGAGTTGGGCGAGACGGCGGAGGCGGCGCGCTACACCGCCCTCGCCGAGGAGGTGGCGGCCGCCTTCCGCCGCCGCTACGTCCTTCCCTCCGGCCGCATGACCAGCGACAGCGCGACCGCCTACGCCCTCGCCATCGCCTTCGGACTGCTCACCCCGGAACAGCGGCGGGCCGCCGGCGACCGGCTCGCCGAACTCGTCCTCGCCGACGACGCCCGTATCGCCACCGGTTTCGTCGGCACGCCACTGATCTGCGACGCCCTCACCGACACCGGCCACCTGGACATCGCCTACCGCCTCCTCACCCAGACCGAGTGCCCGTCCTGGCTGTACCCCGTCACCATGGGAGCCACCACCATCTGGGAGCGCTGGGACAGCATGCGCCCGGACGGCACCCTCAACCCCGGCGGCATGACCTCCTTCAACCACTACGCCCTCGGCGCGGTCGCCGACTGGCTGCACCGCGTCGTCGGCGGCGTCACCGCCACCGCACCCGGCTACCGGACCCTCGCCTTCCGTCCGCGGCCCGGCGGCGGCATCACCTGGGCCCGCACCCGCCACGAGACGCCGTACGGCACCGCCGAACTGTCCTGGGAACTCACCGCGGACGGCATGACCGCCCGCGCCACCGTGCCCGAGGGCTGCACGGCCACCGCCGAACTGCCGGGCTGCGCACCGGTCGTCCTCGCCCCCGGGCGGCATGTGCTCCACAGCGCGGAACTCGCCGGGCGAGCCGCCTGACCCGAGCGCACCGGCGACGCGAGCGCCCACCCAGCCGGAACCGGCCGTCGACCTGACCCGACGGCCGGTTCCACCCCTTTCCGGAAGGTCCGCCCCCGACCATCCCGGACGAAGCGGTGATACACAGTGCGGATGCTCGACTCCACCGGAACCGGACGCCGTCCGGGCCGCGTCGCCGCGCGTCCGCGTCCAAGACGTCCGGGACGAGGACGTCCGCGTCCCGGATGTCCTCGGCGAGCGGCGGGCGGCGAGTGCGACACCGGGCATCCGCTCAACGGTCGGCTCGGCAATGCCGGCTGGTACGGCAGGACGTCCCAGGACCGAGAAACGGCCCCGACGGTCGGCACGTCCCGCTGAGGACGCCCCGGCGGTGCGGCTGCCGACGCCCGGCGTGAACCCGTTCCCGCCTCCCCGGCAAGTACAGGTGAACGCTGTCCCGATCGCACCGCATCCGACCGCCCACCACACCCCACGGACCGTCCATGACTGAATCCCCGTGCCTTCCCCCACCGGCGGAGGGCACCCTCGGCGGCGACACCGCCGACGATGACGCCGCACTGATCGCGGCGTCCCTCGACAGACCGGAGCACTTCGCCGCACTCTTCGACCGCCACGCGCCCGCCGTCCACCGCTACGTCGCCCGGCGCCTGGGACGGGACGCGGCCGACGACGTCACCGCGGAGACCTTCCTCACGGCCTTCCGGATCCGGGCCCGCTTCGACGCGGACCGCGCCGGCGTCCGCCCCTGGCTGCACGGCATCGCCGCCAAGCAGATCAGCCGGCACCGCCGCGAGGAGATCAAGGCGCTGCGCATCCTCGCCCGCACCGGCGGCGAC
Source organism: Streptomyces sp. NPDC001532 (assembly GCF_040298625.1). Taxonomy (NCBI): domain Bacteria; kingdom Bacillati; phylum Actinomycetota; class Actinomycetes; order Kitasatosporales; family Streptomycetaceae; genus Streptomyces; species Streptomyces sp. NPDC001532. Next base: position 99,039 of record NZ_JBEPAL010000031.1, read on the forward strand.
CCCGTCGCCGAGACGTGGACCGACTCCGCCGACGACCGCGTCGCCGCGCAGGCCGCCTCCCGCACCCTGGCCGGCGCGCTGGCCCGGCTCTCCGAGGGCGACCGGCATGTGCTGCTGCTGTTCGCGTGGGCCGACTTCACCTACCAGGAGATCGCGCAGGCACTGGACATCCCCGTGGGGACGGTCCGGTCCCGGCTCAACCGGGCCCGCAAGAAGCTGCGCGCCGCGACCGGCGCCTACGACCCCCTCCTCGCCACCCGCCTCACCGAAGGTGATCCCGCATGACCGAGCTGATGAAGCTGCGCGCCGACGCTCCCGAGCCCGACGGCGACCGCCTCGCGCCCGCACGCGAACGGCTCACCGAGGCGTTCCGTGAGGAGTCCGCCGGACGCCGGCCGGCCGCTCCGGCCGTGCCGCGCCCGCGCCGCAGGGTCGTCCTGGTGGCCGCGGCGGCCGCCGCCGCGGTGACCGGCGGGATCGTCGTCTCCCGGCTGGAGGACGAACCCCGTCAGGACTCCGCCGACGGCCGCCGGGTGCTCTCCGCGCAGGCCTCGGCCGAGGCGCTGGAACTGGCCGCGGCCACGGTGGAGAAGAGCGCCGTCACCGAGCCGCGACCGAAGCAGTGGGTCTACGAGAAGTCCGCGATCCGCGTCGGCGGCGAGCTCCGGACGGGGGAGGAGTGGACCCGGTGGGACGGCACGGGGCACGCGCAGCTGCCCGGCATCCCGCGCGGCGGCGACATCTCCGACTTCGACCCGAACGAACTCCAGGTCTGGTACGGACCCAACCAGGAGGAGAAGTGGGCGAAGGAGGGCTACGACGACCGTTCCCAGCGGCAGTTCTGGCGCTTCCTCGTCACCCTGCCCAGCGACCCCGGCCGGATGATGCGACGGATCCGCGAGGAGCACGCCATCGGAGACATCGAGGGTGAGACACAGGCCCAGCGGGACTGGCGCGAGATCGAGGTCCTCCACCGCTCCGTCCTCATCCCGCCCCATGTCCAGGCGGGCCTCTTCCGGGCGCTGGCGAAGATCCCGGGCGCCCGGGTGGAGAAGGGCGTCGAGGACCCCCTCGGCCGCCCGGCCATCGCGGTCGCCGTGAACTACGCCGAGCCCACCCCGTCCGGCTGGCAGGGCAAGCAGCAGCTGTTCTTCGACCCGCGGACCTACGCCTACCTCGGCGCGATCAAGCGCTCGGCGCCCCCGGAACCGCCGAAGGGCATGACGACGCCGCCCGGCGAACCGGCCTTCGACGCCGCCCCGATGATCGGCGCCCGTGCGGCCTGGGGCGTGGTCGACAAGCCGGGCGCCCGCCCCTGAACGGCGGCCCGCCGTCGAGCGTCCGGCCCCGGCTGCCGCCCGCCCCTGAACGGCGGCCCGCCGTCAAGCGTCCCGGCCCCGGCTGCCGCCCGCCGCGGCGGGCGCCGTCCACGTCAGCGGGCGTCGGCCGCCGGGACGGTGATCTCGAAGCGGCACCCCGACGCCGTGTTGCGGACCGAGGCCCGCCCGGCGTGCGCCTCGACGATGCCGCGGACGATCGCGAGCCCGAGCCCCGCGCCGGTGTCCCCGTGCCGCCCCCGGTCCGCGGCCACGGCCTCGGAAGCCGCCGTACCACCGGAGGGCGGGGTACGGGCCTCACCGCCGCGCCAGCCCGTGTCGAACACCCGCCTGAGATCCTGCTCCGGGATGCCACCGCAGCAGTCCTCGACCGCGAGGACGACCATGTCGTCCTCGCGGCGCGCGCTCACCGCGACGGTTCCGTCCGCCGGCGTCGCCCGGATGGCGTTGACCAGGAGGTTGCCGAGCACCCGGGTGATGCCCTGGCCGTCGACACGGACCGGCAGCGGTGTGACACCGCCGTCCACCAGCCGCACCCCCCGCTCGTCCGCGAGCGGCCGGGTCGTGGCGAGGGCGTCGTTCACCAGGTCGTAGACCGACACCCGGGCCAGGACCAGCTCCAGGGACCCGGCCTGGATCCGGGACAGCTCGAAGAGGTCGTCGACCATGCCGGACAACCGCTCCACCTCGGTGCGCATCCGGGTGTGGTAACGGCCGGGGTCCGGGACGACCCCGTCCTCCAGGGCCTCGGCCATCGCCCGCAGCCCCGCGAGCGGCGTCCGCAGATCGTGCGAGATCCAGGCGATCAGCTCCCGCCGCGAGGCGTCCAGCGACCGCTCGCGCGCCTGCGCCGCCCTCAGCCGCGCACTGGTCTCCTCCAGCGCGGCGGCGAGCGCGGCGAGTTCCGCCGTGGGCGGGTCGGCGGGCGCCACGAACCCGGCCTCGCTGCCCACCTCGCGAGCCGCCAGGGCGAGTTCCCGGCTGCCACCGGCGATGCGGCGGCCGAACAGCAGCGCGGCACCGAGGGAGATGGCACCCGAGACGGCCACCACGATCAGCACCACGCGGAAATCGTGCCCCGACAGGAACATCTCCAGCGCCACCGCGACCGTGCCCGCCGCCATCGCGACGACGGCGAGCGCGGCCACCGCGAACATCGACAGCACGACCGAGCGGCGGCGCAGCAGGGTGACGGCCGGCGCGGCGGCCAGTCCGGCGAGCAGCGCGCCGAGGGCCGCCAGGGCGACGATGATGAGCATGTCGATCACGGCGGGCGACTCCCGTCGCCCGCCCCGGCGCCGGGCGCATCGAAGCGGTATCCGGCGCTCCACACGGTGCTGATGAGCCTCGGCGCGGCCGGATCGTCCTCGACCTTCTCGCGCAGCCGCCGTATGTGCACGGTGACGGTCGAGGTGTCGCCGAACTCCCACCCCCACACCTGCCGCAGCAGCTCCTCGCGGGAGAACACCCGGCCCGGGTGGCGCAGCAGGAAGACCAGCAGATCGAACTCGCGCGCTGTGAGCGACAGTTCGCGGCCGCTTCGTTCGGCCCGGCGGGCGGCCGGGTCGACGACCAGATCACCGGCCCGCAGCTCCACGGAGGCGGCGGGCGGCGGTGCCTCGGCGCGGCGCAGTACCGAGGCCACCCGCAGCACCAGTTCACGAGGGCTGAACGGCTTGGTCAGGTAGTCGTCCGCGCCCAGCTCCAGGCCCAGGATGCGGTCCGCCTCCTCACCGCGCGCGGTCAGCATGACCACGGGCACCGGCGGCCCGTCGCCCGCCCGCAGCCTGCGGCACACCTCCAGGCCGTCCAGGCCCGGCAGCATCAGATCGAGGACGACCAGCTGGGGCCGCAGCGCGGCGGCGAGTTCCAGCGCGGCGAGTCCGTCGGCGGCGTGCTCGACCCGGTGACCCGCACGGCTGAGGTAGCCGATGACGACCTCGGCGACGGTCGGCTCGTCCTCGACGACGAGGACCCGGCGGCCCGGACCGGGAGCGGGGGCGGGGCGGGTGTCCAAGGGTCAGCCCTTCACCGGGGACAGGTCGGCCGCGCCGAAGGAGACCGAGAACCGCTCGCACCAGATGACGGCGCTGCGGAACCCGGACAGGTCCGTGCCGGCCGGCACCGTGTAGTTCTGATTGCCCAGGTTGCCCTTGAGCCCGCCCAGTTCGACCACCTCGTCTCCCAGCCCCGTCCGTACCGCGTCGGCGTCCCGGGCCGAGAGATACACCCGGACGTCCGGCCCCTCGGAGGTCCTGAGGTTCTCCAGCCGCAGCACCTGACCGCCGTCCGCGAGCCGTATCGTACGGGCGGTCCCGCTGGTGTCGTGCTCATGGGTGACGAAACGGCCCTTCGCGAGGTCCCGCGGCCCGGCGGCCGGAGCGGAAGGCGTCCCGCTCACCGTCCCGCCGGGCTCCTCCACCGGGGCGGAGGCGGTGGGCAGGGCCTCGTTCACCGTGGTGTCGGTGAACGCCTTCCACGGCTGGAAGAGGAAGAGCCCGACGCCGGCGACGACCACCAGCACGAGAAGGACGGGCACGACGACACGGCGGGACACGCGGGACACCAAGACCTCCTGAAGAGGAACGAGCGGGCCGACCGCCACCGGCCGGCCCCGACCTCCCCTCAGCAAACACCGACGGCCCCCGCCGACAGTACGACGCGGAGCGCTCCGTAAGACACCGGTAACGTCCCCTGGCGCGGCGGGTCGCCGGCACTTCGGCACGTCGGCTCATGACCGCTCGTCGAGCGGGTCGCAGGGCGCGTTCGCCTCCCTCACGGACCGGATCGTCGCGCTCTGCCGCCGGCGGCCCCGCACCGGCACCCGGTGTTTCCTCCTGCGGGGACGACAGGGAAACACTTGCCCGGTGCTCCGGCGGGCACAGAGGCTCGGAGTCGGCCGGCTCCGTCTCTGACATGGAGGAACGCAACCATGGCACCCTGCCCCGTCCCGCCCGTACACGATCCCGAGGTCACGAAGACCGTCTACACGACGGGCCGCGCCCTCGGGGTCTCCGACAAGGTGATGCTCGCCGGTTTCGAAGCCGGCTGGGTCGAGTCCCACATGAACAACCTGCCGTGCGGGGACCGCGATTCCCTCGGTGTCTTCCAGCAGCGTCCCAGCCAGGGCTGGGGCACCCCCGAGCAGATCATGAACGTGGCCTACGCGGCCCGCCAGTTCTTCGTCCGCGCGGTCCGGGTGGAGCAGCAGTCGCCCGGACTGACGGCCGGCCAGACCGCCCAGCGCGTCCAGCGGTCGGGCTTCCCCGACCGCTACGACCTGGCCGAGGCCAAGGCGCGGGCGCTGCTGGAGGAGGCGGCCCGCGCGGTCGGCCCCGGGGACACCGGGACGCCCCGGCTGAGTGTCGGTGTGCCGTCGGTGGTGGACACGGGGTCGGGCATGGTGGTGTTCGGGGTGGAGCCGGGTGGTGGGATCACGCACCGCTGGCAGAGTGCTCCTGGTGGGGCCTGGTCTGCGTGGACCCCGTTGGGTCGTCCCGCTCCTGGTGCCACCGGTCGCCCCTTCGCTCTGGTGGGGCGTTACGGCAAGCTGGTGGTCTTCGTCCGTGGTGCCGACGGGGCTTTGTGGCACACCTGGCAGTCGGAGGCGGGGGCCTGGGCGCCGGACTGGGTCTCGTTGGGCGGGCAGCTGGCTTCCGATCCGGCCGTCGTCCTGAGTCCGAACCGTGCGTTGTCGGTGTTCGCCCGTGACCCGGGTGGCCGGGTGACGCACACCTGGCAGCGCGGGGCGGAGGAGGGTCATGCGTGGCATCCGGGCTGGGTGGACATGGGTGGCGCGGTGCAAGGGCGGCCGACGGTGCTGGT
>NZ_JBEPAL010000032.1:0-14722 GCF_040298625.1 Streptomyces sp. NPDC001532
TTTATTCTTTCCCCCCCCCCCCCCCGCGCCGCCCCCCCCCAACCCCCCCCCCCCCCCGGGGGGCCCCCCCCCCCCCCCCCCCCGGCCCCCCCGCCGGGGGGGGGGGGGGGGGGGGGGGGGGGGGGGGGGCCCCCCCCCCTCCCGCTTCTGCGGCCCCCAGTAGGCGGTGGCGGCCCCCGGCGTCGGCCCCGGTTCGATGTGGAACACATGGCCGACGTCGGCGGCCGTCGACCGCAGATAGGCGAGATCGGTGGCCGACTGCACCGGGATGTCGACCAGCGGGTTGGGCTGGTCGGTGAGGACCGGCGCGACGGCGCGGGGTGTGATGCCGTACCGCGCGTACGCGGCGAGCACCGTCGTCGCCCGCAGATGCGGGGCCAGCCCGGGGAAGGCACGCCGGACGTGCTTCAGATCCATCAGCAGGGACAGATCCTCACCGGTGACGACGAGGTACGAGGCGCCGGGCGCCCGTCCCGCGTGCATCTCCTGACGGGTGATCACGCCGTCCGTCAGCACATGGCAGCGTCCGCCCAGCACCGCGGCGACCACCACCCGCTTCTTCGGGTGCAGCGCCCCGGACGGCAGGACGGCGCGGTGCAGCGGCGAGCGGGGGCTGACGGCGAAGGTCAGCTGGAATCCGCCGGTGGTGCCGGTGGCGGCGGTGATGCGGGCCGAGTGCAGGGCGTCGACCAGCGCGGCCGGGGCCGGGCTCGGCACGGTGTCCCCGACCAGCAGCATCAAATGCAGGCTGTGCGTCGTCACCGGACCTGCTCGCCGGCGCCGGGCACCGCCGAGGCCTCGGCGGGCAGGGTGATCCGCAGCCGGCGCCCGGGCACCGCGGTCAGGTCCTCCGGCCGTACGGCTCTGTTGGCGTCCGCGATCCGCCAGGACTGTTCGGGATCGCCGTACCAGCGGGCCGCGATCCGGTCCAGCCGGTCGCCCGCGACGACGACATGCTCACCGACCGGCGCCAGCCGCTCGGGCTGTGGCAGCAGCCGACGGCGCAGGTGGGTGACGGTACGGCCGTCGGGGAGGGTGTGGGTGGCGGTGGGGATCCGGTGGTAGCGGCTGGTGGGCTCGAACATGTCAGGGTCTCTCGTCGGGGGTGGGTGATCACTGGCGGGGCGGTCGAGGCGGGGGTCATTGCTGAATGGGTAGTCGTTGCTGATTGCTGGCCATTGCTCATGGGTGGTCGTTGCTGATGGGTGGTCGTTGTTGATGGGTGGTCGTTGTTGATGGGTGGTCGTTGCTGATAGGTGGTCATTGCTGATGTGTTGTCGTGGGCGGGGCATCAGCGGCCCTGGTAGCCGACCGTGCCGGGGCCGTAGCCGACGAGGGCCGCGAAACGTTCCCTGTTCTGCTGGTACTGGAGGTAGAGGCCGCCCGCCTTGTGCTGGTGGCCGACGTCGTCGACGGTGAGGATCCGGACGGTCAGCGTCACCCGCGCCCGCACCGGATTCAGCTCTCCGTCGTACGTCTCCTCCATGACGTCGATGTCCAGCATCCGTACCGGCAGGACTCGGTGCGCGCCGAGCACCAGCACCGGCAACGGGCCCTGGACCGGGGCGATCTCGAGCATGCCGCGGGCGGCGAGTTCGTTCTGCTGGGTGAGCTGGGTGCCGGTCGGACAGACGGCGCTCTCCAGTGCCGACAGCATCCCGAACAGCCCGCTGCCGGCGGGCGGCGCGCCCGCCGGGGCCGGGGAGACCTGGTCCGTGGCGTCGAACTCCGCGTCGATCCGCAAGGTCTCCCGGGGCGGCCCCTGCAACCGCAGCGCCTCCAGCCGGTCCCCCGCGTCGGCTCCGATGCCGCGGGGCCGCACGGTACGGGTGATGCTGTCGGGGTTGTACTGGAAGGGCACGACCCGCAGCACCCGGCCCTGCTCGGAATCGAGGAAGACGAAGCCGCCGCGGCGCGGCGCCGGAGTGCTCATGAGGAACCGTCACCCGCTCGGGCCGGTACGGCGCTTCGCCGCTCGGCGCACAACGCCTCGTGGAGCGCGTTGGCGATGGGGCGAGCGAGCGCGGTGAGGCGGGCATCGTTGGTTAGGCAGGCATTCGTGGTTAGGCGGGCATCGGTCGGCGAGGCCGGTCGCCCGGCCCGCCCCGCGGACTGTCCGAGCAGCGTCGCCAGTTCCCTCTCGACCGCCGCGCACAGTGCGGCCCGCGACGGCCGGACCGCCGAGTGCAGTTCCAGCCGCCGGATGCGCAGTTCCAGCCGCGGGGCGTTCATGTGATCACCACCGCCGTGTCGTCGTCGAACCGCTCGGCCCGCGCGTCGGTCAGCGGGCTGTCCACGCCGTCGACCCTCAGCCGTAGCGGAAAGCGGCCCGGCCGGGCCCGCTCCAGCCGGAACCGCAGGGCCCGGGTGGCCTTCCGAACGGGCTCGGCGAGCACCGGCAGATCGCCGACCAGCAGCTCCACCCGCTGGCCCGGCCGGACCGCCGGAACACACTCCAGCGCCACCAGCACGGATCCCTTCTCGTCCCGCTCGACGGTGAGCGGGAGAGCGCTGGTGACGCGGGGCGCGATGTGCAGGGGCTGGGGGTCGGTGGTCCGTTCCGTCCCGTCGGACGCGGTCACGACCACGACGGCCGACCAACGGCCGGCGGCCGGCTCCCCGTCCAGCGTGGCGTGTACGGCGGTACCTCCGCCGTCGGTACGGGCGGGCAGCACGACCGGCTCGCCGAGCAGCGGATGCGCCAGGCGCACCACGGCCGTGCCCGCGTCCAGCCCCGACCCGCTCAGCACCAGTTCGGCGCCGGGCTCGGCCACAGCGGGGTGGACGGCCCGCAGCACCGGCCACGGGACGTCGGTACCCGGCGTCGCCTCCGGCCCGCGTCCGGAGTCCCCGCGCCGCAGCACCGGCAGCGGGGTGCGGCCCGCGGCGGCGCTGTCGATCAGCACGACCCTGGCCTCGTAGGCCGCCGACAGCCGGTACACATGGCCCAGCGCCTCCCACAGCCGGAACAGCTCCTCGGCCGGTGGATCTGCGGGGGTGACCCTGACCGCTTCGGGCTGAAGGTGCAGATCGCTGAAGCCGGCGGCGGACTTCAGCTCGGCGGGCCGCAGCACCGGCCGGTCGTGCAGCGCCGCCATCGCCACGCCGAGCAACCGCTCCACGACCGCGTGGTCCTCCGCCGGGGCGGCATACCCCGTCAGCAGGTAGTGCAGGACCAAGGGCAGCGCGGGAGGCCTGGTCTCGCCGGGGTGGGTGCCCTCCGGGTCGGTGTTGCGCCAGGCCGCGTCGATGGCGGTGCGGTAGAGGAAGACGTTCAGCGCGGCGGCCGTACCGTCCTCGACCCCGGCCCCCTCCGGATGCCGCGCCGTCACCACCGCCCCGGGCACCACCGGCCGCACCGCGTCCTGAAGCACGGCCCGCAAGGTCTCCGTCACCGCGGCGACGGCGAGCGCGTCACTCACGCCCGCCTCCCGAGATAGTCCTCCAGGCTCAGCCCGGGAGAGCGCGGGGGCGCGGAGGGCTCTTCGAAGTCGGAGGGCGGGGCGGGGGTGGTGTGCACGACGAGGTGGTCGATCGTGACGCGAATGACGGGGGTGGGGGGTGGGGTTGCGGGGCGTGCGGTCGTGGGGCGTGCGGTCGTGGGGCGTGCGGTCGTGGGGGGTGCGGTCGTGGGGGGTGCGGTCGTGGGGGGTGCGGTCGTGGGGGGTGCGGTCGTGGGGGGTGGGGTCGTCGGGTGCGGGCGCGTGGGGAGGGTGGTGGGGGTGGTTGGGGTGCTTCGGGTGCTTCGGGTGCGAGTCGTCGGTGTGACTGACGTGCTGGGGGAAGCGGGCTTCGGCGGGAGGGCCTGAGCGTGGAAGGCGGCACTCTGGGCGGGGCTTCGGCTGGTTCCCGGAGTGGACGGGCCGCCGGGTAGGGGTGGACCGGCGGTGTTGATGGTTGTGGTTGCGGTTTGTTTCGGGGGCGAGGCGGGCGGTTGGGGGGTGGAGCTGGGGTTGGGAGTCGCCCGTGGCGGCGTGGCTGGGGTGTCGGGGGACGGGGTGCGCTGCGGGGTCGGCTGCACACGGGGCGCCGGGGCGGTGATCGGGGGGGTCGGGACGGGGGTGGGAGGCCGCGGTGCGGGGGTCTGGGGCTCTGGCGAGAGCTCGGTTTGTGACGATGCCAGGGCTGGTGCGGGAGCAGGCGACAGGGCGGACGGCACCGGTGCCACCGTTGAAGACACCTGCGGGGGCCGCGGTTGACGCTGTGGTGCCGTGGCCGCGGAGTTCGGCGAGGGCTCGGGAGCGGTGTGCTGTGACGAGGCGGAGGCTTCCGGCACCGCTGTTGTGGGCTTCGACGACGGTGCGAGGGATTCCTGTCGCACGGGCGAGGCAGTTCGGGACACCTCGGGAGTCGGCGTCCGCGGTGCCGAGGGCTGGGGCTGGGGCTGGGGCTGGGGCTGGGGCTGGAGGTCCGGACGGCTCGGGGAATGAGCGGGTGGCCGCTGGGGCGTGGTGGGCGTGCGCTTCGAGGTGCCGCGAGGCCGCTTGGGGGCGCGGGCTCCTCCGGGCGAGGGGGTGATCTCCTGGTGCGCAGCGGTGGCGGCTGGCTCCGAGGTGTCGGGGGCTTGTTGGGCGGTGCCCGGGGCCTCCGGCGAGGCGGAGGGGCCCTGCTGCGCAGCAGCAGCAACTCGCTCCGAACCGACGGCAACCTGCCGGACGGTGTCAGGCGCCTGCGGCGAAGCGTTGGTCCCGTGCTGCGCAGCAGCAGCGGCTCGCTCCGAACCGACGGCAACCTGCCCGGCGGTCCCGGAGACCTCCGGCGAGGCTGCGGGACCCTGCTGCGCAGCAGCAGTTACTCGCTTCGAGGCGACAGCGACCTGCCGAGCGGTGTCAGGCGCATCCGGCGAGATGGTGGCGCCCTGCTGCGCAGCAGCAGCAACTCGCTCCGAACCGACGGCGACCTGCCGGACGGTGTCAGGCGCCTGCGGCGAAGCGGTGGTCACGTGCTGCGCAGCAGCAGCGGCTCGCTCCGAACCGACGGTGACCTGCCCGGCGGTTCCGGAGGCCTCCGGCGAGGCTGCGGGACCCTGCTGCGCAGCAGCAGTTACTCGCTTCGAGGCGACAGCGACCTGCCGAGCGGTGTCAGGCGCATCCGGCGAGATGGTGGCGCCCTGCTGCGCAGCAGCAGCAACTCGCTCCGAACCGACGGCAACCTGCCGGACGGTGTCAGGCGCCTGCGGCGAAGCGGTGGTCCCGTGCTGCGCAGCAGCAGCGGCTCGCTCCGAACCGACAGCGGCCTGCCCGGCCGTTCCGGGCGCCTCCGATGAAGCGTCCGAGACGACGGCAGCCTGCCGGACGGTGCCGGACGCTCCCGGCGGAACTGCGGGACCCTGCTGCGCAGCAGCAACGACCCGCTCCGGACCAACGGCGACCCGCTGGGCGGTGTCAGGCACCTCCGGCCAGGCGGTCGGCCCCTGCTGCGCAGCAGCAGCAACCCGCTCCGAACCAACCGCCACCCGCCGTACGGTGCCGGACAGCCCCGGCGGAGCCGTACCGCGCGCCTCCGGCTGGACCGCTGCAGCTGGTGCGCCGTCGACCGCATGCGCCACCACCGCAGCCTGCTCCCCAGCCGCTGACGTCCGCTGCGGTGCAGCCGCGGTCTCCGGCAGGGTTCGGCGTGCGGCGGAAGTCTCCGGTACCGGCCCAGGGCTCGGCCGCGTGTCGGCGGTCGTCGTCCTTTCCGGTCTCCGCTTCCAGGTGGCGGGGCGGCGCTCGTGTGACCTCGGCGAGGTCCGCGAGGTCGGCGCGGGGTCGATCGGCAGGCGGGCGGTGACGTCGGCCCACGTATCGGCCGACATATGGGCCGACGTATGGGCCGGCCTATCGGCCGACGTGTCGGCACGGGGCGGCGACGGTGTCGTACTCTCCGCCGGCGGGCCGGCAGGTGCGAGAAGGTCCGCTCCGGCGTCGTTCTCCTCCGGGCGCGAGCCGTTCCCGTGCACCGGCGTCTCGGGCTCCGAACCGGCGGGCAGCCGCGGCGCCGCCGGGTCGAACACGTGCGGAGCCAGCGGCCGGAGCCACGGTCCGGGTGCGCCCAGCAGCCGGGCCACGAAGTCGCTCATTGTGCGGTCGCCTCCAGGTAGAACTGGCGTCGGACGGGGCTGACGGCGAGTACGTCGGCCTCCGTCCAGCCGTAGGCCCGTGCCAGCGCGTGCACCTCGTGCAGCAGCCGCTGCGCGTAGCCGGAGACGTCGGTCCACAGGTGGTCGGCGATGTCGAGCGGGGCGTCCCAGCGGTGCCGGCACTGCGGGCAGTCCAGCGCGAACACCGGATCCGCACCGGGGTCGAGGCGGGGCAGTTGCCGGGCGACGCCTTCCAGGACCTCGTCCGGCACGTCGTCGGCGGGCGGGCTGACGCTCAGTACGCAGCGGCGCAGCAGCCGTTGGCGGGCTCGGGGTGCGGCGGGGTCGACGGCTCGTACGTCCCGGCCGGTGAGGGCGCGGAAGGTGACCTCCATGCCGTGCGCGGTGAGCGTCCCGGTGGCAGGTTCGGCCGTGTGGCCGCCTTCCGCCGCGGTCGCCGCGCGGGCTGCCCCCAGTGCCCACAGTTCCGCGGTGGAGACGGTGACGTCGAGGCTCTCACCGCACGCGGGGCAGTCGGTGACGCACGGCAGTTGCTCGCCGAACGCCCCGCACCGCAGTTCCAGGAGCAGGGCGTTGAGCGCGCTGAGGGGCAGGTCCGCGACGTCCTGGCCGGAGGGCGCGGCCATCGAGGCGAGCAGCAGAGCCCGGGCCGCCGGCGTGCCGCCGAGGCCGCTCTCCCACACGTCGAGGACGTTCGCCTCGGTCAGTCGCCGCGGCACGGGTCACCCCGCGATGTCGGTGAACTGGGAGTCCTCCGGCGGGTTGGTCTTCTCACGCACCCAGCCGTGGTGCTCCACGGTGATGCGTTCGAAGGCGACTCCGGCGGACCCGGCGTCGAGCTCGGGCAGGCCTTGGTACTCGGACACCCAGGCCTCGCGGACGGAGTAGGACAGCACTTGTTTGCCCGCCTCGTCGAAGACGTCGATGACGAGGTCGCGGCGGAAGTCCTTGAGGGAGGTCTCCAGGCCGCCGGAGGAGTTCCGCAGGCTCCAGATCCGGTTGGCCCACTCCTCGAAGGCGGTGTCGACGGTGCACCCGCGTTCGAGGGTGATGGCCTCGTACTCGGTGCGGCCGGGCAGTTTGCGGCTGGTGCCGGGGTCGCCACCATCGCGGTGGCGGATGACCTCCGTCGTCCGCTTCAGCCCGCTGACCTTGCTGATTCCCGCGATGTAGGCGGTCTCCCCGCCGAACTTCACCTTGAAGCGGAAGTTCTTGAAGGGGTCCCTGCGCGTCACTTCCGGCATCGTCGTCCTCCTAGACCTGGATCTGGCCGGCGAGCTGCTGGATGTGGACGATCACGAACTCGGCGGGTTTCAGCGGGGCGAAACCGACCTGGATGTTGACGATCCCGCGGTCGATGTCGTTCTGCGGGTTGGTGTCCTTGTCGCATTTGACGAGGTAGGCCTCCTGGGCCGTACGGCCCTGGAAGGCGCCCGCACGGAACAGGGAGTTCATGAAGGCGCCGACGTTGAGCCGGATGGACGCCCACAGGGGTTCGTCGTTGGGTTCGAAGACCACCCAGTGGGTGCCGCGGAACAGGCTCTCCTCGATGAAGAGCGCGAGGCGGCGGACGGGCAGGTACTTCCATTCGTCGGCGAGCCGGTCGGCGCCGCGCAGGGTGCGCGCTCCCCAGGCGACGGGGCCGGCGGCGGGCAGGCGGCGCAGGCAGTTGACGCCGAGCGGGTTGAGGCGGCCGATCTCCAGATCGGTCAGCGGCACGGCCAGGTCACTGACGCCGGCGAGGGAGGCGTCGGTGCCGGCGGGTGCCTTCCAGACCCCGCGCTGGACGTCGGTGCGGGCCAGCACGCCCGCCATCACGCCGCACGGCGGGAACTCCCGCAGCGCGCCGTCCCGGAGGGGGTCGGAGGCGAGCACCTGCGGGTAGTACACGGCGGCGTTCTTGCCCTGTTCTCCGAGGTTTTCCAGCGCCTTCATGCCCCCGACGACGGCGCTCACGGCATCGCCCGGGGTGCCGGCGGACTGCTTCAACCAGGAGTTCGGCGGGTCGACCAGGAGGACGGCCCGGCGGTCGACGCAGAGTTTCAGGGCCGCGGTCTGCAGATTCGCGGCGCTTCCGCCGCTGGTCTTGGTCTGCATGTGCCCGTCGAGCCACTGGAAGTCGGGAAGGCAGAGGATGTTGAAGATGTCGGTCTTCAACAGCTGATGGAGGCCGGTCTTGTGCTCCGGCTTGCCGACATAGTCGGTCAGTTCCAGGGAACCGCGTTCGTCGTCCTCCTGGTTACGGTTGCTGTCCTCGGCCGAGGGATAGAACAGCGGTCGGGTGTCTCCCTCCTCGACCTCGTCGCGACTGGCTTTGAAGGGGTCGACGGCCTCGTTCCGCAGTACCGCGTTCGCCTCGGGCACCGTCTTCAGCGGGGCGTCGGTGTCCACACGGACCAGCCGCGAGGTCTCCAGCAGTCCGGTGAGGTGGCGAGGGTGGCCGGGGGTGACGCTGACGTTGAGGTAGCGCTCCTCGGCACCGGTCTCCTCGTCGCGCACCGTCAGGTTGAACTGTGTCCGTTGAGCCCTGGGGACGCCCGGCCCTTCCAAGGCCGTGTTGTAGTCGACCCTGGCCTGCAGCTTCCGCCCCCACTGTCCGGGCGAGGCGGCCACCAGGCCGGGCACGGGGTGGTTGTGGCCGCCCGCGCGGTCGGCGGCGGAGGTGTCCTGGGCGCCACGACTGTTCTTCTTGCCCTCGGCCGGGGTCTCCCCGCCCTCCCTCTCGGCGGATGCCTCTCCCCCTTCGTTCGCTTTCGGGGACGAGGCCGCGGGGCGGGCGGACTCCTTGGCGGAGTTGGCGGGACTGGCGGACCCGGCGGGACTGGGGGGCGGGCTCGTCCCGAGTGGCAGGCGGACGGGTTTCTCGCCTTCCTTCACCACCCGGACGATCTCGGCCTCGCTGCCGCCGTTCAGATAGAACTGGTAGACGGCGTAGCTCATGGGGCAGTTCGCCCGGAGTCCGCCGAAGGCGGTCTCGTAGTCGGCCCAGCCCGTGATGTGCACGGGCCGGTCGATCGGTCCTCGGGGCGCGTAGCCGACGAAGGCGGCCACCGATGTCGGTACGCCCGTGATGGTGCGTACGGAACTCTTGACCTCGTCGATGTAGACGCCCGGGTAGGTGACGTTCACGGGCATTGCCGGCCTCTTCTCTCCACGCCGAACGGGCGGACGCCGCTCGTGGTCCGCGATCACCGTAAGCAGACGTATCCGGATATGGCGCCCCAGCAGGCGGGCGGGCTGCTTCGATCAGGTGACCGATGATCGGCTGATCAGACCTCGTCGGGGAGGAGAGCGGTGCGGGCTCCGCGTTCAGGAACCGCCGAGGAAGCTCAGCCGCACCTTCCGGTCCGGGTTGTCCCGGTTGGTGTCCACCAGGCACACCGACTGCCAGGTGCCCAGTTCCAGTCGCCCGTTCAGCACCGGCAGGGTGGCGTGCGGCGGGACGATCGCGGGCAGGACGTGGTCGCGGCCGTGGCCGGGGCTGCCGTGGCGGTGCTGCCAGCGGTCGTCGGCGGGGAGCAGGGAGTGGAGGGCGGCGAGCAGGTCGTCGTCGCTGCCGGCGCCGGTTTCGATGATCGCGATGCCGGCGGTCGCGTGGGGGACGAAGACATTGAGGAGACCGTCGCGCCCGGCGGCCACCTCCTGGAGGAAGGCCTCACAGTCGCGGGTGAGGTCGACGACGGCCTCGGCGGTGCCGGAGGCGATGTTCAGCACTCGGGTCGTGAACGCATCTGACATGCCCCCATCCTGACCCATCCGCCCCGCGCCCGGCCCCCGTGACCGCCCGGCTCACGAGACGGCGGGTCCAGTGGGCGAGACACCGTTGACCGTGGCCGCGTCATCTGGCTACGTTCTGCGACATGTTGCGTTCAGCCCTGCTCACCACGCGCGGTCACATCGACCTGCTGCGGGTGGCCTCCGCCGCGTGTCGCCGCGGCCGCTGACGCGTCCTCACCTCCCGGTTCCCCCTCTTCGCCGCCGCACCTCTGCGTCCCGGCTGCCGTGCCGCCGCGCCTCCGCGCCGCTGATCCGCCGCCGCACCTCAGGCCCCACCTGACCGTGACATGACAGAGGGCGGCGAGGTGTACGCGCCCCCGCCCCCAGCCGGCCCTCGCCGGCCGCTCAGCCCTCCCCGTGGAGCACCATGACCATCGACCACGCCCCACCCGAACCCTCCAAGGCCGATATTTCGGGAATACCGGATGACGGCAGTCGGCGCATCGAGAACGCAGACCGGCGGGTTCCCGACCTCGAACCCATCCTCCCCGCCTCCTCCCGTCGCACCCGTGTCCCCCGCTGGCTGCGCCGCACCACCGGTCCGCTCCTGCTGCTGGCCCTGTGGCAACTCCTCTCCAGCACCGGTGTGCTGGCCTCCGACATCCTGGCCTCCCCCGGCCGGATCGCCCAGGTCGCCGGGGATCTGATCGCCGACGGATCGCTGCCCTCGGCGATGGGCACCTCGCTGCAACGCGTCGCGGCCGGCCTGCTGCTGGGCACCCTCGTCGGCACCGGACTCGCCCTGATCTCCGGGCTGTTCCGGATCGGCGAGGATCTGGTGGACGCCTCCGTGCAGATGCTGCGGACGGTGCCGTTCGTCGGCCTGATCCCGCTGTTCATCATCTGGTTCGGCATCGGCGAGGCCCCGAAGACCGCCGTGATCACCCTCGGTGTGACCTTCCCGCTCTATCTGAACGTCTACGCCGGTATCCGCGGCGTGGACGCCCAGCTGATCGAGGCCGGGGAGTCCCTGGGACTGTCCCGCTGGGGCCTGGTGCGGCACGTGGTGCTGCCGGGCGCGCTCCCCGGAGCGCTGACCGGTCTGCGCTACTCCCTCGGCATCGCCTGGCTGGCGCTGGTCTTCGCCGAGCAGATCAACGCGGACAGCGGTATCGGCTTCCTCATGGTGCAGGCGCGGGACTTCCTGCGCACCGACGTGATCGTGGTCTGCCTGATCGTCTACGCCTTCCTCGGCCTGCTCGCCGACTTCATCGTCCGCTCCCTCGAAAGGCTGCTGCTGCAATGGCGACCGACGTTCACCGGCCGGTGAAGCCCACCCAGGCCGTACGGGTCGAAGGACTGAGCCGGTCCTTCGACGGCCGTGCCGTCATCGACGACCTCCGGCTCGACGTCCGGCCGGGCGAGTTCGTGGCCCTCCTCGGCCGCAGCGGTTGCGGCAAGTCGACGTTGCTGCGCATCCTCGCCGGTCTCGACCGGGACATCGAGGGCACGGTGCTGGTCCCGCGCCGCAAGGCGGTGGCCTTCCAGGCGCCGCGGCTGATGCCGTGGAAGAAGGTCTGGCGCAACGTGCTGCTCGGCCTGCCGGGCCGGCCGGACCGCGAGGTCGCCGAGCGCGCGCTCGACGAGGTCGGGCTGGGCCACCGTACGAACGCCTGGCCGAAGACCCTGTCCGGTGGCGAGGCGCAGCGGGCCTCGCTGGCGCGGGCGCTGGTGCGTGAGCCGGATCTGCTGCTGCTCGACGAGCCGTTCGGGGCCCTCGACGCGCTCACCCGGATCAAGGCGCAGCGGCTCGTGGGCGAGCTGTGGCAGCGGCGGGGCTGCGCCGTACTGCTCGTCACGCACGACGTGGAGGAGGCGGTCCTGCTCGCCGACCGCGTCCTGGTGATGGACGACGGTGTGATCGCCCACGAGCAGCGGATCGACCTCGACCGTCCACGCGACCTCACCGACCCCCGGTTCGGCGAACTCCGCGCCGGCCTGCTGGAACGGCTCGGCGTCGACACCGCCGCGGAAGCCGCCTGACCACCCCCGACGAACGGAACCACCATGCGACGACGCCTCGCTCCGGCCGCCCTGCTCCTCCCCCTCGCCCTGCTGCTGACCGCCTGCGGCGGCAACTCGGCGGCCAGTACCTCGGCGGGTGACGGCACCGACGGCAAGGGCTCCCTGACCCTGAACGTCGGTGACCAGAAGGGCGGTTCGGAGGCCATCCTGCGGGCCGCCGGGGAGCTCGACGACCTCGACTACAAGATCAAGTGGTCGACGTTCACCTCCGGCCCGCCACTGCTGGAGGCGGTCAACGCCAAGGCCGTGGACATCGGCGGCGTCGGCAACACCCCGCCCGTCTTCGCGGCCGGCGCCGGCTCGAAGATCACGGTGGTGGCCGCCTGGCACGGCACGTCCAAGGGCGACACCATCCTCGTGCCGACGGACTCCGAGCTGACCGGCACCCGCCAGCTGAAGGGCAAGTCGGTCGCCGTCGCGCAGGGCTCCTCCGCGCACTACCAACTGGTCGCCTCGCTCAAGGCGGCCGGGCTGGACTTCAGCGACGTACAGGTGAAGTACCTTCAGCCGGCCGACGCGCTGGCCGCGTTCACCTCCGGCAAGGTCGACGCCTGGGCGGTCTGGGACCCGTACACCTCGCAGGTGCTCCAGGGGAAGCAGGGGCGGGTGCTCACCACCGGCGACGGCATCACCAACGGGCTCACCTTCCAGGTGGCGGCGCCGAGCGCGCTCGGGGACGACAAGAAGTCCGCCGCCATCGAGGACTACCTGGGCCGGCTGCGCCGCGCCTACGCCTGGGTGTACGACCACCCCGAGGACTGGGCGAAGGTCTGGGCCGAGGAGACCGGGCTGCCGTACGACGTGGCGCTGGCCGCGGTGAAGCGCACCAACGCCTCACGGGTCCCGGTCGCGGTGGACAAGGCGCTGATCGCCTCCGAGCAGGAGATCGTCGACACCTTCGCCGCCCTGAAACTGATCCCCCGCAAGGTCGACTTCGGCCAGTTCGTCGACACCCGCTTCAACGGTGACCTCCCCGCGTCCACCACCGCTCCCCGCGTTCCCAAGGACTCCTGATGACCGTTCACCTGCACTGGTTCCTGCCCACCGGCGGGGACGGCCGCACCCTCGTGGACCGCCATGCGTACGGCCTCAACGAGTCCCGGGCCGTGTCCGGAGTCCGGGCCCCCGACATCGAGTACCTCGCGCAGATCGCCAAGGCGGCCGAGCAACTGGGCTTCGAGGCGGTGCTGACGCCGACCGGCACCTGGTGCGAGGACGCCTGGCTGACCACCGTGGCCCTCGCCCAGCACACCGAGCGGCTGAAGTTCCTGGTGGCGTTCCGGCCCGGCGTCATCTCGCCGACGCTCGCCGCGCAGATGGCCGCGACCTATCAGCGCCTCACCCGCGGCCGGCTGCTGCTCAACGTCGTCACCGGCGGCGACTCCGCCGAGCAGCGGCGCTTCGGCGACCATCTGGACCACGACCGGCGGTACGCCAGGACCGACGAGTTCCTGTCGGTCGTCCGCGGCGTGTGGAGCGGCCGGCCGTACGACTTCCACGGCAGCCACTACGAGATCGAGGGCGGGCTGACGGCGCTGCCGCCCGACCCGGTGCCGCGGCTGTTCTTCGGCGGGTCCTCGGCGGCGGCCGGACCGGTCGCGGCGCGGCACGCCGATGTGTATCTGACCTGGGGGGAGCCGCCCGCCCAGGTCGCCGAGAAGATCGGCTGGATCCGCTCACTGGCCGAGCGCGAGGGCCGCACCGTCCGCTTCGGCGTGCGGCTGCACACGATCTCCCGGGACTCCTCGGCCGAGGCCTGGGCGGTCGCGAACCGGCTGCTCGACGATCTCGACCCGGAGACGATCGCGGCCGCGCAGGCGGCGCTCGGGCGCAGCGAGTCGGTGGGGCAGCAGCGGATGCTGGCCCTGCACGGTGGCTCACGCGACCGGCTGGAGATCCACCCGAACCTGTGGGCGGGCGTCGGTCTGGTCCGGGGCGGCGCGGGAACGGCCCTGGTCGGCAGCCATGCGGAGGTCGCCGAGCGGATCGCCGAGTACCACGCGCTGGGCGTCGAGCACTTCGTCCTGTCCGGCTATCCCCACCTGGAGGAGGCGTACTGGTTCGGCGAGGGCGTGATCCCGCAACTGGCGGCGCAGGGCCTCCTGCCGGACACGACCCCAGCCCCTCCCACGACGTCAGCCCCCCTGCTGGTGGCCGGCGGCCGCTGAGCGTGTGCGGCGGGGACGGGGCGCGGGACGGCTCCGGCCGGGGTGCGCGTCGGGGGGGGAGCGGATCGCTCCGGCCTGGGCACGCTTGATTGCTCCGGCCGGGGCGGGGGCCACTCGGGCGGAGTGGGAAGGCCTTGATCTGGCTGGGGCGGTGGAAACGGCCCGCACCGGGCTGACCAACCGCATCCGCCGGCCAGATCGCACCGGCCGGGGACAAGACAACCCCGGCCGGGGAGGGAAGCGGCCCCGGCCTGGAGAGCCGGACAACGTGACCCGGGCGAGCGCAACGGCTCTATGCCGTGGGACGAGGCCGGCCCCGGCCGGTGAGCGAAGCGGCCCCGGCCGGGCTGGCCGGGACACCCTGACCTCGGCGACCGCGACGGCCCCACGCCGTGGAGCGAGCCGGCCCAGGCCCGGACCAACGACGCCCCACCGGCCCCGGCCCAGCGCCGGCAGTGAAGGGCAACCGGCTTCGGCCGGAGCGTGCCGTAACGGCCCGAGACCGAGAAAAAACGGCCAGTCGACCGCGAGGCCGTGAGCGCAGCACCGGCCCGTGCCGGGCGACCACGACACCGGCCCCCGCCCGGACCCCAGCACCGGCCCGTGCCGGGCGACCACGACACCAGCCCCCGCCCGGACCCCAGCACCGGCCCGTGCCGGGCGACCACGA
>NZ_JBEPAL010000032.1:14821-101459 GCF_040298625.1 Streptomyces sp. NPDC001532
CCGGACCCCAGCACCGGCCCGTGCCGGGCGACCACGACACCAGCCCCCGCCCGGACCCCAGCACCGGCCCGTGCCGGGCGACCACGACACCAGCCCGTGCCCCAGCACCAGCACCGGCCCGTGCCGGGCGACCACGACACCAGCCCGTGCCCCAGCACCAGCACCGGCCCGGACCCAGCACCCAGCCCGTCCCCCGACCGCCGGGAAGATCCGCGCCCTCGCCGCTGTTGGGGAGGGCGTGGACACCGCACGTGAGGTCGAGGTTGTCGTCATAGGCGCCGGGCAGGCCGGGTTGGCCGGTGCCTTTCACCTGCGTCGGACCGGGTTCGAGCCGGGCCGTGACTTCGTGGTGCTGGACCACTCCCCCGGCCCGGGCGGCGCCTGGCAGTTCCGGTGGCCGTCGCTGACGTACGGCAAGGTGCACGGGATGCACGCGCTGCCGGGCATGGAGCTGACGGGGGCGGATCCGGCGCGGCCGTCGTCGGAGGTCATCGGCGAGTACTTCGCGCGCTACGAGGAGACGTTCGACCTGCGGGTGCGGCGTCCCGTCGATGTGCGGGCCGTCCGCGAGGGCCCGGACGGGCGGCTGCTGGTGGAGACCTCGGCGGGCACGTGGGCGACGCGGGCGCTGATCAACGCGACCGGCACCTGGGACCGCCCGTTCTGGCCGCGCTATCCCGGCCAGGAGGGTTTCCGCGGGCGGCAGTTGCACACCGCGCAGTACCCGGGGCCCGAGGAGTTCGCCGGGCTGCGGGTGATCGTGGTGGGCGGCGGTGCCTCCGGGACGCAGCATCTGCTGGAGATCGCGCCGTACGCGGCGGCCACCACCTGGGTGACCCGCCGGCCGCCGGTCTTTCGGGAGGGCCCGTTCGACGAGGGCGCGGGCCGCGCGGCGGTGGCGCTGGTCGAGGAGCGGGTGCGGCAAGGGCTGCCGCCGAGGAGTGTGGTGTCGGTCACCGGGCTGCCGCTGAACGACGCGATCCGGCGCGGCCTGGCGGACGGGGTGCTGGACCGGCAGCCGATGTTCGACCGGATCACCCCGGACGGGGTGGCGTGGCAGGACGGCAGGCGGGTGGCGGCCGATGTGATCCTGTGGGCGACCGGGTTCCGGGCCGCCCTCGACCATCTGACACCGCTCAGGCTGCGCGAGCCGGGCGGCGGTGTCCGGATCGACGGGACGCGCGCGGTCGCCGATCCGCGGATCCACCTCGTGGGCTACGGCCCGTCGGCGAGCACCATCGGCGCCAACCGGGCGGGGCGCTCGGCCGTGCGGGACATCAGGCGTCTGCTGGCCGGGGAGCCGGTCGCGGCGTGATGTCCCGTCGGCTCACGGCTGAGGGCTCCGGCTCTTCTGCTCGGCGTTGAACTCGGCCACGTTGCGCTCGTGCTCGGCGTAGTCGGCGGTGAAGCGGGTCTCCCCCGGTCTGACCGTGACGAAGTACAGCCAGTCGCCGGGCGTGGGGCTGATGGCGGCGCGCACCGCTTCCTCGCCGGGGTTGTCGATCGGCGTGGGAGGCAGACCCATGCGCTGGTACGAGTTGTAAGGGCTCTCGATGCGGGTGTCGTCCAGCGTGGTCTTCAGCGTGGCCCGGTTCAGCGCGTAGTTGATGGTGGAGTCCATCTGGAGGGGCATGCCGCGCTCCAGCCGGTTGAAGATCACCCGGGCCACCTTGCCCATGTCCTCCTTGGTGGCGGCCTCGGCCTGGACGATGCTGGCGATGGTGACGGCCTGGTAGACGTTCATGGCGTTGCGCTGTGCGCCGGCGGCGATCGGGGCGCCGTTGAACTTCTTGTTCGCGGTGTCGACCATCGAGGTGAGCAGCGCTTCGGGGGTGGTCTGCTCGGTGAGGGGATAGGTCGCCGGGAAGAGGTAGCCCTCAGGGTTGCCCTCGGCGTCGATCGGCAGCTTCAGATCGGCCTTGGTCAACGATTTCTTGGTGGTCCCCGGCGGCAGTTCGAGGATGTCGTCGACGGCTTCGTAGACCTGTCCGGCGCGCCAGCCCTCGGGAATGGTCAGGGACGTGGGCTTCTTCTCCTCCTCGTCCTGCAGGGTCAGCAGCGGCACCGCCACGGCGGTGCCGGCCACGACGGCTCCGGCCGCGATGAGGGCCAGGCGGCCCCGGCGCGTCAGTCGAATCGTGCTCCGTGACGGAGTGTTCATCTGCATGCGGGCACGGTAACCCGCATATCGTCACAATCCCGGCATATCTTCAGCTTGTCGGCTCGAGTTGGGCGTCCTGGCGGACCAGTGCCGCATAGCTGCCCTCCCGCGCCAACAGCTCCTCGTGCGTACCCCGTTCGACCGCGTGGCCGGAGTCGAGGACCACGATCTGGTCGGCGCCGCGGATGGTGGACAGGCGGTGCGCGATGGTGAGCGTGG
Organism: Streptomyces sp. NPDC001532; assembly: GCF_040298625.1. Lineage (NCBI taxonomy): Bacteria > Bacillati > Actinomycetota > Actinomycetes > Kitasatosporales > Streptomycetaceae > Streptomyces > Streptomyces sp. NPDC001532. The sequence goes on from NZ_JBEPAL010000032.1 coordinate 17,202, forward strand.
TGCGGCCCGCCGAGAGCGCGTCGATCGCCTGCTGCACGGCGTGCTCGGTGCCGGTGTCGAGGGCGCTGGTCGCCTCGTCGAGGATCAGCACCGGCGGGTCGCGCAGGATGGTGCGGGCGATGGCCAGGCGCTGCTTCTCACCGCCGGAGAAACGGTGGCCGCGCTCGCCGACCACGGTGTCGTAGCCGTCGGGCAGGCCGGCGATGTGGTCGTGGATCTGTGCCGCGCGGGCCGCCGCGTGCAGCTCCTCGTCGGTGGCGTCCGGCTTGGCGAAGCGCAGGTTGTCGGCGACGCTCGCGTGGAAGAGGTACGTCTCCTGGGAGACGACGCCGACCGCGCGCGCGAGGGTATCGAAGTCCAGGTCGCGTACGTCGACCCCGTCGAGGGTGACCCGGCCGCCGGTCACGTCGTACAGCCGCGGCACCAGATAGCCGAGCGTGGACTTCCCGGCGCCGGTCGGGCCGACGATCGCGAGACTGCCGCCGGCCGGGACGGTCAGGTCGATGCCGTCGAGGACGGGGGCGCCCTTGCCGTCGTAGCGGAACTCCACGTTCTCGAAGCGGACCTCGCCGCGGACCTTGTCGAGGCGGACCGGGCGTTCCCGCTCGGTGATGTCGATCGGCAGGTCCAGATACTCGAAGATCCGCTGGAAGAGCGCGAGCGAGGTCTGGATCTGCACGCCGGTGCCGAGGAGGCTGACGGTCGGGCGGAACAGGCCCTGCTGGAGGGAGACGAACGCGACGATCGTGCCGAGCGAGACGTCCGGGCCGCCCATGGTCAGGGCGAGGCCGGCGGTCCAGTAGATGACCGCGGGCAGGGCGGCCATGACGATGGTGATGACCGCCATCCGCCAGCGGCCCGCCATGTTGGCCCGGACCTCCAGGTCGACCAGGCGCTCCGACTCGTCCCCGAAGGACTTCGTCAGCGACTCGGCGCGACCCATGGTGCGGCCGAGCAGGATCCCGCTGACGGACAGCGACTCGGTGACCGTGGCCGCCATCGTGGCCATCTGCTTCTGGCGCTGGGTGGTGATCTTCCGGCGTTCGTTGCCCACGCGGCGGCTGATCCACACGAAGACCGGCAGCAGGAGCAGCGAGACCACGGTCAGCCGCCAGTCCAGGGCGATCATCGCGACGATCGTGGCGATCACGCCGGTGAGGTTGGAGACCAGCGAGGTCGCGGTGGAGGTGACGGTCGCCTGCATGCCGCCGATGTCGTTGGCGATGCGGGACTGGACCTCGCCGGTGCGGGTGCGGGTGAAGAAGGCGAGCGACATGCGCTGGAGGCGGCCGTAGACCGCGGTGCGCAGGTCGTGCATGACGCGCTGGCCGACGGTGGTGGAGATCAGGGTCTGCAGCACGCCGAAGACGCTCGTCAGGACGGCGCTGAGGATCATGCCGAGGGCGAGCAGGGTGAGCAGGCCGGTGCGCTGCTGGGGCAGTGCGACGTCGAGGATCGCCTTCAGCAGGAACGGGGTGGCGACCGAGACCACCGAGGAGGCGCCGACCAGCAGGCCGACGATGGCGAGGCGGCCGCGGTAGGGGCGGAAGAGCGCGAGGATGCGGCGCACCTGCCGGGGCTGTTCCTTGGCGTCGGCGGGCGGGCTCCAGGCGGGTTCGTTGTCGGGGTGCATGGGCTCCTACGGAGGTGGGCGGCGAGCCGGACGGGGGCGGCCCGCCGGGACGATTGAGGATCGTAGCTCATTGTTACCTATACTCACAATGAACGGCATCCTGATATTGTTCCCGTATGACCACCCCCGATCCGGACGCTCTGCTCGCCGAGCAGCTGCTGCGGCTGACCCGCCGGGTGCACCGCATCCAGAAGCGTCATCTGGAGCAGCGCGGCCTGGGCATCACCCCGGCCCAGTCCCGGCTGCTGCGCACCCTCGCGCACTACGGCTCGCCGCCCCGCATGGCGGATCTGGCCGAGCGCCTGGAGGTCGTGCCGCGGGCCGTGACCACACTGGTCGACGGGCTGGAGGCGCACGGAAAGGTGCGCCGGGTGCCGGATCCGGCGAACCGCCGGGTGATCCGCATAGAGCTGACGGACGACGGCCTCAAGGCGCTGGGCGAACTGCGCGGAGCGCGACTGTCGGCGGCGGACGAGATCCTGGCGCCGCTGACGGGGGATCAACGGGAGGTGCTCGCGAGTCTGCTGGACACCTTGGTGGACGGCGGCGCCGAGCGGACCTGCTGAGAGGCCCGCCGGCCCGCCCATCGCCCATCGCCCATCGCCCATCGCCCATCGCCCATGGGGCCGAGCGGATCTGCTGAGTGGTCCGCCCGCCCGGTGGGCCGCGCCGGGCCCACCGGGTGGGGGCTGTGGCTGTCCGTGCGCCGCCGCCTCTGCCTGCCGCTGCTGCGCTTCAGCAGGCCAGGCGGTCCTCCGTGAGCACACCCTGCTCCGTCCTCAGCGTGCGGTCGTGACAGCCCGCCGAGCCGTACAGCCGGTAGCGCTCGCTCGTGATGCCGACGGCGTGCCGCTGGTCGCGCGGCACGTTCACGGTGTAGGTGGCGTCGCCGGTGTAGGTGTCGTCGAGCCGTGACCACGCGGTGCGCCGGCCGTCCCGCGTGACTACGGCCGTCGCCCGGTCGCCCAGCGTCAGCACCGTGCGCAGCCGGTCCGCCGCGCCGAGGGTGGTGGTGCCGTCCATGGTGTACGTCCGCTGGATGCGCGTCGTCCGGGCCGGTCCGCGTCCGTCGACGGTCACCGTCTCGCCGTCCGTCCACTCGGCGTCGAGCGCGTCCACGCTCTCGCCGTCGGTCCAGCGATGCGCGGAGGTGTGCCCGAGCGCGCGGCGGACGGTGGTGGCGACCCGGCCGTGCGAGGTGTCGACGTACCCGGCGACGGTCAGCCGGTGCGCACCGCGGGTGTCCACCCGGTGCTCCGGCCCCGGGCCCGGTGTGTACGCCGAGGAGTTCGTCCGCTCGCCCGCCTCGTGCACGGTGAGCGCTCCCGGCACATGGGCGCGCCTCTCGTCCTGCCAGACCAGGACGTTGACGGGCGTGCTCCAGCCGGGGCGGCCCTCGGGCACCCCGGCGACGGAGACGTCGACCCGGTGCGGGCGGCCGTCGTTGAGGAGTCCGGCGAAGGGAGTCAGGTCGTAGGTGATCGGCTTGATGTCGAAGGCGCGCGGGCCCGGGACGACGTACCAGAGGAACGGGTTGGACCAGCCGCCGGTCCACACGGTCGGGAACGGCGCGGCAATTCCGGCCAGTTGTCCGTCGACCCGGATCTCCACCTCCCGGTAGGGGCCGCCGTCGGCCTGGCAGGAGTACGGCGCGGCGGGCGGCACCGTCAGATACCAGTACTCCTCGCAGCCGCCTCCGGAGCCGGTGGCGTACACCTCGGCGACCACGCGTTCGCTGTTGCGGGGAGTGGTGAGGGTGGAGGCGCCGGTGAGGGTGAGGACGCGGTCCGGTGTGCCCTGGTCGACGGGTGCGCTGGCGGAGGGGTCGAGCTGTGCGGCGGGTGGGACGGGCCCGGCGGCGTAGAAGGTCAGGGTCACCGTGACGTCGATGACGCCCGTGTAGGTGTCGTCGACGACGTTGCCGATCAGCATCTCGACGTCCTGGGCGCGGCGGAGGGTGTCGCTGTAGCGGGTGACGTCCTTCTCCACCGACCACGCGATGCCGTCGGGCGACGGCTGCGGGGTCGAGGTGCGCAGGATCTCCACGCCGCCGACGCTCAGATGCCCCAGACGGTCGTACTGCCGCCCCTTGACCGTGCCGTCGAGGCGCAGCACGACCTTGCTCCAGCGGTCGCCGCACCCTTTGGGCGGGGTGTAGGTGCCGCGGTACGGCGTGAAGTCGCGGAACCGCGCCTCGGCGAGGGTGATGTCGCAGGACTTCGTGTCCGGCCTGGCGACGGGCGGGGCGGCGGTGACGGGGTCGTGCCAGTCGGTGCCGAACTCGGCCGGGACGTCCGCCGCTTCGGCGGGTGCGGTGCCCAGCAGGGTGCCCGCCAGGAGGGTCGCCCCTGTGAGCATGGACATGATAAAGCGTGGTCTCATGGCGGGAGTTCTACGGCGGTTCGGCCGCGGCGGCAATGAGGCACCCGGCCGCGGGTTGCCGATTCTGTGCGGTCGCGTGGAAAACCGTTTGCTATCGGCCAGGCGGTGACGCGAACCTTTCACGGTTTGCTCTCGCAGTTCACCCCCTGACACGAGCCACTGGGACGTCATGCAGATCCAAGACCTTCCGTATCCCGACCCGGGTGTGCCGGACGCGCGCTCGGGGCCCCGATTCCTCTGGTGGCTCGGCCGGAACCAACTGGGCGGCCAGCTGAAGTCGCTGGCCTGGGGCCTGTTGCACTTCCTCTCCGTCTCCGCGCTGCCCTTCTGCGTCGGCTTCGCCGTCCAGGCCGTCGTCGACCGCTCCGGCTCCCGGCTCGCCCTCGCGGGCGGGCTGCTCGCGCTGTGCGGCATCGGCGTCGCCGTCGGCGACACCTTCCTGCACCGCGCCGCCGTCACCAACTGGATCACCGCCGCCGCCCGCGTCCAGCAACTGCTCGCCCGCAAGGCCGCACAGCTCGGCTCGGCGCTGACCCGGCGGGTCGCGGCCGGCGAGGTCGTGGCCGTCTCCACCGGCGACGTGGAGAAGATCGGCTGGTTCGTGGAGGCCGTGTCCCGGTTCACCGCGGCCGCCGTCACCGTCGTCCTGGTCGCCGTCGGCCTCGTCGTCTACCAGCCCACGCTCGGCGTGGTGGTGGCGGTGGGCCTGCCTGTGCTGGCACTCGCGGTGCTGCCGCTGCTGCCCCGCGCCACCCGCCGGGCCGACGTCCAGCGCGAGAAGGCCGGACGGGCCACCGAGCTGGCCTCCGACACCGTGGCCGGGTTGCGGGTGCTGCGCGGCATCGGCGGCGAGGAACTGTTCCTCGACCGCTACCGCCGCGCCTCCCAGGAGGTCCGCCACGCGGCCGTGCGCAGCGCCCGGATGTGGTCGCTGATCTCGGCGATCCAGGTCCTGCTGCCCGGACTGCTGCTCATCTCGGTGGTCGTGTACGGCGTCCATCTCGCCCGCGACGGCCGGATCACCGTGGGCCGGACGGCTCACCGCCGTGGTGTGCGGCGACCCGGACGCGGCGGGACGGCTGGCCGAGCGGCTGGGCGGGCACGCCTCCGAGGCCGGCACGTCCGTGCTGCTCGGCGACGTACCGCTGGACGAACTGCCGCTGGACACCGCGCGGACGGCCGTCCTCGTCCAGGACAAGGACCCGGTGCTGCTCTCGGGCACCCTGCGCGAACTCCTCGACGTACCCGCCTCGGGTGCGGTCGGCGCCGCCCAGGCGCTGTCGGCCGCGCAGTGCGAGGACGTGCTGGCGGCGCTCGCGCAGGGCTCACTGGCCGCCGAGGACCCGATGGACGCGCGGATCACCGAACGCGGCCGGTCCCTCTCGGGCGGCCAGCGCCAGCGGCTCGCGCTGGCCCGGTCACTCGTCACCGACCCGCAGGTGCTCGTCCTGGACGAGCCGACCTCCGCCGTCGACTCGCACACCGAGGCACGGATCGCGGAGGGCCTGCGAAGCCTGCGCGACGGCCGCACGACCGTCGTGTTCACCTCCTCGCCCCTGTTGCTGGACCGCGCTGACCAGGTGGTCCTGGTGCACGAGGGCCGGGTCGCGGCGGTCGGACCGCACCGCGTGCTGGTGCACGAGGACCCGCGGTACCGCGCGGTGGTGACCCGCGAGACGGACGAGGAGCAGGCCGCCACCGCCGAGCAGCAGGCCGCCACCGCCGACGCCCGGCTGAACCAGCTCGACGACATCAACGACCTGAGCCGGCTGAACCAGCTGAACAAACTGGATGAACTGGACGAACTGGACCGACTCGAAGAGATCGAGGAGACCGCATGATCGGCGTGGCGCCACCGGCGTACGACCCGGCGGCCCCGACGACGGCGGAGACCCTGCCCGTCGGCGCCCCCGCGACCGTCCGCGCCTACGTGACCGAGCTGTTCCGCCGGCACCGGCGTGCCTTCCTGCTCCTCATCGGCGTCAACACCGTCGCCGTGGTGGCCTCCATGGCCGGCCCCTACCTGCTGGGCGGGCTCGTCGAGCGCGTGTCCGACCAGGCCCGCGAGCTGCACCTGGGCCTCACCGCGTCGCTGTTCGTCGCGGCACTGGTCGTCCAGGCCGCGTTCGTACGCGAGGTACGGCTGCGCGGCGCGACGCTCGGTGAACGAATGCTGGCCGATCTGCGCGAGGACTTCCTCGTCCGCTCGGTCGGGCTGCCGCCGGGCGTGCTGGAGCGGGCCGGCACCGGCGATCTGCTCTCCCGCATCACCACCGACATCGACCGGCTCGCCAACGCCATGCGCGAGGCCGTGCCCCAGCTGGCGATCGGCGTGGTCTGGGCCGCGCTGCTGCTCGGCGGACTGGTCGTCACCGCACCGCCGCTGGCCGCCGCGGTGCTGCTCGCCCTGCCGCTGCTGGTGGTCGGCTGCCGCTGGTACTTCCGCCGGGCACCCTCCGCCTACCGGTCCGAAGCCGCCGGGTACGCCGCCGTCGCCGCCGCGCTCGCCGAGACCGTCGACGCCGGACACACCGTCGAGGCGCACCGGCTCGGCCGGCGCCGCGTCGCGCTCTCGGAGCAGCGGATCCGCGAGTGGACGGCCTGGGAGCGCTACACGCTGTGGCTGCGGTCGGTGCTCTTCCCGGTCATCAACCTCACCCATGTGACGGTCCTCGGCTCGGTGCTCATGGTCGGCGGAGTGTTCGTCCTGGAGGGCTGGATCGGGGTGGGGCAGCTGACCACCGGCGCACTGATCGCCCAGATGCTGGTCGACCCGGTCGGACTGATCCTGCGCTGGTACGACGAGCTCCAGGTGGCCCAGGTGTCGCTGGCCCGGCTGGTCGGCGTCCGCGACATCGAGCAGGCCACCGGGGACGACTCCGTGCGACCCGACGGGCGGGACGTCCACGCCGACCGCGTGCACTTCGGCTACCGCGAGGGCGTGGACGTCCTGCGCAAGGTGTCCCTGGAGGTCGCCCCCGGCACCCGGCTGGCCCTGGTGGGCCCCTCGGGCGCGGGCAAGTCCACCCTGGGCCGGCTGCTCGCCGGGATCTACGCGCCCCGGGACGGCCGGATCACCCTGGGCGGCGCCGAGCTTTCCCGGATGCCCGCCGAGCGGGTCCGCTCCCATGTGGCCCTGGTCAACCAGGAACACCACGTCTTCGTGGGCTCCCTGCGCGACAACCTCCTGCTCGCCCGCACCGACGCCGAGGACGCGGAGCTGTGGGCGGCGCTCGGCGCGGTGGACGCGGACGGGTGGGCACGCGCCCTGGACGAGGGCCTGGACACCGAGGTCGGCTCGGGCGGGCTCGCGCTCACCCCGGCGCAGGCCCAGCAGATCGCGCTGGCCCGGCTGGTGCTGGCCGACCCGCACACGCTGGTGCTGGACGAGGCGACCTCCCTGCTCGATCCACGCGCCGCCCGCCATCTGGAACGGTCCCTGGCCCGGGTCCTGGACGGCCGCACCGTCGTCGCCATCGCCCACCGCCTGCACACCGCCCACGACGCCGACGTCATCGCCGTCGTCGAGGACGGCAGGATCAGCGAGATGGGCAGCCACGCGGAGCTGGTCGCCGCGGACGGCGCGTACGCGGCGCTGTGGAGGTCCTGGCACGGCTGAGACACGGGTGCGTGACGACGGCCGGTGTCCGCCGGGCAGCCCTCGGACGGACGTCGGCCTCGGCACGGCACGGCGGCGGATTCGCACTGTGGGGCAGGCCGGTACCGCGAGCGGACACCTGCCTCTGCCGGGGGCAGCGGCGGATCCGGGGTGTGGGGCTGGTGCCGCGTGTAAACACCGGCGAGCCTCGGCCCGACGCAGCGGCGGAATCGCGGTGTGAGGCTGGTGCCGCGAGCGGACACCGGCGAGCCCCGGCCCGACGCAACGACGGAATAGCGGTGTGAGGCTGGTGCCGCGTGTGGACACCGGCGCGCCTCGGCCCTCCGCAGCGGCGGAGCCACCGTGTCGCCTCCGCTAAACGCAAGCTGACACCGGCCCCGCGGCCAGGCCCGGCGCGACTTCACGGCGTCGGGCCGGCGCCGCGAACGGACAGCGGCCTCGGCCCGACGCAGCAGCGGATCCACGGTGCAGGGCCGACACCGCGACGGACACCGGCGAGCCCCGGCCCTCCGCAGCGGCGGAACGACGGAACCGCCGTGTCAGGCCCGCGCCGCAAGCTGACACCGGCCTCTCGGACCGGCACAGCGGCGACTCCACGGTGTCGGGCCGGCCCCGCGAGCGGACGGCCGTGACGGTCACGCCGGCGCCGGCGCGGACGCCTTGGGGCGGCGGTTCCGGCGCCGTCCTCACAGCCGCAGGCGCTCGCCGGCTTCGGCGCGGACGCGTCGGAGTGGCGGTTCCCGCGCCGTCCCCACAGCCGCAGGCACTCGCCGGCTCCGGCGCCGACATCGGCGTTCGGTCCCAGCGCGACCGCAACCTCAAGCGCAGCCACGACCAGAGCCTCATCCGCCACCACCGAGCCGCGACCGGCGCCCGGTGCACCCACCCCGGCCCGTTGCCGTTGCGCGGTGCCGAACAGGGATGGAAGGCTGGATATCGGAGGTACCGGCTCGGGGGCGCGCCCGCAGTCCGTGGCGGGCGGGGCCTGTGCCCCCGGCACGGACGGTCGCGGTCCACCGCCCACCATGGTGGGGCCGACCCCGTCCCCACTCCCTGGAGGTACCTGTGAACAGCGCCGACGGATGGGGAGACGACGTCTATCAGCCCGACGCGTCCGACCAGCGCGAGGACACCGGGCTGCTCGACTCGGAGGACACCCTCGAACGCGACGGTGTCGACGATCCCCTCGACCGGGGCTGGTCCCCTCCTGAGCGGCCGTGGGCCGTGGAGCACACCGGTGTGACGGCGGCCGAGCGCCACGCCGGCGAGACCCTGGACCAGCGGCTGGCCGAGGAGCAGCCCGAGCTGGCCGTGCCGGACGGCGACGACCTCGGCGACTGCTCGGGCACCGACGGCGAACTGCTGGACAACGAGGTCGGCGCCGCCCGCTCGGGCCGTCTCGTCGCCCCCGACGAAGGCGTGCACGAGGACGAGGAGAGCGCGCTCGTCGCCACGGACGTCGGTATCGACGGCGCCGCCGCCTCCGCCGAGGAGGCCGCGATGCACATCGTCGACGAGGACGCCCTGTCCGGCTGACCCGGCCCCCACCGGACCCACTTCCCTGCCCCCGCCCCCGCCCCCTCCCTCGCCCCACCTGGAGCATCCATGCAGCAGGACAAGCACCCCGAGTACCACCCCGTCGTCTTCCGCGACCGGGCCGCCGGTTACGCCTTCCTGACCCGGTCCACCGCGAGCAGCGAGCAGACCATCGAGTGGGACGACGGCGAGACCTACCCAGTCGTGGATGTGGAGATCTCCTCGGAGAGCCACCCCTTCTACACCGGAAAGGCCCGCACCGTGGACACGGAGGGCCGCGTCGCCCGCTTCGAGCGGCGCTACGGCGAGGGGACGCGGGAGAGCTGAACCGGCCGGGCCGGCGCGGCCCACGGAACCGGTCCGCCTCAGATGACGTTGAGCGCGGCCGCGCCGCCCACTCCCCCGAGCAGCATGAACGCCGGCATCAGCACCTTGAGCTCGACCCAGCTGCCCGCGCGGAACCGCATGGCCTTCGGCGGGCCCACCGGGTACCAGCGCTTGCGGCCCACCGGGATCGGCCACAGGATCGGGCAGCCGGACACGGTCAGCGCGTCCCCGATGTCGTGCACCAGTGCGCCGAGCACCACCGGCAGCCCCAGCCACAGGTACTCCTGGCCCGGTGCCGTGAACAGCCAGTCCGAGCCGTTGCCCGGCTTGTCCAGCACTCCGGCGATGATCCACGCGCTGGTCGCGGCGAGCAGCCAGACCAGGACGTCGCTGCTGGAACCACGGGTCGCCCGCCACAGCAGGCCTTCGATCGCCAGCACCATGTGCACGAAGAGGATCGCCAGCACCGCCCAGCGCTCGCCGGTGATCGCCAGCGCCGAGGTGCCGCCGCCGATCAGCGCCGCCCACAGCCAGGTGTGCGTGAGCGTGCGGTGCCCGCCGGAGCGACGCGGGTCGCCCTGCTTCTTGGTGGCCTTGTAGACGGCGTACGACAGCTTGTCGACGATCTCGCACACGCCGCGCGAGACCGGGCCGAAGGCTCGGGAGATGGTCGCGGCCTTGTGGTCGAGGTCCGGGGCGAGTGCGGCGCCGGCGCAGATCAGCGCTCCGGCCAGCAGGACCGGCCAGGGCATGGGGTGGCCGGCGGCGGTGGTGGCCGCTCCGACGCCGAGCCAGGCCGCGGCACCGGAGAGTGAGTGTGCTGGTCCCATCATCGCCGTTGCCCGCCCCGTTCCTCGTGTGCCGCTGTCCAGTTGACCCCGCGCGGCGACGCCGCGTCGGCGACACAGCGTAGCGTTCGTGATCTTCGGGTCGGCATCCGATTCCCGCATCGGGTCGCGGGGCAGGCAAGATGGGGGCGTGACCCTCATCGATCGTCTCCCGCCGACCGCCGACCCCGACGCCCTGTACGAAGCCTTCGAGTCGTGGGCTCAGGAGCGCGGTCTCACGCTCTACCCCCATCAGGAGGAGGCGCTGATCGAGGTGGTCTCGGGGGCGAACGTGATCGTGTCGACGCCCACCGGGTCCGGCAAGAGCATGATCGCCGCCGGTGCCCACTTCGCCGCGCTGGCCCGGGACGAGGTCACCTTCTACACCGCCCCGATCAAGGCGCTGGTCTCGGAGAAGTTCTTCGAGCTGTGCAAGCTCTTCGGCACCGAGAACGTCGGCATGCTGACCGGCGACGCGTCCGTCAACGCCGACGCCCCCGTCATCTGCTGCACGGCCGAGGTGCTGGCCTCCATCGCGCTGCGCGACGGCAAGCACGCGGACGTCGGCCAGGTCGTCATGGACGAGTTCCACTTCTACGCGGAGCAGGACCGCGGTTGGGCCTGGCAGATCCCGCTGCTGGAGCTGCCGCAGGCGCAGTTCGTGCTGATGTCGGCCACGCTCGGCGACGTATCGATGTTCGAGAAGGACCTCGCGCGGCGCACCGGCCGCCCGACCTCGGTGGTCCGCTCGGCGACCCGCCCGGTTCCGCTCTCCTACGAGTACCGCCGCACGCCGCTCACCGAGACGCTGACCGAACTGCTGCAGACCCAGCAGGCGCCCGTGTACATCGTGCACTTCACCCAGGCGCAGGCGGTGGAGCGGGCTCAGGCGTTGATGAGCATCAACATGTGCTCGCGCGAGGAGAAGGAGCGGATCGCCGAGCTGATCGGCAACTTCCGCTTCACCACCAAGTTCGGCCGCAACCTCTCCCGTTACGTGCGGCACGGCATCGGTGTGCACCACGCCGGCATGCTGCCCAAGTACCGGCGTCTGGTGGAGAAGCTGGCGCAGGCCGGTCTGCTGAAGGTCATCTGCGGCACCGACACGCTCGGCGTCGGCGTCAACGTGCCCATCCGCACGGTGATGTTCACGGCGCTCACCAAGTACGACGGCAGCCGGGTGCGCACGCTGCGCGCTCGCGAGTTCCACCAGATCGCGGGCCGCGCCGGTCGGGCCGGCTTCGACACGGCGGGCTTCGTCGTCGCCCAGGCGCCGGAGCACGTCATCGAGAACGAGAAGGCGCTCGCGAAGGCGGGCGACGACCCGAAGAAGCGCCGCAAGGTGGTCCGCAAGAAGGCGCCCGAGGGTTTCGTGGCGTGGTCGGAGGACACCTTCGAAAGGCTGATCGGCTCCGAGCCGGAGCCGCTGACGTCCCGTTTCCGGGTGACGCACACCATGCTGCTGTCGGTGATCGCGCGGCCCGGCAACGCCTTCGAGGCGATGCGGCACCTGCTGGAGGACAACCACGAGCCGCGCAAGCAGCAGCTGCGGCACATCCGGCGCGCGATCGCGATCTACCGCTCGCTGCTGGACGGCGGCATCGTCGAGAAGCTGGACCAGCCGGACGCCGAGGGCCGGATCGTGCGGCTCACCGTGGACCTCCAGCAGGACTTCGCGCTGAACCAGCCGCTGTCCACGTTCGCGCTCGCGGCGTTCGAGCTGCTGGACCCGGAGTCGCCGTCGTACGCACTGGACATGGTGTCCGTGGTGGAGTCCACCTTGGACGACCCGCGGCAGATCCTCGCCGCCCAGCAGAACAAGGCGCGCGGCGAGGCGGTGGCCGCGATGAAGGCGGACGGCGTCGAGTACGAGGAGCGCATGGAGCGGCTCCAGGACGTCACCTACCCCAAGCCGCTGGAGGAGCTGCTCTCCCACGCGTACGACACCTACCGCAAGAGCCACCCCTGGGTCGGTGACCATCCGCTGTCGCCGAAGTCGGTCATCCGGGACATGTACGAGCGGGCGCTGTCCTTCACGGAGCTGGTGTCCCACTACGAGCTGGCCCGCACCGAGGGCATCGTGCTGCGGTACCTGGCGAGCGCCTACAAGGCCCTCGACCACACCGTCCCGGACGATCTGAAGTCCGAGGACCTTCAGGACCTGATCGAATGGCTCGGCGAGATGGTCCGCCAGGTCGACTCCAGCCTGCTCGACGAGTGGGAGCAGCTGGCCAACCCGGAGGAGATGACCGCCGAGGAGGCCCAGGAGAAGGCCGACCAGGTCAAGCCGGTCACCGCCAACGCGCGTGCCTTCCGCGTCCTGGTGCGCAACGCGATGTTCCGGCGGGTCGAGCTGGCCGCGCTCGACCAGGTCGTGGAGCTGGGCGAGTTGGACGCCGAGGCCGGCTGGGACGCCGATGCCTGGGGCGAGGCGATGGACAAGTACTGGGACGAGTACGAGGAGCTGGGCACCGGCCCGGACGCCCGTGGTCCCAAGCTGCTGCTGATCGAGGAGGAGCCGCAGAACGCCCTGTGGCGCGTGCGGCAGATCTTCGACGACCCGAACGGCGACCACGACTGGGGCATCAGCGCGGAGGTCGATCTCACGGCCTCCGACGCGGAGGGCCGTGCCGTGGTCCGTGTCACCGACGTCGGCCAGCTGTGAGCACAGGAGAAAGGCACCCATGACGAACCCGGCCGAGAGACTGGTCGACCTGCTCGACCTGGAGCAGATCGAGGTCAACATCTTCCGTGGCCGCAGCCCCGACGAGTCGCTGCAGCGGGTCTTCGGCGGCCAGGTCGCCGGCCAGGCGCTGGTCGCCGCCGGGCGCACCACGGAGGGCGACCGCCCGGTGCACTCGCTGCACGCGTACTTCCTGCGCCCGGGCCGGCCGGGCGTGCCGATCGTGTACCAGGTGGAACGGGTCCGCGACGGGCGGTCGTTCACGACCCGCCGGGTCACGGCCGTGCAGCAGGGCCGCACGATCTTCAATCTCACCGCCTCCTTTCACCAGCCTGAGGTAGGGAGCTTCGAGCATCAGCTGCCGCCGGCCCGGAAGGTTCCGGACCCGGAGTCCCTGCCGACGGTCACCGACGAGATCCGTGAGCATCTGGGCGCGCTGCCCGAGCAGTGGGAGCGGATGGCGCGTCGCCAGCCCTTCGACATCCGCTATGTGGACCGGTTGCGCTGGACGCCTGAGGAGGTCCAGGGCGCCGAGCCGCGCAGCGCGGTGTGGATGCGGGCGGTCGGGCCGCTGGGCGACGATCCGCTGGTGCACACCTGCGCGCTGACCTACGCCAGCGACATGACCCTGCTGGACGCCGTCCGTATCCCCGTGGAACCGCTGTGGGGGCCGCGGGGCTTCGACATGGCCTCTTTGGACCACGCGATGTGGTTCCACCGGCCGTTCCGCGCCGACGAGTGGTTCCTGTACGACCAGGAGTCGCCGATCGCGACGGGCGGCCGGGGACTGGCGCGCGGGCGGATCTACGACCTGGAGGGGCGCCTGCTGGTGTCCGTCGTCCAGGAAGGGCTGTTCCGAGCGCTGTAGCTGCGCAGCGCGCCCCCTCAGGTGCTTGTGCGGCGCAGCCACGCCATCAGGCCGCGCCGCCGCTCCGTCCGCGACGCCGGTGGCGCCTCCGGCCGACGAGCATCCGGTCGACGTGCATCGGGCCGGCGGCCATCCGGGCGCCGGTGCGGACGCGGCGCGGTGCCTGGTGCCGTCTGCCGGGGTGCCGGGCGCGGGGCGGGTCGCGCGGTGCGGGCTTCTTCGAGGGCGCGGGTGAGGTCGGCCCGCAGCCAGCCGATCTCGTCGGGGTCTTCCGCCGTCGTGATCCGCTCGGCGAGCTGGGCGGCCGGTGAGTCCGGCAGGCCCTGGGCCGGAGGATCGGGTCGGAACCGGTGCAGGTGGGCGCGTTCGTAGGGGTCCTTGACGAGTTCGGCGATCCGCACCGGGTCGAGCAGGGCCGCGACGGCCCCGGCGCGCTCCCAGGGGTCGTCGGCCATGCGGAGCAGGAATCCGAGATGGCGGCCCCGCCAGTTCCGGGGCCGCAGGTCCAGGCCGGCGGTCAGCCGGTCCCGCAGGTTCTCCGGTGTGCGCCCCTTCATCAGCGGGGCGTTCCTCTCGTCCGCGGCGAACTGACGGAGCTCTTCGGCCAGATAGAGCCAGACCACGGTCCGGTAGCGGTTCACGTAGAAGCGCACCGGCACCACCAGCCCCAGGCGGGCGAGGCGGGTGAACCTGGGCTCCGTCACTCCCATGACGGCCGCCGCCTCCCGGGTGCCCACGGTCCGCAGGCCGTCCAGGAACGCTTCGGGGAAGCCTTCCGTCGCACGCAGCCGGTCGATCTCGGCGCGGGTCACCCGGCGGCCTCCACCGCCTTCGTCGGGCACCGTCCGGATGCGGCCCAGGTGGACCGCCAGATCGAACTCGCTGCGCTTCAGGCCGAGTTCGCGGGCGGCCCGGCCCGGCGCCCAGGTGAGGTGGCTCGATGGCGCGCTGGTCTTCCCTGACATGGTCGTCTCCCCCGTGGAGTGCCGAGCTCACGCTGTGTGCGTTCGCGGTCACACCAACGTAGCCGCTCCGGCCGACATCCTGGCGAGCCTGTGGACAACTCCGTGGGAGATGACGAACGTGCAGGTCAGAGGTCGACGGCGGGCGATCGCTCCGGGTGGCGGGCGTCCACGCCGAGGTGCTCGCCGACCCGGTTGACGAGCAGTGTCATCTCGTAGCCGATCTGGCCGATGTCGGCCTCAGCGCCGCTGAGCACGCACAGACAGCTGCCGTTGCCCGCCGCGGTGACGAACAACACCGCGTCGTCGAACTCCACCATCGTCTGGCGGACGCCCCCCGCGCCGAAGTGCCGTCCCGATCCCTTGGCCAGGCTGTGCAGTCCGGACGCGACGGCGGCCAGATGCTCGGCGTCCTCCCGCCGCAGTCCCGTGCTCGCGCCCGTCACCAGTCCGTCGTTGGACAGGACGAGCGCGTGCCGCACATGCTCGACGCGCTGCGTCAGGTCGTCCAGCAGCCAGCCAAGTCCCCGGTTCTGCGCCATGATCCGGTCTCCCCGTGTGATGTCCCTCCCCCCTGGCCGGGGGAGATCTCCCCGTCAGCCTTCCCCAGGACCGCCGTGCGGGCAAGGAGGATGGGAGGCATGGCACAGAAGATGACCGACACGGAATGGCGGGAGTTCGTCACGCACGGCACCCGCACCGGCAAGCTCGCGACCGTGCGGGACGACGGGAGTCCGCATCTGGCGCCCGTCTGGTTCCTGCTGGACGGGGACGAGGTGGTGTTCAACACCGGCAAGGGCACCGTGAAGGGCCGCAACCTGGCCCGCGACGGCCGGGTCGCCCTCTGCGTGGACGACGACCGGGCGCCCTTCGGCTACGTGGTGCTGCGGGGCCGCGCCCGGCTGTCGGAGGACCTGGAGGAGGTGCGCCGCTGGGCGACCCGGATCGCGGCGCGGTACATGGGCGAGGAACACGCCGAGGAGTACGGGGCGCGCAACGGTGTGCCCGGTGAGCTGCTGGTTCGGGTCACGATCGACAAGGTCCTCGCGGAGAAGGGCGTCGCCGACTGACTCCGGCCGCCGTCTCCTCGGCGGGCGGGTCGGCCGCCATCTCATTGGCTGGCGGCCGGCCACCGTCTCCGCGGCCGGCGGGCCGGTCGCCGTCTCCTCGGCGGGCGGCCCGTCCGCCGAGGAGGGCCGGTCAGCCGACTGAGTCCAGCAACCGCGCGGTGTGCATCCGCCCGGCGTACTCGACGAGCCGGATCAGCACCTCCTTGCCCGAGTCGCGGTCGCGGGCGTCGCAGAGGACGACCGGGGTGCCCTGGTCGAGGTCGAGGGCGCGCGAGACGTCGTGGGCGCTGTAGGAGCGGGCGCCCGCGAAGCAGTTGACGGCCACCACGAACGGGATGTGCCGGTGCTCGAAGTAGTCGACCGCGGGAAAGCAGTCCTCCAGGCGGCGGGTGTCGGCGAGGACCACGGCGCCGAGGGCGCCCTGCGACAGTTCGTCCCACAGGAACCAGAAGCGGTCCTGGCCGGGGGTGCCGAACAGGTACAGGGACAGCCCCGAGCGGATGGTGATGCGGCCGAAGTCCATGGCGACGGTCGTCGTGACCTTCTGGTCCACGCCGTCGGTGTCGTCGACCAACTGGCCTGCCTGGCTGAGCAGTTCCTCGGTGCGCAGCGGACGGATCTCGCTGACCGCGCCCACCAGGGTCGTCTTGCCCACGCCGAACCCTCCGGCGACCAGTATCTTCAACGCCAGGGCGGTGCTGTCGTCGCCTTGGGCGTCCCAGTTCTCGGAGACCATCGATCACTTCTCTCGGGTGTGACGGCACCGGTCGACGTTCGCGACCGACCTTCTACAGCGCTCGCAGTCCATCGATCACCTCGCGCAGGATCCGTTCGTCGGGCAATTGCGCGGGCGGTACCGGCCGGCTGACGGTGACGCAGCCGAGTTCCAGCAGATCGCCGAGGAGCACCCGGACCACGCCGACGGGCAGGTCGGCGCCGGCGGCGAGTTCGGCCACCGACTGGGTCTCGGGGCGGCACAGCGCGATCAAGGCCTGGTGTTCAGGTCCGAGCGCGCTGTCGTCGTCGAGTCCGGGCGCGCCCGGGTCGAGGGTGACGAGGGCGATCAGGTCGAAGTGGACCCCGTGGGGTCCGGGTTCGGTGCGTCCGCCCGTCATGGCGTAGGGACGCACCAGGGGCCCGGCCTCGTGGTCGTACCACTGGCTGCCCGGCTCGCGCGGGGCTCCCGTAGTGTCCTCGGTCATCGCGGCGGTCCGCCCTTCCGCGTCAGCCCGCGGCGGGCGGCCGGGCGGCGACGCGCGGTGGCGTGTAGAGGTGCTCACCGACGCGTTTGACCAGTCGCGCCATCTCGTACGCCACCAGGCCGATGTCGGCGGTCACGGCGGTGAGGACGGCGAGGCAGGAGCCGTCGCCGGCGGCGGCGACGAACAGGAAGCCGTCGTCCATCTCCACCATGGTCTGGCGGACCCCGCCGGCGCCGAAGTGCCGGCCGGCGCCCTTGGCGAGGCTGTGGAAACCGGAGGCGACGGCGGCGAGGTGTTCGGCGTCCTCGCGGCCGAGTTCGCTGGAAGCGCCGACGGCGAGTCCGTCGTTGGAGAGCACCACGGCGTGCCGTACCTCGCGCACCCGCAGGACCAGGTCGTCCAGCAGCCAGTCGAGTTCGCCGGATCGCTGCGGGGCTCTCATGCTCGGGTCCTGGATCATGCGGGGTCTCCTTCGCTGCTGTCGCGGCCGGGCGCCGCGGCGGGGGCGGCGCCGCGGCCGGGTCGCCGGCCGCCACCGCGGGCCCATCCGTCGCGGTAGGCCGTCATACGGTCCCGGACGAGTTCGGGGGTGCGCCGGTCGTCGCCGGGCGGCGCGGGTGACCGCGCCGGTTCCTCGGGGCGCCGGTCGCGCAGTTGGGGCGCGAGATGGGTCTGCCGTACGCGGCGTGGGAGGTCGCCGTCGGGCGGGTCGGAGGGGCGGTGCAGGCGCAAGGCGGTGACTCCCGGGGGCGGGGGTTCGGGGGCGGGCTCCGTCGCGGTCGGGGCGGGGCCGCCGGGAGCGGGGGCCACGAGTGCGGGCCGGTCGGCCGGGAAGGGGACGGCGTGCACGGGCGCCTCCTGCGGTCGGGGGCCTCCCTGGAGGGGCGCGTACGCACGTTCCGCGGTCTGCTCGGCGGCGGCGGGCTCGCCGGGGGACCGTTCCGGCGGGGCGCTGTGCAGCAGCGCGGTCGGCAGCAGGACGACGGCCGTGGTGCCGCCGTAGGGGGAGGTGCGCAGGTGCACCTTGATGCCGTGCCGGGCGGCGAGCCTGCTGACCACGAAGAGGCCGAGCCGGTCGCTGTCGAACAGGTCCAGCGCCTCGGACTGCTCGATCCGCCGGTTGGCCTCGGCCAGCGTCTCTGGGCCCATGCCCAGGCCGCGGTCCTCGACCTCCACGGCGTAGCCGTTGCCCACGGGTTCGCCGGTGACCCGCACGCGCGTGTGCGGGGGCGAGAACTGGGCGGCGTTCTCGATGATCTCGGCGAGGAGGTGGGTGAGGTCGGCGACTGCGGCGCCGGCGACGGACGCCGCGGGGAGCTGGCGTACCTCCACGCGCGCGTAGTCCTCGACCTCGGAGACGGCGGCGCGGACCACGTTGGTCAGGGACACCGGCATGCGCCAGGCCCGGCCGGGGGCCGCGCCGGAGAGGATGATCAGGCTCTCGGCGTGCCGCCGCATCCGGGTGGTGAGGTGGTCCAGCCGGAACAGGTCGCTGAGTTCGCCCGGGTCCTCCGAGCGGCGTTCCATGCTGTCCAGGAGGCTCAGCTGGCGGTGGACCAGGACCTGGCTGCGGCGGGCGAGGTTGACGAAGACGCCGGAGATGCCGCTGGCGAGTTCGGCGCGTTCCACGGCGGCCCGCAGTGCCGCGCGGTGCACGGTGTCCAGGGCCTCGGCGACCTGTCCGGTCTCGTCGTCGGCGGCCGGTCCGGGCGGTGCCTCCGCGCGGATGTCGATCTCCTCGCTGGCCCGCAGTCTCCGCATCGCCTCGGGCAGTTTGCGGCGGGCGATCTCCAGGGCGCTGTTGCGCAGGCTGACCAGTTCGACGACGAGTCCGCGGCCGATCCGGACGGAGATGACGAGGGAGGCGGCGACGGCCGCGAGGCCGAAGAGGACCGCGGCTCCGGCAGGGGTGAGCAGACCTCGGGTGAACGGGTCGGCGCGGTCCGCGACACCGCGGGCCGCGTCCCGCTCGATGGCGCGCATACCGTCCCGCACGCGCGCGTGGGCCTGTTGCCAGGTGGTCTCCGGCGCCGCGGCGACGGCCCTGGCGCCCGCGCTGCTGGACAGCACCCGGTCCTCGGCGCCGGCAACGGCCGTGTAGTCGGCGTCCTCGGCGAGGCGCAGCCATGCGGCGCGTTCGGCGCCGCTGAGGTCGGCGACGGCGGTCTCGGTGAGGGTACGACGGGTGTCGACGGCGCCGGTGAACAGCCGCAGCCGCTCGCCCGTGAGGCCACCGGCGAGTCGCGCGGACGTGAGTAGCACGTCCTCCTGGGCCAGTGCCTCACCGGCGCGGGAGAACTCCAGCAGCACGCGCGCGTCGGAGCCCAGTTGGGCGTCCTGGACACCGGTGAGCGCTCCGCCGACGCCGAAGGCGGTGGCGATGGTGGCGGTGTAGCGGCGGTACGTCTCGTTCCAGCCGGTGCGGCGGTCGAGTACGGCGGTGCGCAGCGGCCGCAGTTCCTCGGCGCTGTGGATCAGGGCGACGAGGCGCTGGGCGACCTGGTGGGGCAGTTCCTGGCCGTCGGCGACGGTGCCGTCCTCGCCGAGGCGCAGTTTCGCCACCGCGCGGTCGGTGTGCGCCGCGAGGCGTTCCAGTTCGCCGCTGCCGGCGGCCGACGGTTCGGTCGCGTGGCGCACGGCGGCGACGCGCTCTGCCTGGAGGGCGGCGACGGCGTTCGCGACGGGCGTCCGGACCTCGGCGTCGACGCGCTGCAACTGGCGCAGCCGGGAGACGTCCTGGGCGGTGGTGACGGTGGCGTACGCCCACAGGGCCAGCAGGGACACGACGGGCACCATCAGCAGGCAGACGATCTTGGCGCGGACGGTGCGCGGCCGGATCCGCCAGCGTTCCCGGGGTGCGGGGGCGCGGTCGGCGGGGGTGCCCGGGTCGTCGTCGGGGCGCTCGTCGGCCGGGGGCCCGGCGTGCGCGCGGCGTCCGCGGACGGTGGGCGCCGGCGGCCGCTCGCCGCCTGCTGTCGGGGTCCTACGGGGTGTACGCATGGCCTCCTCGCTCGTCAGGGTGTGGGGCGGGCCGGTTCGGGGGCGGGCCGGGAGGTCAGCGGACGGCGGCGCCGACCGGCCGCTGGGCGGAGGCGGACGCCTCGCGCTCCCCCGCCGTCGGCGACAGGGCGACGAAGGCCGAGGTGAGGAAGAGATAGGACCCGAGGCCGACGGCGAGGGGGAAGACGAACTGCATCGCCGTGGCCCCGGGCAGGAGCTCGCCGGAGGGCGTGACGCGCACGCGCACCGCGAGCATGCCGGTGTAGTGCATGCTGCTCACCGCGGCACCCATGACGAGCGAGGCGACGGTGACCGCGACGGGTGCCTGGATGTTGAGCGCCGCCCACAGGGCCGCCGTCGCCGCGACGACGGCGATCAGCACGGAGAGGGCGACGAGCAACGGGTCGTAGGTGACGTCGCCGTGCAGCCGTACGGCGGCCATGCCCAGGTAGTGCATGCTCGCGACGCCCAGTCCGGTGGTGAGCCCGCCGAGCAGGAGCGCGCCGACGCGGTCACGGCCGTAGCCGACGGCGAAGACGCCGGCGCAGACGACGACCATGGCGACCAGCAGGCTGAGCACGGTCAGCGGCACGTCGTAGCGGATCTCGGTGCCGCTGACGCTGAAGCCGAGCATGGCCACGAAGTGCATGGTCCAGATGCCGGTGCCGATGGCGGAGGCCGCGGTGATCAGCCAGTTGCGGCGCGAGCGGCCGGTGGCGGCGAGGGCCCGCACGGTGCAGCGCAGTCCCAGCGCGGCACCTATGCAGGCCATGGCGTACGACAGCACGGGGGTCAGCCAGCCGAAGGCGGCGTGGTCCAGGTGTCCCATGGCCCCGGGACGCTAGTCGGGGCAGGGGCGCACAAAGGGGGCGCATTTCGAAAGGTGCTGGAATATGACGCACAGATGTTCCTGAACGATCGCGTCCCGCTCGAACATGTGCGGAGAGACGTCATCCGTGTCGGTGAGGGATCATGTGGAACATGAGCGACGACCGCACGCACGTCCAGGAGTTCTTCGGCGCCCGCGCCGCCGACTGGGACCGCCGGTTCCCCGACGACGGCCCCGCCTACTCGGCCGCGGTCGCCGAACTCGGTCTGCGCGCGGGTGACCGTGTCCTGGACGCGGGCTGTGGCACCGGCCGCGCCCTGCCACCGCTGCGGGCGGCCGTCGGGGCCTCGGGAGTGGTGCTCGGTGCCGATCTGACTCCGGCGATGCTGGAGGCCGCCGTGCGGGCCGGCCGGGACCGGGACGGGCGGCTGCTGCTCGCCGACGTGGCCGCGCTGCCGCTGCGGACGGGGTCGCTGGACGCGGTCTTCGCGGCGGGCCTGGTCTCGCACCTGTCCGAGCCGGAGACCGATCTGCGGGAGCTGGCCCGGGTGGTGCGCCCCGGCGGCCTGCTCGCCCTGTTCCATCCGATCGGCCGTGCGGCGCTCGCGGCGCGGCAGGGACGGCAGATCACCCCGGACGACCTCCGCGCGGAGCCCCGCCTGCGCCCGCTGCTGGCCGGTGCGGGGTGGCGGATGACGTCATACGTCGACGAGGACGCCCGCTTCCTGGCCCTGGCCGTGCGGGAGGGCTGAGCCGTCACGGCCGCCCGGCGACCGCGGCCGCGAAGGCGTCGGGACGGTCGAACATCACGTTGTGACCGGCGCCCGGCACGGTCACCACGCGCACTCCGGCGGCCTCCAGGTCGCGCCTGCCGTCGAGTTCTCCGCTGAGCTCGCCCTGCAGATACACGCGCTCGACGGGCAGCTCCGTCAGGAGGGCGCGCATCATCGGTCGTGAGCCCCGGCGCAGGCCCACGGCAGTGCGGTGCAGGGCGCGCGGGTCCGTCAGCCGCATGGTCGCCGCCCACGTGGGCCCCGCCTTCTCCAGCACGCGCGCGAAGCCTCGGGCGACGAAATCGTCCTCCTCGTAGGCGGCGATGCCGCTGCTGCCCGCGGTGGGCGGCGGGAAGGCGTCGAGGTTGGCCTCCGTGAGCACCAGCCGGGAGACGAGATCGGGCCGCCGGTGGGCCAGCACCAGGGCGACGGCTCCGCCCATACTGTGCGCGATCAGCTCCGCACCGGCCACGGCCGCGGCGTCGAGCGCGGCCGCCAGGGCGTCGGCGTGGTCCTCCAGGCGGTACCCGAAGCCGGCGGGCCGGTCGCTGAGGCCGTGCCCCGGAAGATCGACGAAGAGACTGCGCCGGCCCGCGAGTTCCGGCCGGGCGGCGACATGGGCGTGGTAGGCGGCCGAGGCGGCTCCCAGGCCGTGGACGTACACCCGCGCGGGTTCCGCACCGGGCGTCTCCGTCCACCGGATACGACTGCCCTCGCTGTCGAACTCGGCTTCCCGCATGGTGCCCCCTCCGTTTGATCTCTCGCACGCAGCCGTCGTCATCGGCACGCTCCAGGAAGATACATCGAAACCGAGGTATAGAGAAGCAGATGTATTACTGGGCGCGGGTACAGAGATTCGGATGTACAGCGAACGTGCGCGAGAATGCGGGCATGCTGGAGCTCGCCATCCTCGGATTTCTCTACGAAGCGCCGCTGCACGGCTATGAGCTGCGCAAACGCATCGCGGCACTGGCCGGGCACGTGCGGCCGGTCGCGGAGAGCACGCTCTACCCGGCGATCAAGCGCCTGGAGCAGGCGGGCCTGCTGGAGCGCACCACGGAGCCCGGCGCGGTGGCCGCTCCCCGGCACGTGCTGTCCCTGACCGACGCGGGCGGACGGGAGCTGCGCCGTCGGCTCGCCGAACCCACGCAGCGCGACATCACCGACGAGAACCGCTGGTTCACGGTGCTCGCCTTCCTGCGCCACCTGGACGACGCCGACGCCCAGGCGGCCGTCCTGCGACGCCGGCTGGCCTTCCTGGAGGAGCCGGCGAGCTTCTTCTACGACGGTGACCGGCCGCTGTCCGCCGAGGAGTTGGACGACCCGTTCCGGCGCGGCGTGCTGACCATCGCGCGGGCCACGTCCCGCGCGGAACTCAGCTGGCTGCACACCACCTTGGCGTCACTCGGCGGTTGACCCGCCCAGGTGCCGCACGGGGCAGCCGCGGACACCAGGAGTGGGCCAGGTGCCGAGGTCGGCCACCTGATAGCCGTCCGGGTAGCCCTTGATCTCCCAGTTCTGCCGGGCGAAGTGCGGGGCGCGGCGCGGCGGCAGCAGCCGGACGGCGCGCCCACGCAGCCGTACCGCGCGGCGCACCAGCGCGCGGGCGGCGGGACTCGGCGCGGGGTAGCGGAAGGCGCGCAGCAGCGAGTCGTCGAGCAGGGCGAGGGTGGTGGTGCGCAGGAGCGGGGCGAGCGGGCCCGGATACCAGGAGGCCATCAGGTCGAGCGTGGCGTCCGAGACGCGCCGCGCGTCCCGGTCCCAGGCGAAGTGGGCGGCCTCGTAGTCGTCGAGGCAGCTCTCGAACTCCTCGTAGGTCCCGGGGATGTCCTTGATGCCCATGTACCGGCCCAGGGTGCCGTAATGCACGGTGGAGGCGACGATCTCGTGCCGGGAGAGCCGGCGCCACCCGTAGGCGTCGATCCACCGCCGGGGCATCACGACGAAGGTGCACAGCACGTAGCGCATGTCGTCGTCGCTGATGTCGTACGAGCGGTGCATCTGGTTGATGCGGCGGATCGCCGTGCGGCCCGGAGTGCTGTCGAAGCCGTGCTCCACGACCGCGTCGAGCAGCAGTGAGGTGTCGTCGTAACGCTTCTGCGTGCGGTCGGTCAGTTCGGCGGTCTCGGCGAGCAGCCGGCCGATGCTCGGCACGGCGTAGGTGCGGTAGAGGGCCAGTTCCAGGGCCCGGGTGAAGTCCCAGGGGAACTCGTAGGCCGAACTGAGCCGGTAGATGGCCGTCGCTTCCTTGTACGGGTCCATGCGCCGGATCTGCTCCAGCCGGTCGAAGCGCTTCACCGCGCCCTCCCCCTTCTGTCGCCGGAGCTCCAACTCTACGTTGAACGAGAGCGGTTGAACGATCGGCGGCACATACCGAGCAGGGGAAGGTGGTCGGCGTGTTCGGCAAGGTACGCGAGGTGTGGGGCAATGTCCGCGGGGCCGTCCGGGAGGAGTCGAAGACCGGCCGTGAGACACGGACGCACAACCTGTTCGAGGCGGCCGCCGTCTATGTGTCCGCCTGCGCCGAGGACGATCAGGAGCGGATCGACGAGGCGGCGGGCTGGGTGTCGCCGGAGGCGTTGTCCTTCGGGGTGAACGAACTCGCGTGCCGGGCGGTCATCGCTCTCGCGCGGCAGCGCGACGAGTCTCCGCAGACCGTGGCCCGCGACCTCCTGGGGCTGCCGGCGGCCTGACGCCCGCGGTCCCCCACGGGGGCGGTTTCACCCGGTCCCGCCGGATCGCCGCAGCTAGGCGTGGCGGAGGGAGTGGTGGAGGGAGTCGTGACAAGCGGCTCCCGGTCGCACTAGGGTGCGCGCCGTTGGACAAACCCCTGGGGAGGCTGGGATGGCCGGGACGAGCGAGGACGCCGTCGCCGCCGAGGACGATGCGCTGTATGTGCTGACGGCGGTGCTGCTGACACCGGCGAAGTTCCCGAGCGTGCTGGGCGACGACTATCCGGAGGCGTGCGCGGCGCTCGGCCTGGCGCCGCTCGCCGACGGGTACGGCCTGGTCCTGGGCCAGGACGGCGACGGTGCGCGGTGGACGGTGGTCACCGACGACGTGTCGCTGGTCGCCGTCGCGATCGCCTCCTGGGACTGCGGCATGGAGTACGAGCTGTCGCCGGACGACCGCAGCGTCGTCGCGGCCCTGCCCGGGTGGCCTCTCGCGGTGGCCGTGGCGGCGCCCGGCGTGCCCGCGCCGCACGACCCCGCTCCCGAGCCGGGCGACGGCCCTCCGCTGACCCCTCCGGACACCAGCGTCTGGGGGCCCGCCCAGCGCCGGCTCGGGGCCGACGAGATCGCGCTGCAGTGGGCCCAGTGGCGGGAGCAGATCGACGACTCCGAGTTCGCGACGCCCGACGGTGGCGCCGAGGCGGGGAAGGCGGCCGAGCCCGCGCCGGGACGTGGCGGGGTGCGCCGGGTCCTCGCCGAAGCGCGCGCCTATGTGGACACCCCGCCGCCGCTCGGCCGCGTCCGGTCGTCCTTCGCACCGGGTGACGCGCGGACGCTGCGCGCCGACGGGCCGGGCTGGTCGCTGGTGGCCAGGACCGACGACATCGCCTTCGTCCTGCTGGACGAGGCACCCGGGGAGGTCCTGCCGGTGGGGCGGGGTCCGGAGCTGCCCGGCCTGCTGGAGGCGCTGGACAAGATGGCCGTACGGCCGAGCTGAGCGGGCCGGACCGCGCCGTCGCGCTCCGACGGCACGGCCGACGCCGGACGACCGGCCCGGATGCGGCGGACCCGGACACGGCAGACCCGAACGCGGCGGACCCGTACACAGCGGACCCCGGCGCGGCGGACCCGAACGCGGCAGACCCGAACGCGGCGGACCCGGACACGGCGGACCCCGGCGCGGCGGGCCCCGGCGCGGCGGGCCCGGACAGGGCGGACCCCGGCGCGGCGGGCCCCGGCGCGGCCGGCGCGGTCAGCGACCGAGCTCCTTGCGGCTGACCCGGCGCAGTCGGCGCCGCTGGGAGGGGTCGAGCGTGAGGTACGCGGCGGCCGGGACGCCCAGCACGATCAGCAGCACGGCCCACAGGGGCAGCCAGATCCACAGGAACAGCCCGACCGCCACACCTCCCAGGGCGATCTTCGCTTTCATCGACATGTCTGTCGCCTCCTTCGCGGCCACTGCCGCTCTCTGCTGTCAAAAACGGCTTCGCGCTCGCGGCGGTTCCGGACCGCGGCCCTGAGACATCCCTGATGCGCGTCCCCTAGGGCTTCCTTCGGCGCTTCCCACCACCCTTCACCCAGTGAGCCAGGTCACTCTCTCAGCATGCCGGGTCGAGCCTCGCGGTGCTGTACCCTCGGCCGCTCCGAGCTCCAGTAGTCAAATTTGAGGAATGCGACGTCACTGTGCAGAGGACTCCCTCGGCAAATCCCCTGGCAACCTCCTCCGAGATCTTCGAACTGGCCCGCTGTCCCGCGGTGTTCGTCCCCGGTGACCCGGCCCGGACCGGCGGCGTCGCCTTCTGGCGGCCCGACGGCGAGACCCCTCCGACCGTCGCCTCGGGACACCTGCGGGAACTGACGGTCGTGGTCCCCAGTGAGCACGGTGTCGGCAGGGTCGGCGGTGGTGGCGGTGGTGGCGGTGTCGAGGCGATCGTCGCGTCCGCCGTCGTGCTGCCGGTGCGCGCGGCTCTGCCCGTCCTCGCGCAGGCCCGTGCCGCCACACACGGACACCGCGCGGCCGTGTTCTGGGGCGCGGCCACCCTGCTGGCCCTGGAGTTCGCGGCGCGCGGCCTCCTGCTGCCCGGCCTGTCGGAGCGGGACCACGAGGCCTGGCGGATGGGGCCGCTCCGCGCGGAGGAGACCGAGCGGATCCGCCGGCTGGCCGCCGCGATGCCGCCCGAGGCGCACGCCGTCCCGGTGGATCCGGCCGAGCCGCTGCGGCTGCCCGACCCGGAAGCGTCGCTGCGGGCCTTCCTGGACGCCGTGGCCGACGCGCTGCCGCGCTCCCCCGCCGCGCCCCTGGTCACCGGCGGGCCTGCCTACGCGGCGTCGGAGCCGCAGCGACTGCCCGCGCAGCGGGCCTGGGCCGCCGATGTCGCCGCGGGCCACGACGCGGGCGTACGGCTCTCGCTGCGGATCGAGGTGACCGGTCTGACGGACGCGCCCGAGGCGGCCGCCCCCGTCTTCCGGGCCGTACCGCAGCTGCACCTGCTGAGCGACCCCGTGCTGGTCGCGGACGCCGCCGACGTGTGGGCCGCGACGGACGCGGCCGCCCAGGCGTTCGGCCCGCGCGCGCGGATGGACGCCCTGGTGGCCCTGCGCCGGGCGGCACGGGCCTGGCCCGCGCTCACCCCGCTGCTGTCGGCCGCCGTGCCGGACGCCGTGGAGCTCGTCGACGAGGAGGTCACCGATCTGCTGGGCGGCGGCGCGGACGCCCTCGTGGCTGCCGGGGTCGAGGTGCACTGGCCCAGGGAACTGGCCCGCGACCTGACCACCCGCGCGGTCGTCGGACCGCCGGACGACGAGACGGCCACGGGCCGGCTCGCCTCCGACACGCCGTCGTTCCTGTCCGCCGACGCGCTGCTCGCCTTCAGCTGGTGGTTCGCGCTGGGCGACCAGCGGCTGACCCGGGAGGAGCTGGACCGGCTCGCCGAGGCGAACCGCCCCCTGGTCCGGCTGCGCGACCAGTGGGTGCTGCTCGACCCGCGCGAGGTGCGACGGGCCCGCGACCGGCAGGACCGCAAGGTCACGCCCATCGACGCGCTCGGTGCGGCCCTGACGGGCTCGACCGAGGTCGACGGGTACCGCGTGGAGGTGCGGCCCACGGGCTGGCTGGCCGCGCTGCGCGAGCGGCTCGCCGACCCCGAGGGCCAGGAGCCGGTCGCACAGCCCGCCGCACTCGCGGCCGACCTGCGCGACTACCAGCGGCGCGGCCTGAGCTGGCTGGCCCGTACGACGTCCCTGGGGCTGGGCTGCTGCCTGGCCGACGACATGGGCCTCGGCAAGACGATCACGCTGATCGCCCTGCACCTGCACCGGCAGACCGACCCCTCGGCCGCCGGTCCGACCCTGGTCGTGTGTCCCACCTCCCTGATGGGCAACTGGCAGCGCGAGATCGAGAAGTTCGCACCCGGCACGCCTGTGCGCCGCTTCCACGGCGCCCGGCGTGACCTCGACGCCCTGGCCGACGGGGAGTTCGTGCTCACCACCTACGGGACCATGCGCCTCGACGCGCGCCGGCTGGGCGAGGTGCCGTGGGGCATGGTCGTGGCCGACGAGGCCCAGCATGTGAAGAACCCGTACTCGGAGACCGCGCGGGAGCTGCGTTCCATCGGCGCCCGCGCGCGCGTGGCGCTCACCGGCACACCGGTGGAGAACAACCTCTCGGAGCTGTGGGCGATCCTCGACTGGACGACGCCCGGACTGCTGGGCCGGCTGGGCACCTTCCGCGCGCGGTACGCGCAGGCGGTCGAGGGCGGCCAGGACCCGGACCCGGCCGCCGCGGAACGGCTGGCCCGGCTGGTACGCCCGTTCCTGCTGCGCCGCCGCAAGTCCGATCCCGGAATCGCGCCCGAGCTGCCGCCGAAGACCGAGACGGACCGCGCGGTGTCCCTCACCCCGGAGCAGACCGGCCTGTACGAGGCCGTGGTGCGGGAGACACTCGCGGAGATCGCCGGCGCCGACAGCATGGCCCGGCGCGGCCTGATCGTGAAGCTGCTGACCGGTCTGAAGCAGATCTGCAACCACCCGGCGCAGTACCTCAAGGAGGAGCGGCCCACGATCGCCGGGCGCTCCGGGAAGCTGGAACTGCTGGACGAACTGCTCGACACCATCCTCGCCGAGGGGGCGGGCGTCCTGGTCTTCACGCAGTACGTGCGGATGGCGCGGCTCATCGAGCGGCATCTGTCCGCGCGGGGCGTGGTCTCGCAGTTCCTGCACGGCGGGACGCCCGTCCCCGCGCGGGAGGCGATGGTGCGGCGCTTCCAGGACGGCGAGATCCCCGTGTTCCTGCTCTCGCTGAAGGCGGCGGGCACCGGCCTCAACCTCACCCGCGCGGAGCACGTCGTGCACTACGACCGCTGGTGGAACCCCGCGGTCGAGGCCCAGGCCACCGACCGCGCGTACCGCATCGGGCAGACCCGGCCTGTGCAGGTGCACCGGCTGATCGCCGAGGGGACGATCGAGGACCGCATCGCCGACATGCTCAGCCGCAAGCGGGAACTGGCCGAGGCCGTGCTCGGCTCCGGCGAGGCCGCGCTCACCGAGTTGTCGGACGCCGAGCTGGCCGAACTGGTGGAACTGCGAGGGAGCACCCGATGAACCGCTGCGACGACGACACCGAGCGCACCTTCGCCGCGCTGCCGCCCGCCCAGGGCCGCGGTTTCGCCCGGACCTGGTGGGGCCAGGCCTGGCTGAAGGCGCTGGAGGACGCGGCGCTGGACGGCGCGCAGGTGAAGACGGGCCGCCGGCTCGCGCGCGCGGGGGCCGTGGGCGCGGTGTCGGTGCGCCCGGGGCGCATCACCGCGGTGGTCCAGGACCGCGACCGCACCGCGCACCGTGCCGATGTGCTGCTGGAGCGGTTGTCCGCCGAGCAGTGGGACCGCTTCCTGGAGCTGGCCGTCGAGCGGGCCGGGCATGTCGCCGCGCTGATGGACCGGGACATGCCACCGCACCTGGTCGAGGACGCGGCGGCGGCGGGCATCGAACTGCTGCCGGGGCTCGGCGATCTGGAGCCGGAGTGCGAGTGCGGCGCCTGGGACCACTGCGGGCACACGGCCGCGCTCTGCTACCAGATGGCCCGGCTGCTCGACGAGGATCCGTTTGTCCTCCTGCTGCTGCGGGGACGCGACGAGCGGGCCCTGATCGCCGACCTCCAGGAGCGCGGCACCGCGTCCGCGGCGGAGCCGGCCGCACCGGCCGGTGTGGACGCCGCCGAGGCCTACGCGGCCGGTGACATCCTGCCCCCGCTGCCCGAACCGCCCGTCCTGCCCGACCGCCCCGGACAGCCGCCGTCCCTGGACGTCGAGACCTCCCCCGCGCCCGGCGTCGACCCGGCGGCGCTGGAGTATCTGGCCGAGCGGACCGCCGTGGCGGCGCACGCCATGCTGGCCGCCGCCCTGCGGGCCGACGCCGGTTCGTGGGAGCCGGAGCCGACGGTCGCCCAGGACGCGGTGCGGCTGGCCGCCGGAGCGCCGGAGCGGGCGGTCCTGGACCGGCTGGCCGACGGCTCGGGGCGCAGCCGGGAAGAGCTGGCGGTGGCCGTACGGGCCTGGGAGCAGGGTGGCGCGGCAGCGCTCTCGGTGCTCGAAGAGGAGTGGGCGGTCGAAGGTGATGCCCTCGCACGCGCGCGTGCGGCCCTGGATGCGGCTTGGGACACCGGCGAACGGCCGACGCTGCGGGCGCGGGCCAACCGGTGGACGGTCGTCGGCGCGTCGAGCCAGCTGCGCCTGGACCGGGAGGGGCGCTGGTGGCCGTACCGCAAGGAGCGCGGCCGGTGGACCCCGGTCGGCGGCCCGGCCCGGGATCCGGCGACGGCACTGGCCTCCGCGCTGACCGTGCCGGAGGAGCAGGCTCCCTGATCGAAGGGCTTTCCGGCCGAGCAGGTGCCCTGGCCGAGAGGCTCCCGAGCGAGCCGGCTCCCCGGCCGAAAGCCCTCTGACCGAGAGGGTTCCCGGTCCCTCGCCGTCGTGCCGTCGCGCCGTCGCGCCGTCCCGCCGTCCCGCCGCTCCGGCGACGGGCACGCCATGCGCGGGCGGGCGCTACGGCAGGTCACCCTCCAGGGACGGGATCAGCGACTCCAGCCCGCTCGGCAGATGGCTGGGGAAGTCGCTCGGCAGCCCGCTCGGGAAGTCGCTCGGGAAGTCGCTCGGGAACCCGCTGGGCAGTTCGCTCGGGAACCCGGAAGGCAGTGAGGGCAGCCCGCTGGGCAGCTCGCTCGGGATGCCCAGCGACGGTGACGGGGAGCGGCTTTCGCCGGTGCCGGGGTCGTCGGACGGCCCCTCGCCCGGCGAGTCGTCGCCCCCGGCGGCGACGAACACCACGAGCCCGACCACCACGACGGCCACCAGAGCGGCGAGGGCGACGAGCAGCGGGGTGCGCCGCCTCGGCGGCGGCTCGGGGTGTCCGGGAGACGGCCCGAACCCGCCCGGTGGCGGGGTGTCGGCCGGAGGGCCGGGCGGCTGGGGCGGTGGGGGTGGCGTGGCCATACCCCCGAGGGTCCCGCCGTTCCGGCCCCTGACGCGACCCCCGCGCGGAGCCCGGCACGGACTCATGCCCTGGATGGCATGATTCCGCGACATTCCGCGCGGGGTTCGCCCGAGGGTGTGGCCCTCGGTGGACGGGGAGGGTCAGTCGCGCGCGCCCAGCAGGTGGTCCATGGCGAGCTGGTCCAGGTGCTCGAAGGCCATCCCGCGCTTCGCGGCCGCGTCGACGTCGAACTCCTCGAAGGCCGAACGGTCGCCGAGCAACGCCTGGAGGCCGTCCGCCGCGGTGGGCTGGGCCAGCTCGTCCAGGCGGGCGGCGCGCAGGGCCTCCTGCACCTCCGGGTCCGCGCGGAAGGCGGCCGCGCGCTCCTTGAGGATCAGGTAGTTGCGCATGCAGCCCGCGGCGGAGGCCCACACGCCGTCGATGTCCTCGGTCCGCGGGGGCTTGAAGTCGAAGTGGCGCGGCCCGGTGTAACCGGCGCTCTCCAGGAGGTCGACCAGCCAGAAGGCGGACCGCAGGTCGCCGGCGCCGAAGCGCAGGTCCTGGTCGTACTTGATGCCGGACTGGCCGTTGAGGTCGATGTGGAAGAGCTTGCCCGCCCACAGCGCCTGCGCGATGCCGTGCGGGAAGTTCAGCCCGGCCATCTGCTCGTGGCCGACCTCGGGGTTGACGCCGTACAGCTCCGGGCGCTCCAGGCGCTCGATGAACGCCAGGGCGTGGCCGACGGTCGGCAGCAGGATGTCGCCGCGCGGCTCGTTCGGCTTGGGCTCGATGGCGAAGCGCAGGTCGTAGCCCTGGGAGGTCACGTACTCGCCGAGGAGGTCGAAGGCCTCCTTCATGCGGTCGAGGGCGACCCGGACGTCCTTGGCGGCGCCGGACTCGGCGCCCTCGCGGCCGCCCCAGGCGACGTACGTCTGCGCGCCCAGCTCGACCGCCAGGTCGATGTTGCGGATGGTCTTGCGCAGCGCGTAGCGGCGCACGTCGCGGTCGTTGGCGGTGAACGCGCCGTCCTTGAAGACGGGGTGCTTGAAGAGGTTGGTGGTGGCCATCGGGACGGTCATGCCGGTGGCGTCCAGAGCCTGGCGGAAGCGCTTGATGTGCGACTCGCGCTCGGTGTCGGAGGACCCGAAGGGGATCAGGTCGTCGTCGTGGAAGGTGACGCCGTGGGCGCCGAGGCCGGCCAGGCGCCGCACCGTCTCGACGGGGTCGAGGGCAGGCCGGGTGGCGTCGCCGAACGGGTCCCTTCCCTCCCAGCCGACGGTCCACAGGCCGAAGGTGAACCTGTCCTCGGGGGTGGGCTGGTAGCTCATGCCGCGGCTCCTTGCTCGTGTGTTGCCGACTATTTCGTCATGGCGCTTTACAAATTAGTATGCAGTCGCGTCTCTGGGAAGAGACAAGGTGTCTTCGGATCACAATCCACCACAAATCCCGCCGAGCCGCGGAAGAGGGAGAGCCCCGATGTCAGCAGCCGAAGGTCCGCTCGTCATCGGCGTGGACACGTCCACGCAGTCCACGAAGGCGCTGGTCGTCGACGCGGCGACCGGGCAGGTCGTGGCGAGCGGCCAGGCGCCGCACACCGTCACCACCGGAGCCGGCCGCGAGAGCGACCCCCGGCAGTGGTGGGACGCGCTGTGCGAGGCGTTGCGCCAGTGCGGCGACGCGGCGCACGAGGCCGCCGCCGTGTCGATCGGCGGTCAGCAGCACGGCCTGGTCACCCTGGACGAGCGCGGCGAGCCGGTCCGCCCGGCGCTGCTGTGGAACGACGTCCGCTCGGCTCCGCAGGCCCGCCGGCTCACCGAGGAACTGGGCGGGGCGAAGTCCTGGGCCGAGCGCACCGGCTCCGTCCCGGCCGCCTCGTTCACGGTGACCAAGTGGGCCTGGCTCGCCGAGCACGAGCCGGAAGCGGTCCGCGCCACCAAGGCGGTCCGCCTCCCCCACGACTACCTGACCGAACGGCTCACCGGGCAGGGCACCACCGACCGCGGCGACGCCTCCGGGACCGGCTGGTGGGCGTCCGCGAGCGAGTCGTACGACGCCGAGATCCTCGCCCACGTGGGGCTCGACCCGGCACTACTGCCCCGCGTGGTGCACCCCGGCGAGCTGGCCGGCACCGTGCGCGACAGCCATGACCTGCCGTTCTCCAAGGGCACCCTGGTCGCGGCCGGCACCGGCGACAACGCCGCCGCCGCGCTGGGGCTCGGGGTCCGCCCCGGGACGCCGGTGATGAGTCTCGGCACCTCGGGCACGGTGTACGCGGTGTCGCGGCGCCGGCCCGCCGATCCGACCGGCACCGTCGCGGGTTTCGCGGACGCGCGCGGCGACTGGCTGCCGCTGGCCTGCACCCTGAACTGCACCCTCGCCGTGGACCGAATCGCGGCCCTGCTGGGGCTCGACCGGGAGGCCGTGGAGCCCGGTACGACCGCCACGCTGCTGCCGTACCTGGACGGCGAGCGCACCCCGGACCTGCCGCACTCCTCGGGCCTGCTGCACGGTCTGCGGCACGACACCACCGCCGGACAGCTCCTCCAGGCCGCCTACGACGGTGCCGTCCACTCGCTGCTCGGCGCGCTGGACCTGGTCCTCGACGAGGACGCGGACCGCTCGGCACCGCTGCTGCTGATCGGCGGCGGCGCCCGGGGCAGGGCCTGGCAGGAGACCGTACGACGGCTCTCCGGGCGCCCGGTGCAGGTGCCCGAGGCCAGGGAACTGGTCGCGCTCGGCGCCGCCGCGCAGGCCGCCGGGCTGCTGACCGGCGAGGACGCGGCCGCGGTCGCCCGCCGCTGGGACACCGCCCGCGGTCCTGTGCTGGAGGCCGTGGAACGGGACGAGGAGACGCTGGCGAGGATCGCCGGGGTACTCTCCGACGCGGCCCCGCTGCTGGAGCGGAGCCCGCAGAGCCACTGAGGACGGACGGAGGCATGACCGCACCGCTGCACGAAACCCACCCGGCCGGTCCCGGCCGGGCGCTGCCCGACACCCAGCAGGGCATGCGCCGCCGCAATCTCGCCCGGGTGATGCACACCGTCAGCGCCGAGGGGCCGCTGTCCCGGGCCGCCGTCGCCTCGCGCATCGGGCTGACCCGTGCGGCGGTGTCGACCCTGGTCGACGAGCTGATCCGCTCCGGGCTGCTGGAGGAGCTGGGGCCGGAGCGGCCGGGCCGGGTCGGGCGGCCCGGCTCCGCCCTCGCGGTCAGCGCCCGCGGTCCCGCCGGACTCGGTGCGGAGGTCGGCGTCGACCATCTCGCGGTGTGCGCGGTCGACCTGCGCGGACAGATCAGGGCCCGCGCGGTGCGGCACGGCACGAACCGCGGGCGGGCGCCCGAGCCCGTGCTCGAGGAACTGACCACCCTGGTGCGGCAGGTCGTCGCCGAGGCGGAGGGTGAGGGACTGTGGCCCGCCGGACTCGCCGTGGCCGTGCCGGGCTTGGTGGCGCGGGACGCCCGCACCGTCGTGCGCGCCCCGAACCTCGACTGGCACGACACCGACCTCGGCGCCCTGCTGCCCCTGGGATTCGGGCTGACCGTGGACAACGAGGCCAACTTCGGCGCGCTCGCCGAACTCTGGCTCGGCGAGGACACACCGCCCGACTTCCTGCATGTGTCGGCCGAGATCGGCATCGGCGCGGCGGTGGTCGTCGGCGGCGGCCTGCTGCGCGGAACGCGCGGTTTCGCGGGCGAGTTGGGCCATGTGCCGGTCCGCCCCGACGGGCCGGAGTGCGCCTGCGGCGGACGCGGCTGCCTGGAGCAGTACGCGGGCGAGGAGGCGGTGCTGCGAGCGGCCGGCCTGGAGCCGGGCGAGGACCGGGTGAGACTGCTCGCGGGGCGCGCCGAGGACGGCGACGAGGACGTACGGCGGGCGCTGCGCGACGCCGGAGAGGCACTGGGCATCGCGCTGACGGGCGCGGTCAACCTGCTGGACCCGGAGAGCGTGGTGCTGGGCGGTGCGCTGGCCGGGCTGGCGCCCTGGCTGCTGCCGACGCTGCGATCCGAACTGGCCCGGCGCACGGCGGGCCCGGCCTGCCCGGTCGCCGTCTCCCGGCTCGGACCGGAGGGCCCGTTGCTGGGGGCCGCGCACTCGGTGGTGCGCGCCGTGCTGGACGATCCGGCAGGGGTGGCGAAGCCGGCCTGACGTCGGGACGAGACGCCAATCACCCGTGTGGGTGAGCGAGTTGTCCACAAGGACGCGCCCGTCCACGAAAGATCGCTGGGTCCTTCTGCCCGTCACCGAAGCGCCGTACGGTGATTCACACGAGACGCACCCGTCAGGTGATGGCGGTGCCGGTGGCGCCGGTGGCGACGTTGTGGTCGCCGCGCCGCCGACGCTGTGGTTCGCCGGGCACGCGGATCGCGACGACCGAGGGGCTCAGCTGTCGAACGGGGGAAACGGATCATGGCTGGTGACACGCGCATCCTGACGGTGCGGCCCGAACCGGGCGAGTACGCCTGGACGTTCGGCGGTGTGCTGCCCGTGGCCCGGATCGCGCCGGGCACGGTGCTCGATCTGTACACCGAGGACTGCTTCGCCGGGCGGGTGCGGTCGGAGAAGGACCTGGTGTCCGAGGTCTGCGAGTTCCCGTTCCTCAACCCCCAGACGGGCCCGTTCCACATCGAGGGCGCGGAGCCGGGCGACACGGTCGCCGTGCACTTCGTGTCGATCGAACCGGCCCGGGACTGGGCCGCCTCGACCACGGTTCCGCTCTTCGGCGCGCTCACCTCGACGCACACCACGGCCACCCTCCAGCCGCCGCTGCCGGAGACCGTGTGGATCTGGCAGCTCGACCGGACCCGCCGCACCGCCCTGTTCCGGGCCCACGACAGCGACATCGAGATCGAGCTGCCCCTCGACCCGATGCACGGCACCGTGGGCGTGGCGCCCGCGAATCTGGAGGTCCGCTCGGCGCTGGTGCCCGACGCGCACGGCGGCAACATGGACACGCCCGAGATGCGGGCCGGAGTCACCTGCTATCTGGGGGTGAACGTCGAAGGCGCTCTGCTCAGCCTGGGCGACGGGCACGCCCGCCAGGGTGAGGGCGAGACCTGCGGAGTGGCCGTCGAGTGCGCGATGAACACCGTGGTGATCGTCGAACTCCTCAAAGGCGTGCGGACGCCCTGGCCGCGCATCGAGTCGGACACCCACATCATCTCCACGGGCTCCGCCCGCCCGTTGGAGGACGCGTTCCGGATATCCCAGCTCGACCTGGTGCACTGGCTGGTGCGCGACTACGGCTTCAGCGAGCTGGACGCCTACCAGTTCACGACCCAGGCCGTGGAGTCCCCGCTGGGCAACGTGTGCGACACGAACTACACCTGCGTCGCCAAGCTCCGCAAGGAGTGGCTGCCGGCCCGCGAGACGCACCGCGGTCTGCACGCCCGGCTGCGCGAGACGGCGGCACAGCTCCGCCACTGAGCGTGCGCCTCCCCCGCGCTCCTCTCCTCACCCCAAGTTCCGCAAGTTCCGCAAGTTCCGCAAGATACGCAAGTTCCGCAAGATACGCGAGCCTTGCACGTCCGAAAGGCGATCGTTCATGGACCGGGCAACACCGCTGCCCAGCAGACGACGGCTGCTGAGGGGCGCCGCCCTCGCCGCCGTGCCGTACACCCTCCTGCCGCAGACGCGGGCGGACGCGCGGGCCCAGGCCCCCGACCAGCCGCTCGCCGACTGGTCGCCAGCGCACACCGCCAACTACACCCCGGCGAACCGCCCGACGAGCCACCCCATCGACTTCGTGGTCATCCACGTCACACAGGCCAGCTACTCCACCACCCTGGGGGTCTTCCACAACCGCAGAAAGCAGGTGTCGGCGCACTATCTGGTGCGTTCCTCCGACGGCCGGCTGGCGCAGTGCGTCCGTGAGTCCGACATCGCCTGGCACGCGGGCAACTGGGACTACAACACCCGCAGCATCGGCATCGAACACGAAGGGTGGGTGGATCAGCCCGGATACTTCACCGACGTCATGTACGAGCGGTCGGCCCGGCTCACGGCCTCGATCTGCGCGAAGTACGACATCCCCGGAGACCGCTCGCACATCATCGCGCACTACGAGGTACCGGGTGCCGACCATACGGACCCCGGACCGCACTGGGACTGGAAGCGGTACATGCGGCTGGTGAACTCCGTCTGAATCGGGCCGATCTACAGCCGTTCGAGTGATCACGGTCGAAACGGTTGTCCGGGGGCGGACCCGGAGTCACGATGTTCCGGCCAGCCGTATCGCCTTCCGGGAGGCCGAGGTGACCGATCCCTGGGTGGCTCTGGAGCCGGGAGCCGACCCCGTCGAGCGCGCGCGGATCCTGCGTCGCGCGCACGAGACGTTCACCGCGGCGGGCACCGTGCCACGGCCGGTGCGGTCGGTCGTCGCCGACTCCTGGCGCCGGTCCGCGCGGGCCGGCGTCGGCCCGGACGGCGCCGCGAGCGTGGAACTCATGGACGGCGACCTGGGCGCCTACCGGGCGGAACATCCGCTGGCCCGGGTGATGCCGCTGTGCCGGGAGCTGATGGGCTCGTTCGCCCTGGACGGCGAGCACCTCATCGCGGTCTGCGACGCGCAGGGCAGGCTGCTGTGGGTCGAGGGCCATCCCGCCGCCCGGCGAAGGGCCGGGCGGATGAACTTCGTCGCGGGTGCCCGGTGGGCGGAGAGCGCGATGGGGACCAACGCGCCCGGCACGGCGGTCGCCGTGGACCGCCCGGTGCAGGTCTTCGCGGCGGAGCACTTCGCCCGCCGGGCGCAGTCCTGGACGTGCGCGGCGGCCCCGGTCCACGATCCGCGCACCGGTCGGGTGCTCGGCGCGGTGGACATCACCGGCGGGGACGGGCTCGCGCATCCGCACAGTCTGGCGTTCGTGCAGGCGGTCGCGCGGGCCGCCGAGTCCCAGCTGGCGCTGCTCGACCCCGGACAACCGGAACGCGATCGACTGGAGTTGACGACGCTGGGGCGGGACGAGGCGATCCTGCTCGCAGGTGGCCGCCGGGTCCGGCTGAGCCGTCGGCACAGCGAGATCCTGGTACTGCTGGCCCGGCATCCGCAGGGCCTGACCGGCGACGAGCTGTTGTGCGCGCTGTACGAGGACGAGTCGGTGACACCGGTGACCCTGCGTGCCGAACTGGCCCGGCTGCGCGGGGTGCTGGGCCCAGGCCTGCTGGCCTCTCGGCCGTACCGGCTCACCGTGGGCGTCGAGTCGGATGTCACCGTCGTGGAGCGGCGGTTGGAGTCCGGCGCGGTCACGGCGGCCGCGTCGGCCTACGCCGGGCCGCTGCTGCCCGGGTCCCGGGCCCCGGCGGTGGTCCGGCTCCGGAGCCGGCTGGCCGACGGGCTGCGTACGGCGCTGATCGCCCGCCGCGATCCGGATCTGCTGGCCGACTGGGTGCACGCGGCGTGGGGCGAGGACGATCTCGACGTCTGGCGAGCGCTGGCGGCGGTACGGCCGACGGCACCGGTCCTGGCCCGGCTGGCCGCGCTGGACGCCGAGCTGTCGGCCCCGGCCGAGCGGTCCCGCCGCACGGCACACCTACCGCACCCGGGCAGGGCGCTCACCCGGCCCGCACCCTGAGGCCACCGTGTCATCGCCGCCTCCCAGGGCCGTGCCGTGAGGGCCATGCCGTAGGCCCGCCAGGTCCGGACCGGCCCCCCACCTCGCCCCACCTCGCACCCCGACCCACCCGACCCACCCGACCCACCCGAACCACCCGCTGAACACGCTCCCCCGGCCCCACTCCCCCAACGGCCTTGACAGCCCCCAAACCGACCCCTCGCCCCGACGCACCACCGACCCCGACCCCGACCCGACCCAACTCGCTCCGCCCCCACCACCCACCGGCGGCTACCCCCACCACCACCCCACCCGCCCGGCCTCACCCGCCATGCAACGTCCCCGCAACCTCCGTCTCCCTACTCTCGCGCACCGAGAGCCGCCCAACGGCGGGCGGCGGTGGAGCAGGAGGCTGGACCAGGATGACCCGTTACGCGGCGCCCGGCACGCAGGGCGCGATCGTCTCCTACCAGACGCGCTACGACCACTTCATCGGCGGCGAGTACGTACCGCCCGCCCGCGGGCAGTACTTCGAGAACCCGAGCCCGGTGACAGGGCAGCCGTTCACCGAGGTGGCGCGGGGCACCGCGGAGGATGTGGAGCGGGCGCTGGACGCGGCGCACGCCGTCGCCCCGGCGTGGGGCCGCCGTTCGGCGACCGAGCGGTCGGACATCCTGCTGAAGATCGCCGACCGGATGGAGGCGCATCTGGAGGAGCTGGCGGTCGCCGAGAGCTGGGAGAACGGCAAGCCGGTCCGGGAGACACTGGCGGCCGACATTCCGCTCGCCATCGACCACTTCCGCTATTTCGCGGGCGCGATCCGGGCGCAGGAGGGCTCGCTCTCCGAGGTCGACGACGACACGGTGGCGTACCACTTCCACGAGCCGCTCGGGGTGGTGGCGCAGATCATCCCGTGGAACTTCCCGATCCTGATGGCGGCGTGGAAACTGGCCCCCGCGCTGGCGGCGGGCAACGCGGTGGTGCTCAAGCCGGCCGAGCAGACGCCGGTGTCCATCCACTACTGGATGAGCCTGGTCGCCGACCTGCTCCCGCCGGGCGCGGTGAACATCGTGAACGGCTTCGGCGAGGAGGCGGGCAAGCCGCTGGCGTCCAGCCCGCGGGTGGCCAAGGTGGCCTTCACCGGCGAGACCTCGACGGGGCGGCTGATCATGCAGTACGCCGCGGAGCATCTGAAGCCGGTCACCCTGGAGCTCGGCGGCAAGTCGCCCAACATCTTCTTCGACGACGTATGGGAGAAGGACGACGAGCTGCGGGACAAGGCGCTGGAAGGCTTCACCATGTTCGCGCTGAATCAGGGCGAGGTCTGCACCTGCCCGTCGCGCGGACTGATCCAGCGCGGCAACTACGCCGACTTCCTGGACGCGGCGGTGGCCCGCACCGAGCTGATCAAGGCGGGTCATCCGCTCGACACGGAGACGATGATCGGCGCCCAGGCCTCCGGCGACCAGCTGGCGAAGATCCTGTCCTACCTCGACATCGGCCGGAAGGAGGGCGCGAAGATCCTCACGGGCGGCGAACGCGTCGAGCTGGAGGGCGAGTTGAAGGGCGGCTACTTCGTCCAGCCCACGATCTTCGAGGGCGACAACCGGATGCGGATCTTCCAGGAGGAGATCTTCGGCCCGGTGGTCTCGGTGACGTCGTTCGACGACTTCGACGACGCGATCAAGATCGCCAACGACACGTTGTACGGCCTCGGGGCGGGCGTGTGGACGCGGGACGTCAACACCGCCTACCGGGCGGGCCGGGCCATCCAGGCGGGCCGCGTCTGGACCAACTGCTACCACGCGTACCCCGCGCACGCCGCGTTCGGCGGGTACAAGCAGTCCGGTATCGGCCGCGAGACGCACAAGATGATGCTGGAGCACTACCAGCAGACGAAGAACCTGCTCGTGTCGTACTCGCCGAAGAGGCTCGGCTTCTTCTAGGCGTAGGAAAAGGGCGCCTGACCAGGACTGATGCCTGGCAGGCGCCCTTCTGGGAGCGCATCCAACCGACCTTTTCAGAACGAGGTTGCCATGACCAGGTAGGCAAGCCTCGCCTCGGGAATCGCACGCGACGCGAAGGCGGTGACGGTTAAGCTCCCATTCCCCTCCTCGGGAGACGGTCCACCACGAATGCGTGGATGCCGCACGCCTCGCGGGCTCAGGCCGGCGTCGTCGTGGTCTGCGTGTCCGTGCCGGCCTCCTCGGTCCCGGTGTCCGGCCGGGCCCGGCGGCGGGACAACACCAGGGCCAGGGCCACCAGCAGTAGGGCCACGAACAGCAGACCGAGCGGGCCGCCGATGCCCAGCAGCCACAGCAACCGCCCGGTCGTGGTCGCGTCGTCGGCCTGCTGTCGCACCGAGGCGTCGGTGCCCCGGACGTCGACATCGGTCACGGGGAAGAGCGCGACCGGCCCGTCGGCGCCTTGCGTCCGGGCGAGGACCGTCTGGCGCAGCGTGCCGTTCAGGGACAGGCCGGTGTCGGCGTCGACCCAGCCGCGCCGCTCGGTGGTGGAGGTGTAGGACAGTGGTACCACCTTCGGCAGACTGGCCAACGCCTCCTGGTTCGGGCGCTGTTCCGCGGGAAGTGCGGAGACCAGGCCCAGCACGGCTTCCCGGGGCAGGGTGCGGGGCAGCGAGCTCGCGACGGCGGGGTCGGCGAGGGGACCGCTGGACTCGATGTCGTAGACGTAGGCCTCACGGCCGCGGACGGACTCCGTTCCCTTGAACCGTGCGGGGGACACGGTCCGGGTGCCGGTGTCCCAGAAACGGTAGTCGCGCTTGGCGGGCTCCAGGGGCCAGGAGATGACCAGTCCCTCGTGCCTCTCGGCCCCGGAACCCGCTGGAGCGGCCCGCTCGGTGAGGTCGCGCCGGTCCACCGCCCAGGTGTGCTCGGAGGTACTCATCTCCGTGCCGTCGCGTCCACGCAGCGCCACGTCGTCGGAGACGACAGCCGTCCGGCCGTCGACGTCCCGTACTTCGATGCGCCGGTCCAGAACGACCGGCACGTCTCTCAGGAATGCCTTGTCCATGTCGCCGGCTCCCAGGGCGGTGGCGTCGAGCAGTGTGGCGGTGCCCTCGTACCGGAACGTGCTCCTGGTGTCGGCCGGTACCTGGTGCAGAGCGGGATAGACGGTGAACCGCGTGACGGCCGAGGCCGCCACCAGAACCACCGCGGTTCCGGTCAGCACCCAACTGGTCCTGCGCATGGTCTCTCCTCTGAGCGGTCTCTGCGAGCATCTGCAGGCATCTGTAGGCATCTGTAGGCAAGGGAAACGATCGACGGGCCACCGCGTGCGGTGGCGGACGGTCACTCGACATGCCGGGCGTCCGGCGCGAGTCCGCGTCGCCGGACCGCGCGTTGCGCGTCCCAGCGGGTCAACTCCTTCCCGGTGATCCCGGTGATCCCGGTGATCCCGGTGATCCCGGTGGTCCCGGTGGTCCCGGTGATCCCGGTGATCCCGGTGATCCCGGTAATCCGCTGTTCACGCGTACATCGACTCGATGGTGGCGGCGTGCAGTTCGCGGATGGCACGTCTGCGCAGCGTCAGCTCCGGCGTCAGTTCGCCCGTCTCCGCCGTCCACGGCCCGGGGAGGACGCGGTAGCGCCGTACCTGCTCCGGGGGCGGAAGAACCGCGTTCGCCTCGGCGACCGCGGCGTCCACGGCGGCGAGCACCGCCGGGTGCCGGGACAGGCCGGCGAGGTCGCGGGTGTCGAGGCCCTCCTTGTCGGCCCAGAGCGGGGCCTCCTGCGCGTCCAGGACGAGCAGGGCGGTGACGTACCTGCGTCGGTCGCCGATCGCCACGGCCTGTCCGAGCAGGGGGTGGGCCCGCAGCAGCGCTTCGATCCGGGCCGGGGCGACGGTCCTGCCGCCGTCGGTGACGAACAGGTCCTTCTTGCGGTCGGTGACCGTGACCAGGCCGCGGGAGTCGACGCCGCCGATGTCGCCGGTGGCCAGCCGGCCCTGTGCGTCCGTCGCGGGTTCGACGCTGCCGTCGGCCCGCAGATATCCGGCGCAGACCACCGGGCCTCGGACCAGAAGCTCGCCGTCCTCGGCCTCCGTGACCTCGATGCCCGGCCCCGGACGTCCGACCGTGCCGGTGCCGAACTCCCCGGCTGAACCGACGGTGGCCGCCCCGGCGGTCTCGGTCAGTCCCCACACCTCGTGAACGGGCAGTCCGACGCTCGCCAGGAGTTCCAGGGTGGCGGTGGACAGTGGTGCCGCCCCGGTGTAGGCCCGCTGGAGCTCGTCGGCTCCGACAGCGGCCCGGACAGGCCGCAGCAGGTGCTCGTCGAGCTGTGCGAGCGACTCGGTGAGGACGGCCGGCGGCTCCTTGCCCGCGGCGCGCAGGCGGAAGGCCTCCAGGGTGGTCCTCCTCGCCTGGGTGACCGCCGTGGCCTGCTCCTCCGCCAGTGTCCCGAGCCGCTCCCGCACAGCGGCGGCGACCCGGTCCCAGACCCGCGGCACGGCGAAGAAGGTGTGCGGTCGCACGGTGATCAGCGTGGGCAGGAGCTGCTCGGGACCGGGACAGAGGGTGACGTGCCCGGCGTGGCAGACCGGCGCGTAGAGGCCGAGCACCCGTCCCGCGACCTGTGCCATGGGCAGGTGGGCCACCGATCGCGGACGCTCCGGGCCCTCGGCGGGCCGGTGGTGCATGAAGGCCTCGTGGATGACGTTGCGGTGGGTGAGCACCACTCCGCGGGGGGCGCCGGTGGTGCCCGGTGTGTACACCAGCGCCAACGGATCATCCGGTGAGACGGAGTCGGTCAGGGCCTCGAACGCGGCGTCGTCGGGTGCCGCCGCGCCGCGCACGGCGGGGTAGCTGACGAAGCGCGGGTCGCCGGCCCGGGCCGCGTTCCAGTCGAGGACGACGACCGCGCGCAGGTCCGGCAGGTCGTCCAGGACCGGCTGCCAGCGCCGTACCTGTTCCTCACCCTCCAGCACGAGTACGGCGGCTCGGCTGTGCCGGGCCACGGCACCCAGCTCCTCGGTGTTCGTCGTGTCGTAGGTGCTCGAGGAGAGGGCTCCGATGTGGACCGCGGCCAGGTCGGCGATCCAGTGCTCCGGCCGTCTCGACATCGAGATCAGCATGCGGTCGCCCCGCCGCAGGCCGAGCGCGGTGAGACCACGGGTGAGGGCGGCGGTCTCCGCGCGCAGCTGCGGCCAGGAGAGGGTCGCCGCCTCGGGACCGGGGCCGGTGGTGAGTGCGGGTCCGTCGGCGAACCGCTGGGCGTTGCGGCGCAGCAGTGTGGGGATGGTCAACGCTGGGTCATGATCGTACGGTTGCTCTTCCGAAGTCACGTCCGACTCCCTCCGTTGCCTGTCACGGGTGTGCTCGTACGGCTCGTCGTATGTGCCTGGGGAACGTCAACCGGTGCTGCCACTGGGCTGGTTGCCTCGACGCCGCTCTGCTGTGCGGCGTGGCGGGTCCAGCATCGGCACCAGGAACTCGCGGGCCACCGCGTCCAATCGCGCCTCGTCGCTCAGATCGATGACATGGCTCGGGATGACCAGCAGGGACGCGGAGACGCGGACCATCATCTCGGCCACGAGGCCGACATCCACGCCCTCGGTGACATGACCGTCCCGCTGTTCCTGCCGGAGCCTTCCGGCGAGGAAACGTTGCACCGTGCTCAGCGTGTGACCGCCGTCGTTGG
Source organism: Streptomyces sp. NPDC001532 (assembly GCF_040298625.1). Classification (NCBI taxonomy): domain Bacteria; kingdom Bacillati; phylum Actinomycetota; class Actinomycetes; order Kitasatosporales; family Streptomycetaceae; genus Streptomyces; species Streptomyces sp. NPDC001532. The sequence goes on from NZ_JBEPAL010000032.1 coordinate 61,256, forward strand.
TCAGGGACAAGACGACCGCCTCCGGCTCCAGGACCAGGAGGCCGCCGATGAGTGGGTTCCCGCGGATGGCCCGCATGGAGCTCACGAAGCCGACGGCGACCCGGTCGGCGAGGGTGCGTGCGCTTCGGATGTCGATGATGAACCGAGCGAAGTAGCGCCGGAACTCGCGTCGCACGACCTGCTCGACCAGGACGTCCTTGGTGGCGAAGCGCCGATACACGGTGACCCGCGAGACGCCCGCCAGCCGCGCCACGTCTCCCATACTGCACCGCCTGATCCCCACGCGGCAGAACTGTTCATGGGCGGCGTCCAGGATGCGCACCGTCGCCTCGTCGCCCTGACAGGTGCCTCTTACGGCATCGGCGAACGCGATGTCGAGCAGGGACGGGGAGCCCGGGCCGGGTTCGCCGGTTGTGTGAGCGGTTTCCACGAGCGCCTCCCTGATTCCGTGATGCCTCTGGCGTTCGCGTTCCGCTTGTGCTCCCCTGGAGATACAGAGATGCGCCACATGTTTCACCGTATCAAAGAGGGCCGGTTAGGCCATAGGTCCGAACGGCAGTCAGAACTCAAGGAGGAGTTCGCACAGATGGACGGACTCAGCAGGCGCAAGATGCTGCTCACAGGCGGAGCGCTGGGAGCGTTCGGGGCGCTGAGCATGGCCTCGCCGGCCCGTGCGCGGTCCCTGTGGACGTGGGCACCGAGCGGTTCGGTGGCCGGTGCCGGCGCCGGCCTGGACCCGGAGTGGGTGTGGGACGAGGAGGCCGACCAGCTCGTCGCCTCCGTCATCGACCGCGGCGACGTGGCCAAAGTCAACGAGGCGCTGCGGACATGGAACCGCAACGACCAGCCGGTGCCCGCGGAACTCCCCGCGGACCTGCGGGAGTTCATGGAGAAGGCGCGTCAGCTGCCTTCCTGGGCCGACCGCGGGAAACTGGAGAGGGCGGCCGAGTTCAACAAGTCCCGAGGCATCTACCTCAACCTGCTCAACGGAGTGGGCGGTGGCATGCTGAGCACCGCCATCCCTCGCGAGGCACGCGCCGTCTACTACTCCAAGGGCGGCGCCGACATGGAGGACCGCGTCGCCAAGACGAGCCTGCTCGGCTTCGCCGTCGGCGACCTCAACGCCTACCGGCCCGACGGCAAGGTCATGGTGGAGGCCGTCAAGACCCGGCTCGTGCACGCGGCCGTACGCCATCTGCTGCCGCAGTCACCGGGCTGGTCCCGCACCAGCGGCGGCCAGACCATCCCGATCAGCCAGCAGGACATGCTGGTCACCTGGCACAGCCTGCCCACCTACGCGATGCGCAAGATGCTCGAGTGGGAGGTGCCGATCACGCCCACCGACTCGGAGGCCTATCTCCACGTCTGGCAGGTGACGGCGCACATGCTCGGCATCCGCGACGAGTACATCCCGGCCACCTGGGCCGCGGCCGACTCCCAGTCGAAGCAGGTCCTCGACCCGGTCCTGGACTCCACGTCCGAGGGCATCGAGCTGACCGACATCCTGCTCGGCCAGCTCGCCGAGCAGACGAGTCCGGGGGGCGTCGACCGTCCGCTCGTCAACGCGCTCGCCCGGTACCTGGTCGGCGACCAGATCGCGGACTGGGACGGCATTCCCTCCGAGCCGTTCTGGGAGAGGGCGATCGCCGCCGCCTGGCCGAAGCTCGTCGCCTTCCGCGAGAAGCTGATCCCCTTTCCGCTCGTGCCGCCCCTCGCCTGGACGATCGACGAGGCGGCCCGGAGGTACATCATGTTCTACCTCACCAAAGGCCGGGGCACGAGCATCGTGATCCCCGACGCCAACCGGCCTGGTTGATCCGCCGGTTCGGCACGCACGCGGCACCTGGTGGTGGAGAGCCGCGCACCGCTCCACCCACGCCGGAGCCGGCACACCGGCGCATCTCATGGAGTACGACACACCGAGGACACACCTGCGGCCGCTTCGCCGTGTCCCGGTGGCCATCAGCAGTGATCGTCGACAAGGAGTTCACCCATGGACGGAGTCAGCAGGCGCAGAATGCTGATCACGGGAGGGGCGCTCGGGGCGCTGGGCGCGCTGAGCGCGGCCACGCCGGCCCAGGCGCGTCCCCCGTGGACCTGGGCACCGAGCGGATCGGTGGCGGGCAAGGGGGCGGGACTGGACCCGGAGTGGGTCTGGGACGAGGAGGCCGACCCGGTGCTCGCCGCCGTGATCGACCGCGGCGAGGTGCCCAAGGTCAACGAACTGCTGCGGACGTGGACCCGCAACGACCAGCCGCTGCCGGCCGGACTGCCGGCGGATCTGCGCGACTTCATGGAGAAGGCACGCCGGCTGCCGTCCTGGGTGGACTCGAGGAAGCTCGCGGCCGCGGTCCAGTTCACCAAGAAGAAGGGCATCTACACCGGTGCCCTGTACGGGCTGGGCAGCGGCCTCATGAGCACCGCCATCCCCCGGGAGGCACGCGCCGTCTACTACTCCAAGGGCGGCGCGGACATGAAGGACCGCATCGCCAAGACCGCGAAACTCGGGTACGACATCGGCGACCTGGACGCCTATCAGCCACAGGGCTCGATGATCGTGACCTGCGTGAAGACCCGCCTGGTGCACGCGGCCGTACGGCACCTGCTGCCGCAGTCCCCCGGCTGGTCCCGGACCAGCGGCGGCCAGACCATCCCGATCAGCCAGGCCGACGTCATGGTCACCTGGCACAGCCTGGCCACCTTCGGGATGCGCAAACTGAAGGACTGGCGGGTCCCGGTCAGCACCGCCGAGTCGGACGGCTTCCTGCACGTGTGGCAGGTGACCGCCCATATGCTCGGCGTCCTCGACGAGTACATCCCCAGTTCCTGGAGCGAGGCCAACTCCCAGTACCAGCAGGTCGTCGACCCGATCCTGGCCTCCACCCCCGAGGGCCAGGCACTGACCGAGGTGCTGCTCGACATCGTCGCCGAGCTCGACGCCGGTCTCACCCGCCCGCTGATCAACGCGTTCTCCCGGTACACGGTGGGCGACAAGGTCGGCGACGCCATCGGACTGGACCGGGAGCCCTTCTGGCAGCCGCTGATCAGCGCCGCCTGGCCTCTCCTGGTGGCCTTCCGCGAGGGCCTCATCCCCTTGCCGCTGGTCCCGGAGGCGGCCTGGACCGTTGAGGAGGCGATCCGTAAATTCGTCCTGCTCTTCCTGTCCGAGGCCGAGCCCATCGACATCGAGATCCCCGACACCAACCGTCCGTCCTGAGCCTCCCCCGGGAGACGACCGGGTCCCGCCTCGCCCGGCGGGACCCGCACACCCGTACCGCTCCGGGGCGGTGGCCGGCCAGCCGCCCCGCACCCCCACGTTCGTGAACGCACGCAGCCGAGTACCGAGATGGGATCATGACGAGATCGCGCAGTGACGGGACGCCGACGGCGTCCTTCGCAGCCACCGCCCCCCACCTGTCGCCGACCGTCCCGCCGCCCGGTGCGGCAGCGCGGAGAGGAGCACCCGATGGCCGACGGTGACCCCGCGTCCCGGCCCGGACCGCACTCGGTCGGCAGGCGCCGGTTCCTCGGCTACCTCGTGGCCGGCCCCACCCTGGTGACGGCGGCCGAACTCGCCCCCGCAGCCCCGGCCCGGGCCGACATCCCCTCCCCCGAGATCACCGAACTGATCGACCTCAACGACGTGATGACCGCGGCGGCCCTGCCCACCTCCGGCCTGATCACGGTCGAGGTGGGCACGGACGGCACCGTTTCCTTTGCGCTGCCGCGCACCGAGGTGGGCCAGGGCATCACCACCTCGACGGCCATGCTCATCGCCGAGGAACTGAACGTCCCCGTCGATCGGGTGCGGGTCACGCTCGCCGACGCACGACCGGAACTGCTGTTCAACCAGCTCACAGGGGGCTCCAACACGACCGTCTCCACCTACACCCCGGTCCGCGTCGCGGCGGCCGTGGCGCGGGAGCGGCTGCTGCTGGCGGCGGCCGGTGAGCTGGACGCGGACATCGCCGCCCTCACGATGCGGGACGGAGTCGTCACCGCGCCGTCGGGCCGGAGCATCGGCATCGGGGCGCTGTCCGAGAAGGCGGCGAGCCTCCACACGCGGCAGGTGGCCGTGGACCTCACCCCGGACGACCGCTTCACCGTCATCGGCCGTCCCCACAACCGCGTCGACGCCCTGGCCGCCGTCACCGGCCGCAAGACGTTCACCATGGACCTGGCCGTCCCGGACGCCCTGCCGACCATGGTGTGCCGCCCGCCCACCATCAACGGCAAGGTCGGTTCGGTGGCCAACGCCGCCGAGGTCCTTGCCATGCCGGGCGTCACCGATGTCGCCGTGATCTCCACCGGGGTGGCGGTGCGTGCGCGGACCTTCGGCCGGTGCATCGACGCCGTACGCGCACTGCGCGTGTCGTGGCAGCCCGGCAGCGCGCAGGGCAAGTCGGACTCGTCCGTGCTCAAGGAGCTGAAGGCGGCCGAACTCCCCATCGGCCTGCCCTCGCTCACGCCGAGTGTGGAAGCCGCGTTCACCTTCCATTTCCGCAGCAACAGCGCGCTGGAACCCAACTGTGCGATCGCCGACGTGCGCTCCGACCGCGCCGAGGTCTGGGCGAGCCTCAAAGCGCCGATCGTCGCCAAGGAGGCGATCGCCGCCAAGCTCAAGCTGCCGCTCAGCGCCGTCACCGTGCATGTCACCGAGGGCGGCGGATCCTTCGGGCGCAAACTCTTCTTCGACGCCGCGCTGGAAGCCGTCGAGGTCTCCCAGAAGATCGGCAAACCGGTCCGGCTCATGTGGCACCGCGCCGACGACTCGCGTCAGGGCCGCACCCATCCCATGGCCACGTCCCGCGTACGCATCGACTACCTCGGCGACACCGTCCTCGCCTACCGGCAGCGGCACACCAGCGTGGCCACCGATCTCAGCCACGGGCTGGGCGAGATCTTCACCGCCCTGGCAGCCAGGCTGCCGGTGGGTGACATCGGCTTCTCCGAGACGTTCTTCCAGCTCTCGCAGTCCATGCCCTACAACTTCGGCGCCAACAGCAGGCTGCTGAGCGAGACCGACAAGAGCTTCAACACCGGGAGCATGCGCAACGTCTACTCCCCCGACGTCACCTGCGCGCGGGAACTGCTCGTGGACCGGCTCGCCGGGAAGATGGGCAAGGACCCCTACCGGTTCCGGCGGGACTTCCTCCGCGACGACCGAGCCAGGGCGGTGCTGGAGAAGGCCGCCGAAGCGGGAGAGTGGGGGCGGCAGATGCCCGCCGGCATGGCGCAGGGGATCGCCTTCCACTCCGAGTACCACTCCGTCAGCGCGGTCCTGGTGGAGATCGACTGCCGCCCCGAGACGGTGAACCGGGCCGTCCGCGACGGGGTCGCCGGCCCCCGCGTGACCAAGGCCGTCATCGCGGTGGACGTCGGTCTCGCCGTCAACCCCCGCGGGCTGGAGGCCCAGATGATGGGCTGCCTCATGGACGGCATCGCCCTGACCCTGACGTCCAGCCTGCACCTGCGCGACGGCTACTTCCTCGAGGCCAGCTGGGACAACTACTTCTACACCCGGCAGTGGAACACCCCGCCCGAGCTGAGGATCATCGTCATGCCGCCCACCACCGGGGAGCCCGGCGGGGCGGGAGAACTGGGCGTGGCCGCGTCGATGGCCGCCGTCGCCTGCGCATACGGGCGGGCCACCGGCACCATGCCGACCAGCTTTCCCATCAACCACGGAACACTGTCCTTCACACCGAAGCCGACCGTCCCGCCCGTCCCCGCGTCGCCGACCGACGGCCTGGACCACGTCCGCTGAACAGCGAGGAGCCCTTCTTGCCCGAGCACACCTTCCGCCTCAACGGCGAGCAGGTCACCGTGGACGTGGCCGACGACGAACGTCTCCTGTGGGTCATGCGCGACGTCCTGGGCGTCACGGGACCGAAGTACGGCTGCGGCATCAACGTCTGCAAGGCGTGCACCAGTCACCTCAACGGCAGGGCCGTCAACCCCTGCGCCGTACCCGTCGGTGACCTCCGCCCCACCGACGAGATCACGACGATCGAGGGGCTCCCGGCCACCGTCGGGGCTGATCTGCACCCCATGCAGCAGGCCTGGATCGACCAGGACGTGGCCCAGTGCGGCTACTGCCAGCCCGGGCAGATCATGGCCGCGGTCGCCCTGGTCCACCGGGTGAGGGAAGAGGGCCGCACGGTCACCGAGGCCGACCTCGACGGCATCCGCAACATCTGCCGCTGCGGCACCTACGTCCGGATCCGCGAGGCCATCAAGGCCGCGGCCGAGAACATGTGACCCACCCTGACCGCCTCGGCGGCCGGGCCGCCCGGGTTCCCGGTCCCCGGTCTCAGCCGCCGCGCCGCACCCGGGCCGCCTTGCGGGCCTCCGCGAGCGTGCGGGCCTCGCTGCTCTTGCGGGACGGCCTGCCGCCGGAGCCGCCCTTCGGGTCCTTGGTGCTGCCGAGGCCGCGGAACGGGGCGTTGTGGTTCTTGGGGCTCGGTACGGCCGGGCCGCCGTCGAGCGGCTGTCCGGACGGGGCCTTGGCGCCGGTGATCCGGCTGAGTTCCGCCTCGCCGGAGCGCACCTTGGTGACCCTGGGGGTGACATCGGCGTCCGCCATGACCTGGCCGGTCTCGCGGCGCTGTGCCGACAGGACGAGGGTCACGACGGTGCCGGAGCGGCCGGCCCGGGCCGTGCGGCCCGCGCGGTGGAGGTAGTCCTTCGAGTCGGTGGCCGGGTCGACGTTGACCACGAGATCGAGGTCGTCGACGTGCAGGCCGCGTGCCGCCACGTTCGTCGCCACCAGCGCGGTGACCTGGCCGTTCTTGAACTGGGCCAGGGTCCGGGTGCGCTGCGGCTGGGACTTGCCGCTGTGCAGGGCCGCGGCGGCGACACCGCTGGACCTCAGATGCCGGGTGAGCTGGTCGACGCCGTGCTTGGTGTCCAGGAACAGCAGGACGCGGCCGTCCCGGGCGGCGATCTCGGTGGTGACGGCGTACCGGTCCGGGCCGTGCACGACGAAGACGTGGTGCTCGATCGCGGCGACAGCGCTGGACGAGGGGTCCACGGAGTGGACGGCGGGGTCGCGCAGGTAGCGCTGGACCAGGTGGTCGACGTCGCGGTCGAGGGTGGCGGAGAACAGCATCCGCTGCCCGTCGGGACGGACCTGTTCCAGGATCTCGGTGACCTGCGGAAGGAATCCCATGTCGCACATCTGGTCGGCCTCGTCCAGGACCACGATGCGCACGCGTCCCAGTCGGCAGTCCTTGCGCTCGATGAGGTCGTGCAGGCGGCCGGGGGTGGCGACGACGATCTCGGCGCCCTCCCGCAGCGCGGCGGCCTGGCGTCCGATGGACACTCCGCCCACCACGGTCGCGAGCCGCAGCCGCAGCGCCTCGACGTACGGGGTGAGGGCCTCGCCGACCTGCTGCGCCAGCTCCCTGGTGGGCACCAGGACGAGCGCCAGCGGCTCCTTCGGCTGGGCGCGCCGCCCGGCCGTCCGGGCGAGCATCCCCAGGCCGAAGGCGAGCGTCTTGCCGGATCCCGTGCGGCCCCGGCCCAGGACGTCCCGTCCCGCGAGCGCGTCGGGCAGCGCCGCCGCCTGGATGGGGAAGGGCACGGTCACACCGCGCTCGTCGAGGGCCCGCAGGATCTCGGCCGGCAGCCCCAGCTGCGCGAAGGTCGCCCCCGTGACCGTGTCGTCCTGGGGCGCGTCGTCCTGCTGCCGGGCATCGGCACGTACTGATTCGCTCATCGAGAGCCTTCCTCCGAAGGGACCGTACCGAGGAAGGCGCGGCGGGGACGCGGCCACCAGCCGGAGGCAGCGAACGGCGCACCGGCGAGGCGGCACAGCAAACCCGCAACGCTAGCACAACGGGGCACGCAGCCCGACGGGGCCGCGTTCGGGCTCGGGAGCCGGGCGCTGGTCGGCTGGCGCTGGGCGGCCGACGGCGGCCGTGTGGTGACGGCGAGCGTGGCCGGGCGAGACTCCTGAGACGCCTGTGAGAGAATCTGTCACGATAAGCGATCGATGTCATACGCCGAGTGGAGAAGTCATGACCAACGTCCGCCTTTCGACGACGACGGGCGACATCGTCCTCGCTCTTGACGATGCCAATGCGCCGAAGACCGTCGCGAACTTCCTGGAGTACGTCAACAGCGGACACTACGCGGGAACGGTGTTCCACCGCGTCATCAGCGGATTCATGATCCAGGGCGGCGGCCTCGACACGAACATGCGCACCAAGCCCGCTCCCCGCACCGTGGAGAACGAGGCGCGCAACGGGCTGAAGAACGACAAGTACACCCTGGCCATGGCCCGGACGTCCGATCCGCACTCGGCCAGCGCGCAGTTCTTCATCAACGTGAGCGACAACGACTTCCTGAACTACCCCGGGCAGGACGGCTGGGGCTACACCGTCTTCGGCAAGGTCGTGGAGGGGCACGGCGTCGTGGACCAGATCGCCGCGGTCCAGACGGGTGCTCAGGACGTGCCCCGCCAGCAGATCGTGATCAACTCCGCCGAGGTGGTCCCCGCATCGGCGTGACCTGCCGCCGCACCACCGCACCACCACAGCACCGCACCCCACCGGCCCGTGAGGGACGCTCAGCGCGTCCGCCACGGGCCGGTGGTGTTCAACGGGTAGCCACGGCCGGCTCCGACGACCTCGTCCAGCGGGATCTCGAAACAGGCAGCCGTCCAGCGGCCGTCCAGCGGCCGTCCTCGTCGTGGCTCTCAGAGCACCGCCCGCGCCAGGCCGTCCAGCGCGGCCTTCAGCCGTTCCGTCGTGAGGCCCTGTTTGCGCTGGTGCAGGAAGACCTCCGGGGCCAAGGGGGCCAGCAGCGTGTCCGCCAGGGCCTCGGGGTCGGGCGTGCCCGCTTCCCTGAGCAGTGCCAGGACATGGGCGCGCCAGAAGCCGTAGGCGCCGACGGCGAAGCGTTTGCTCCCGGCCTCGGCTCCGAGGACGAGATGACTGTGCCGCTCCAGCAGATCGATCATGGCCGCGAAGAAGGCCGCCAGGCGCTCGCGCGGCGGCGCGCCCGGGCCCAGCGGCGGGGAGCCGCGCAGCAACTCGCCCTGGAGCAGCCGTTCGTGTTCGTCGAGGAGGGCCGCCGCGACGGAGGCGACGTTCGGATAGCGCCGGTAGAGCGTCCCGCGGCCGACGCCGGCGGCTCGGGCGATGTCCTCCATCGTGACCGCACCAGGGTCCCCGGCTTCGAACAGCCCGGCCGCCGCGGCCAGCACCTTCGCCCGGTTCCGCGCCGCGTCCGCGCGCTCCTTCGCCTCTTTCGGCTCCTTCGTCACCACGAGGGCCCAGCCTACGGCACCGCCGGAATAACCGGACACGGCGTCCGGTTGCTAAGGTCGTCCGCCTAACCGGACATGCCGTCCGGATAGCTCTCCCTGAGGCAGGAGCCCTTGTCATGCCGCGTACCGCGCAGACCTTGCTGCACCTCGATGCCAGTGCCCGCCGGCGCTCCTTCAGCCGCGAGGTCGGTGACGCCGTCGCCGCCGCCTGGCGCACGTCCCACCCGGACGGCAGGTACGTCCACCGCGATCTGGCCCGCACCCCGGTCCCGCAGATAGACGAGGCGTGGACGGAGCTGTGCGACCACGTCCTGGAGCACGGGATCACCGATCCGCACCGGTACCGGGAGGCGGTGCGCACGCCGGCGCAGGCCGCCACCTGGGCGGTGGTCGAGCCGCTGCTCGGCGAACTCCTCGCGGCCGACGTGGTGCTGATCGCCACGCCGATGTACAACTACTCCGTCCCCGCCTCGCTCAAGGCGTGGATCGACCAGGTCACCTTCCCGAAGATGTCCCTGGCCGGGCGGCGCTTCGTCGTGGCCTGCGCACGGGGCGGGGCGTACGGGCCCGGCACTCCGCGCCATCCGTACGACCACCAGGAGCGCTACCTCCGGGACTTCCTCGCCGGGCACTTCGCCCTGCCGCCGGAGGCGATGACCTTCCTCAGCACCGAACTGGTCAACTCCCGTGTCGACCCGGCGCTCGCCGGTCGCCGCGCGGCCCATGACGCGTCCCACACGGACACACTGGCGGCGGCCCGGACGATCGGAGGGGCGCTGTGAGCTGGCTGCTGCTGGTGGCCGCCGGGCTGATCGAGATCGCCTGGTCGCAGAGCATCAAGCCCACGGCCGGATTCACCCGGCTGGTGCCCACGCTCGTCTGCGTGGCGCTGGCGGCCGTCTCGGTCTATCTGCTGTCCCTGGCGATGAAGGGGCTGCCCGTGGGCACGGCCTACGCGGTGTTCACCGGGATCGGCGCGGTCGGCGCGATCGCCCTGGGCATCGCCGTCCACAAGGACCCGGTGACCGTGGGCCGCCTGGTCGCGCTCGGTCTGATCGTCGGCGGGGTGGCCCTGGCCCGCGCGACCACGCCGGACGGCTGACCCGGACGGCTGACCTGGACGGCTGACCCGGACGGCCGACCCGGACGGACCGGGGCGCCCCGCCCGGCGGCCGGCGACGGGCGGGCCAGTGCACTGAAGCGGCGCCCGGCCGGTGAAGGCGAGGTCGGGCGCCGCTTCGTCGGCTCACGCACAGCGGGGGCTCAGGTGCGCAGCCAGACCGCCGTGTCCTGCGGCAGCAGGCCGGCGGCGTCGAGGGGGCCGCTGGCCAGCAGCAGCCGTCGGTGGGCGGGCAGGGCGGCAGGACGGGCGGCGAGGTTGACGACGCAGACCAGACCGTCGGCGCGGGCGAAGGAGAGGACGCCGTCCTCGGCCGGCAGCCAGTTCAGCGGGCCGTCGCCGAAGCCCTGGTGGGAGCGGCGCAGCAGCAGGGCCTCACGGTAGAGCGCGAGCATCGAGTCCGGGTCGGTGCTCTGCCGGTCGACGGCGTACGCGGCCCAGTCGGCGGGCTGCGGCAGCCAGGGCTCGGACGTCGAACCGAAGCCGTACCAGGGGGCGTCCGCGCTCCAGGGCAGCGGGACGCGGCAGCCGTCCCGGCCGGGATCGGTGCCCCCGGAGCGGAAGTGCATGGGGTCCTGGATGCGGTCCAGCGGGACGTCGGCCTCGGGCAGCCCGAGTTCCTCGCCCTGGTAGAGGTAGACGGAGCCGGGCAGGGCGAGGGTGAGCAGGGCGGCGGCGCGGGCCCGCCGGGTGCCGAGCGCCAGGTCGGTGGGGGTGCCGAAGGCCTTGGTGGCGAAGTCGAAGGCGGTGTCGGTCCGGCCGTAGCGGGTGACGGTGCGGGTGACGTCGTGGTTGCAGAGCACCCAGGTGGCGGGTGCGCCGACGGGGGCGTGTTCGGCGAGGGTGTCGTCGATGGCGCGGCGCAGCCGGTCCGCCTCCCAGGGGCAGGTGAGGAAGTTGAAGTTGAAGGCGGTGTGCAGTTCGTCGGGGCGCAGGTAGCGGGCGAAGCGTTCGGCGTCCGGCAGCCAGACCTCGCCGACGAAGACGGCTCCGTACTCGTCGGCGATCGACCGCCAGGAGCGGTAGATGTCGTGCAGTTCGTCCTGATCGATGTACGGGTGCGGGTCGACGCCCTCCTCGAAGTCGGCGAGCGCGGGGTCCTTGACGAGCAGGGCGGCGGAGTCGATCCGTACGCCCGCCACGCCGCGGGTGAACCAGAAGCGCAGGATGTCCTCGTGTTCCTGGCGGACGGCCGGGTGCGCCCAGTTGAGGTCGGGCTGTTCCGGGGTGAACAGGTGCAGGTACCACTCGCCGTCGGGGACGCGGGTCCAGGTGGTGCCGGAGAACTGCGAGGGCCAGTCGTTGGGCGGGAGTTCGCCGTGCTCGCCGCGGCCGGGCCGGAAGTGGAACAGCTCCCGTTCCGGGCTGCCGGGGCCGGCGTCCAGGGCTGCGCGGAACCACGGGTGCCGGTCGGAGACGTGGTTGGGGACGATGTCGACGATGACGCGGATGCCGAGTTCGGCGGCCTCCGCGATGAGCTTCTCGGCCTCGGCGAGGGTGCCGAAGGCGGGGTCGATGGTGCGGTAGTCGGCGACGTCGTAGCCGCCGTCGACCATCGGGGAGGCGTACCAAGGGGTGAACCAGATGGCGTCGACGCCGAGTTCCGCGAGATAGGGCAGTCTCGCCCGGGCTCCCGCGAGGTCCCCGGTGCCGTCTCCGTCGCCGTCGGCGAAGCTGCGGGGATACACCTGGTAGATGACGGCGTCACGCCACCAGGTGTCGGTGCGGGGAGAGTTGGGGGCTGCCACGTGACGGTCCTTTCGGGCAGGGCGAAGGGGCACGAAGGGTGCGAAGAGATGCGGTGAGGCGCGCAGAGGCGTGAGGGAGACGGGGAGGGGAGCGCGGGCCGGTGCGGCCGCTCAGCCCTTCAGTCCGCCGGCGGTGAGGCCGCTCATGATGTTCCGCTGGAAGATCAGGAAGATCAGCAGTGTCGGCACCGAGGCGATGGTCAGCGCGGCGATCAGCACATTGACCGGCACGCCGTTGGAGAGCGAGTAGATGCCGACGTTGAGGGTCTGCTTGGCGGGGTCGGGGAGGGTGAGCATCGGCCAGAGGAAGTCCTTCCAGATTCCGACGACCGCGAAGATCGACACCACGCCGAGGATCGGCCGGGAGACCGGCAGCACGATCGACCACAGGACGCGCAGCGGGGAGGCGCCGTCCATGGCGGCGGCGTCGAGGAGTTCCTTCGGGATGGAGTCGAAGAACCGCTTCAGCAGGAAGATGTTGAAGGCGTTGGTGACGGACGGCAGCCAGATCGCCCAGGGCGTGTTCAGCAGGTTGCGCTCCACGATCGGCACGTCCAGCACGGTCAGGTACTGGGGTACGACGAGGACGGTCGCCGGGATCATGAGCGTGGCGAGCATCATGCCGAGGATCGCCTTGCCGAGCACCGGGCGGAGCTTGGAGAGCGAGTAGGCGGCCGCGACGTCCAGCACCAGCTGGAAGGCGAGTGCGCCGAGCGCGTAGTAGAGGGTGTTGAACAGCAGGGTGGCGAGGTCCATCACCTCCCAGGCGCGCGAGTAGTTGTCCGGGGTGAATGATCCGGGTACCAGGGTCGGCGGGGTCTGGATCACTTCCTGGGCGTCCTTGAAGCCGCTGGACACCATCCAGTAGAGCGGTCCGAGGAAGACCAGGGTGAATCCGCCGACGACCACGGCGAAGACGATCCAGTACAGGATCTTCCCGCGGGGCCGGGCGAGCTGGGCCGGTGAGATGAGTGTGCGTGTGGACATGCCGGTCTCCCCCGGGGCTACTCGTCGTCGGCGCGGCTGAGCTTGACGTACGCCGCCGAGAATCCGGCGAGGAGTACGAGCAGGAGCAGGCCGAGCGCCGCCGCGGCACCGTAGTTGTTGAAGTTGAAGGCGTACTGGTAGATGAGGTAGACGACGGTGGTCGTGGAGCCCTCCGGGCCGGCGCCGCCGGTGAGCAGGAACGGCTCGACGAAGACCTGCATGGTGGCGATGATCTGCATGAGCAGCATCAGCGACAGGATCAGCCGGGTCTGCGGGATGGTGACGTGCCAGATCTTGCGGAACAGGCCGGCGCCGTCGAGTTCGGCCGCCTCGTACAGCTCGCCGGGGATGCCCTGGAGGGCGGCGAGGTAGATGAGGGCGGCGCCGCCCATGTTCATCCAGGTCGAGGCGACGACGATGGACAGCATCGACAGGTCGGGGTCCTGGAGCCACTGCTGCGCGGGCAGGTGGAGGAACTCGAACAGCTCGTTGAGCAGGCCGTAGCCGGGGTCGTAGAGGTACTTCCAGAGCAGGACCGAGGCGACGGGCGGCAGCATCACCGGCAGGTAGACGAGGAGCCGCAGATAGCCCTGGCCGTGCTGGAACTCGTTGATGACGATGGCGACGGCGAACGGGACGGCGAAGCCGAGGAGCAGCGCCAGTACGGTGAACAGCGCGGTGTTGCGCCAGGCCTGCCAGAACGCCGGGTCGTTGTAGACGGTGGTGAGGTTGTCCAGGCCGACCCAGCTGATCTCGCCGCCCTCGGTCTTCTGGAAGGCGAGCAGGAACTCCCTGATCATCGGGTACCAGGAGAACAGCGCGAAGCAGACGACCGCGCCGATGAGGAAGCCGTGGGCGGTGAGGTTGCGGCGCAGGCTCTTGGCGAACCGGCGGCCGGGCGGTACCGGGCCGGTGTCGCGCGGCGGGGCGGGCCGGGCGGGGGCCGCCGTGCTCGGGGTCAGGCTGGGGGCCGACATCGTCGCTCCTTGGTGCTGGTCTGCCGGGGTTGCTTGCCGCGGGGGCCGTGGTGGGCGCGGGCCCTGGGGCGGGCAGGGCCCGCGGCGCCGTTCGGGACGGGCGGCGCACCCGGCGGGGGCGGGTCGGCGCCTCGGCCCCCGCCGGGGGCCGGTCACTGGTTGGCGAGGACCTGGTTGACCTGTGCCTCGGCGGTGTCGAGCAGCTTGTCGATGTCGGCGTCCTCGTTGGTGAGGATGCCGGACATGACGTTGTCGAGGATCTTGTAGACCTCCTGGGCCTTCGGCGGCTCGGCCTTGCCCGGGACGGGGTTGTCCATGAACGTCTTGAAGTTGGCGACCGGCATCGTGGCGTGTTCCTGGCGGGCCGCGTCGTCCTTCTTCTTCGACTCGCCCAGCCAGAAGTTGGGCTGCGGGACGCCGACCGGGAGCTTGTCGGCCTTGGTGCGGGCCCAGTCGAACTGGCCCTTGCCGACGGTGAGGTTCTTGAAGTTCAGCCAGGCGACGGCGGCCTTGATCTTGTCGGAGGAGATCCCCTTCTTGATCATGTAGTTGTTGCCGCCGGCCAGGGTGGCCTTCTCGCCGGGTATCGGGCCCATGCCGAAGTTCTCGTACTCGGCTCCGAGTTGCTGGACCATGTACGCGATGTCGTCGGGGGCGGCGAGGAACATGCCGAGCTTGTCGGTGGCGATCTGCTTCTGGAGGTCGCCCCACTTCAGCAGCTGGGTCTTGCCCATGCTGTCGTCCTCCCAGCGCATGGCGTGGAGGTTCTCGGCGACCTGCCGGCCCAGGTCGTTGTTGAACGCGGCCTTCTTGCCGCTCGCGTCCACGACCTCGCCGCCGATGCTGTACATCTGCGCGGTGAAGTGCCAGCCGCCGGTGTTGCCCGCGCTGTACTCGCCGAAGCCGGCGACGCCGTCGCCGAGGCCGGCGATCTTCTTGGCGGCGGTGCGGACCTCGGCCCAGGTGCGCGGCGGGGCGTCGGGGTCGAGTCCGGCCTGCTCGAAGAGCCCCCGGTTGATGAGCAGGCCCATCGAGTAGTTGCTGGTGGGCAGGCCGTAGAGCTTGCCCTCGTGCTTGAGCGAGGCGAGGACGCCTGGGTCGATGTCCTTCAGCAGCGGGACGGTCTTGTCGTTGACGTAGGCCGTGATGTCCTCGGCGCCGTCGTTGTCGAGCACCTGCGGCAGGTCGGTGAAGTAGGTGTAGAAGACGTCCGGCTGGGACTTGGCCTTCAGCATCGCGGTGAAGCGCGGCGGTTCCAGGCACTGGCCGGGTGTGGAGCGGCCCTCGATGGTGACGTTCGGGTAGGTCTTGTTGAACTCGGCGACGTCCTGCTTCCACTCCTTGAGTTCGGCCGCCTTGGCCGCGGGCGGCATGCAGTCGATGGTGAGCGTCACCTTGGCCTTGGGGTCGAGCGGCGCGGTCGGGTCGGCGGAGCCACCCCCTTCGGAACCACCGGAGCCGTTGTCGCTGCTGCTCGTGCCGCAGGCGGCCAGTGCGGTCAGGGTGAGCGCGGACAGGAGGGCGACCGCGCTTGCGCGGCGGGTACGGCGGAACCGGGCAGCACTTCTCATGGGTGGTCCCCTTCGGGCATGAACGTGGAGGTCGCCCCACCGCCGGTGCGTTTGTGGGGCGCCGCACACTCAACCACCCCCAACAAGTGAACGCAAGATATCGCGCTGACTCTGTAAGAGATTGACAGCGGGAAGAGAAAAGGTCGGTGCAAGCCGTCGCAAACGGCTTGCACCGACCTCGCTCGGACGACGGTGGTTACGGGTTGATGTTGATCTTGAATGTCGACGTGGTGTTGCGGATGTCGACGGCGTTGTTGCTCAGTTCCAGCCCGTTGAACGTCACCTCACCGACGGCGGGCCCTTGCCCGCTCTCCGGCTGCTCGTTCGCCCACAGGCCGAAGCCCGACTTGGCGTCGTAGGCGTCCCCGCTCCTGCGGGCGCCGGTGATGGAGACGTCGGTGAAGACGGTGTCCTTGATCGGGTACTGCGGCTGCCCGCCCACGTAGTTGGTCTGGAACATCACCCCGCTGTAGGTGGGGTCGACGATGTCCACGTGGTTCACCCGGATCCCCTGGAACACCTTGGAGGCGGAGAACACCCAGATGCCGGGGAAGGTCTGCGAGCCCCAGAAGTGCCCGCCGGCCCGGACGATCGAAACGTTCTCGAAGGTCGTCGGCTCGGTCCCGAAGCCGTTCATCGGGTAGCCGAAGTCCAGGGACGAGATGGTGATCCCTGAGTAGACGAGGGTGTCCGCGATGTGGATGTTGCGGAAGGTGTTGTTGTAGCCGCCGTAGACGGCCACACCCGCGGCCCGCCAGGTCAGGGTGCTGGTCAGGTTCTCGTAGACGTTGTTCTTCATGTCCGCGCCGCCCGCGTCGATCGCCGAGAACAGCGCGAAGCTGTCGTCACCGGTGGCGCGCGCGTCGTTGTTGGCGACCAGGTTGTCCGTGGAGCCGTTGGTCATGTTGATGCCGTCGGCGAACATGTTGCGGATACGGGAGTTCCTGATGGTGATCCGGTCGGTGTTGGCGCCCCAGTACAGGCACACCATGTGCTCGTTCCAGATGTCCTCGATGACGATGTCCGAGACGTTGGCGAAGTCGAACACCTTGCCCGGTCCGTCGATGCGCGAGGTGTAGTTGCCGAAGTAGGCGAAGCCCTTGAAGAGCGACCCCTTGGCCGTCCCCTCGGCGCGGAAGCCGACGTCCGTGTTGTCCTGCGTCGACGGCGCGTGGAACTTGGTGTACCAGGGGCCCGCGCCGACCACCTTCACGGCCTTGCCGTACACCTGGAACTTGCTCGACGTCTGGTAGTCGCCGGGCGGCAGGTAGACGCCCACCAGCTTGCCCGTGGTGTCCATGCGCACCCGGTCCAGCGCGTCCTGGACGGCCTGGTGGGTGAAGCCGGCGGGCACGGTGTACGTCGCCGGGTCGGGGTTGGCGACCGGGGCGACCTGCTCCAGGTTGATGAAGTCGATCGCGTAGGCCGAGGTGTTCGCGGCGTCCTTCTGGAGCCGGATCCTGCTGCCCTCGGGCACCGTCTCGCCCAGCATGATGTGGGCCTCGTCGTAGATGTGCCGCGGGGCCCCGGCGCCCGGGGAGTTGCCGGGCGCGGTCTCCGCGCCGTACAGCCAGGCGTACTTGGAGGTCAGCGGCAGCGCCTTCTTGAAGACGCCGTCGACGTAGACGTTGATGGTCGAGTCGATGCCGCCGCCGCCCGGCGCGTCCGGGATGGAGAAGCGGGTGACCAGGGTGTTGGTGGCGGCGCGGGTGGTGAACTCGACGTACTCGCCCGTCGCGTCCAGGCTGACGGCCTTGCGGCCGGAGGCCTCGCCCGCGACGTCCCCGACGGTGCGGTTGGGTCCGACGACGCCGGCGCCGCCGCCGACGGTGCCGTCCTCGGCCTCGTACATCGTGTACGGCATGTTCGCGCCGCGGCCGACGAACAGCGGCTGGGTGGAGGTGTTGTTCTCCCGCTTGACCGGCAGTTCGTTGGCGTCGTCGGCGATGACGGTGCGCACGGTGTACGAGCCGTTGACCGCGGTCCAGGTCCCGAGGCCGACGTCGGCGGAGGCACCCGCGGCGAGGGCCCCGCTGTGGGCGCCGGTCAGGGTCTTGACCGTGGCCCCTTTGGAGTCGGTCAGGGTGAGGGTGACGCCGTGGCTGCCCGCGGCGCTCGCCTCGGTGCCCTGGTTCCTCAGCCGCACCTTGAAGGTGACGGTGTCACCGGCGGCCGGGCTGGACGGCGAGGTGGTCACCGAGGCGGCGACCAGGTCGGAGCTCGCGACCGGCTTGACGACCAGCGACGTGGGACTGGTGAAGGTGTTGTTGGACTCGTTCTGCTCGACGACCGCGTTCGTGTCGTCGGCGACGGCGCTGAGCTGGTAGGTGCCGGCCTCGCGTTCGCCGATCGAGGCGGTGACGGTGGTCTGCGCGCCGGCCGCCAGGGCGCCGACCTGCGCGGTGGCGACCTTGGTGCCGCCCAGGCGCACGGCCACGGCGCTGGCCGGGGCGGCGGCCGGACCGCTGTTGCGGACGGTGGCCGCCACGCTGATCCGGTCCGACTCGACCGGGGCGGCGGGCGTCACGGTGAGCCCGGTGACCTCCAGGTCGGGGTTGGGTGCGGGCACACCGATCACCTGGAACTCGGCGAGCTGCCCGGCCGCGGAGCCGGAGTTGGCCGTGAACCTCAGCTGTACGTCGGCCACGCGGGCGGAGACCGGGACGGTGACGGTGTTGCCGGCCGCCGGGTCGAACCGGTAGCTCCTGGCCGCGACCAGCGAGGTGAAGCCGTCGGCGCTCTGCTCCCGGCCCAGCACCTCGACGGTCTGGTCGCGGGCCGACCATGCGGAGTCGGGGTTCAGCTTCAGCACCAGCCGGTCCAGGTCGGCGTTGGCGCCGAGCCTGACGGTGAGGGTGTTCGGATAGCTGCCGCCCGCTCCCTCCCAGTACGTCGTGACGCTGTTGTCGTTGGCGTTGGCGGCGACGAAGGTGTGCACCACCGAGGAGGCGCTGATCGGCTTGCCGACGGCGAGGTTCGAGCCGCCGCCGCCACTGCCGTTGCGGGTCACGCTGTTGCTGGCGGGCGACTGGTTCCCGGCCGCGTCCTTGGCGCGCACCTGATAGGTGACGGTGCTGGTCGCGGGCTGGGTGTCGGTGTACGTGGTGACACCGCCGTCGACACTGGCGCGCAGGGTGTTGTTGGCGTAGACGTCGTACTTGGTGACGCCGACGTTGTCCGAGGAGGCGGTCCAGGTCAGCTTGATCCTGCCGTCGCCGGAGTCGGTGAGGGCCAGGCCGGCCGGGGCGGTCGGGGCCTGGGTGTCGCCGCTGTCGCCGGTGCGGGTGACGGTGTTGCTGTTCCCGGACTGGTTGCCGGCGGCGTCCCGTGCCCGCACGTGGTACGAGACGGTCTGGCCGGCCGGGCGGGTGTCGATGAACGTGGTGACGTCACCCGCGACGCTGGTGAGCAGCGACCCGTTGGCGTAGATGTCGTACGCCGTCACCGCGACGTTGTCGGTGGCCGCGTTCCAGGTGAGCCGGATCTGGCCGGTGGCGGGCTCGGTGTAGGCGAGGCCCGCGGGGGCGCTGGGGGCCTGGGTGTCGCCGGTGGCCGGGCCGTAGACCTCCAGTTCGGAGATCTGGGCGGCGGGCTGGACCGAGTTGGCGCTGACCAGGACGCGCACATAGCGGGTGGTGGTCGCGTCGAAGGCGATGCTCGCCGCGTGTCCGCTCGCGGAGTCGAAGGTGTGGGCGCGGGCTGCCGTCAGGTCGGTGAACTCCGTGCCGTCGGTGCTGCCCTGGATCTTCAGCGTCTGGCTGCGCGCCTCCCAGCCGTCCGGCAGCCGCAGCACCACGCGGTCCACCCGGACCGAGGAGCCGAGGTCGGCGCGGAGCCACTGCGGGAGGGCGTTGTTGGCGCTCTCCCAGTAGGAGGCGCGGTTGCCGTCATTGGCGTTCTGGGCCGTGTAGACCTGGGTGTGGCTGCTGGCGGTGAGCGTGCGGCCGGCCGCGAGGTTCACCGACGAGCCGTCGGCCGCGTGCACCTCCAGCTCGGACAGCTGCGCCGCCTGCCAGCCGGTGTTGGCGGTGACGGCGATCCGCACGAACCGGGTCCGGGTGGCCGGGAAGGCGACCGTGACGGTGTTCCCGGCGCCGGGGCTGAAGGTGTACGAGGCGGAGTTCTTCAGCGTGCTGAAGCTGGTGCCGTCGGCGCTGCCCTGGACGGACAGGGTCTGGCTGCGGCTCTCCCAGCCGGCCGGCAGCTTGAGGACCACCTCGTCCACGCGCTCGGTGGTGCCGAGGTCGGCCTGGACCCACTGCGGGAAGCTGGAGCCGGCGCTCTGCCAGTAGGTGCCCTGGTTGCCGTCGGTGATGTTCGGTGCGGCGTACTCGGCGTGGGAACTGCTCGCCGAGGCGGTGTCGCCCAGGGCGATGTTGGGCCCTCCGGCGGCCTGCGCGGTCAGCGCGGGACCGCCCAGTGCCAGCAGGCTGGTCACGATCACGGCGCTCAGGATCCGTGATCTCGCTCTACGGATTCTCATCAGTCCTCTCACTTCTGTCAGTTCTTTGCGTCAAACGCTGAGAGAGTTACAGAGGACTGTCGAGTCGTCTACCGGTCGGACCTGACGACTTGTAAGACGCCGAAGACCGCGCCGAGCCGCTTTCGGACACGCCTGCGCGGCGACCCGCCGTGACGGGCCGCCGCAGGTCAGGCGGGTCTCACCCCGCCCTGTCGATGACGAACTGCGAGCCCGGCTCGATCACCACGTCACCCTCGGCGGAGCCCGAGACGGTCACGTCGGTGAGCGTGGCGCTGCCGCGCGCGCCGCCCTGGGCGAGGATGCCGGAGCCGTTGACCGACTTGTCGATCGTCACGTCCTTGATCTGGACGCCCGGCATCGCGCCGCCGCCTCCCTTGAACTGGATGCCGTCGAAGGTCGAGTCGTGGATGTCGGTGTCCCTGATCGTGACGCCGGGGATGTCCGGTCCGGCGGCGAACAGGGTGATGGCGCCGAACTCCTGGGCCTCGCCCCAGAACGCCCCGCCGGTGCGGTGGAGCGCGTTGTTGGCGATCAGGGTCTGCCCGGAGAACGGCAGCGGGTCGTGGTCGGTGGCCAGCATGATCCCCGGGTAGTTCATGGTGTCGGCGACGATGTTGTTCTCGATGGTGTTGCCGTAGCCGCCGTAGACCGCGATCCCGTTGGCCCGCCAGGGCAGCTGGATCGTGTTGTTGCGGAAGTGGTTGTCGTGGCCGACGTCGACCGACGGGTCCTTGACGTACTTGCTGGCCCAGACGGCCAGGGCGTCGTCGCCGGTGTTGCGGAAGGACGAGTTGTAGACGGTCGAGTTGCGGGTGCCGTTGGCGAAGTTGATGCCGTCGGCGTAGGTGTTGCGGATCCGCATCCCGGTGAACTCCAGGCCGTCGCCGGGACCCCACAGCTCGGGGATGTTGGAGTAGTCGCGCCCGGCCCAGACGCCGACGTTCGCGTGCTCGATCCAGACGTTGCTGATCTTCGTGCCCTTGCCGAACCGCCCGTTGAGGCCGACGCCGCCCTCGGCGTTGCCGTCGCCGCCCCGGATGGTGCCGGAACCGAAGATCGCGATGTCGGAGATCTGGGTGTTGTGGTCGATGTCGAAGCCGAAGTTGCCCTCGTGCGGGTGGTTGATGCCGCCCGCCTGGTGCGGCGGGGTCAGCGTGTACAGCTGGGAGTGCCACATTCCGGCGCCCCGGATGGTGACGTCCCGGATGCCCACCTGGTTGAACTCGCCACGGTTCTGCGGGTCGTCGGTCAGGATCTTCTGCTCCTGGCGCCACTGCCCGGCCGGGATCCACACACAGCCGATCTCGCCCTTCTGGTCGGCCGTGACCGCGCGCTGGAGGGCGTCGGTGTCGTCGATGCCGTCGTTGGGCACGGCGCCGTACTCGGTGATCGAGGTGCAGCCGGCCGGCTTGGCCGCGGGCGGCGCCACCTGCTCCAGGTCGATCAGGTCGACGATGTAGAAGGCGGCCCGGTCGTCGGCGTCGCGCTGGAGGCGGAACCTGGTGCCCGCCGGGTAGGTCTCGGTGAGCAGGGCGTGCGACTCGTCGAACAGGCGGCGCGCGTCGGCCTGCGGGGTGTTGGTCAGGCCCTCCGGGCTGTCGGTGTTGCCGTACAGCCAGCTGTGCTTGGAGGACAGGGTCAGCTTCCGCTTGAAGGTGCCGTCGATGTAGAGGCTGATGGTGGCCTCGGCGCCGCCGCCGTTCGCGGCGTCCGGGATCGAGTTGCGCACGACGAGGGAGTTGGCGGCACCGGTCGAGGTGAACTCCACGTACTCGCCGGTGGAGTTCAGGCGCACCGACCGGCGGCCGGAGGACTCGGTGGCGAAGTTGGTGTGCCCGAAGGTGCGCTTGCGGTCGGCGGTGAGCAGGGTGCCCTGGTAGCGGGCGTCCTCGGCCTCGTACTCGGTGTAGGGCACGGCGGCGCCGCGGCCCACGACGAGGGAGCGGGCGAAGACGTTGTTGTTCTCGTCGGTCTCGGCGAGCGTGCCGGTGGCGTCGGCCGTGGCGGTGAGGGTGGCGCCGCCGCTGGTGGCCGTCCAGGTGCCGGAGACGGCGACGGTGACGCTCTCGCCGGCGGCGATCGCGCCGGTGGTGCCGTTGAGGGTGGTGGAGCCGACGGTGAGGCGGGTGACCGTGCCCGCCGGGGCGCCGGTGGTGCCGCGGTTGTGCACGGTGACGGTGAAGGAGACCGGCGCGCCGACCGCGGGCGCGGACGGGTTGCTGGTGATGCCGGTGACCCGCAGATCCGGACCTGGGCTCTGCGCCACGACCAGCTTGCTCGCCGCGGTCCGGCTGTTGTTGCTGTCGTCCTGCTCGCGGACGGTGTCGGTGGGGTCGACGACGGCCGAGACCGTGTACGAGCCCATCGGACGCTTGCCGACCGGCACCCGTACGGTCGCCGAGGCGCCGGCGTCGAGCGCGGCGACCGGCGCGGAACCGGCGACGGTGCCCTCCAGGCTGACGTTCACGGTGGTGGCCGCGGCGGACGCGGTCCCGGAGTTGCGGACGGTGACGTCGACCGACACCGCGTCGGTCTCGGACGGCGACGCCGGTGTCCAGGTGAGGCCGGTGACGGTGAGGTCCGGGTTCGGCGCCGCCGCGCCCACGACCTGGAACTCGGCGACCTGGGCGCCGGGGGCGCCGGTGTTGGAGAAGAAGGTGAGGCGGATGTCGGCGTAGCGGCCGGTCACGGGGATGGTGACGGTGTTCTGGCCGGAGGACGGGTTGAAGGCGTAGTCGGCGCGCGCCTTCAGCGAGGTGAAGCCCGCCGCGGACTGCTCACGGCCGAGCACCTGGAGGGACTGGGTGCGCGCCGCCCACACCTGGTCCGGGTTGAGCTTCACGACGACGGCCCGGATGTCGGCGTTGGCGCCGAGCTTCACCGTCAGGCTCGACGGGAATCCGGCGGACTCCCAGTAGGTGCCGGTGCTGTCGTCGTTGGCGTTGGCCGCGACATAGTTCTGGGTCGTCGAGGTGGCCTCGATCGGCTTGCCCCGGGCCAGGTTGGCGCCCTCGACGGGCGGGTCGACCGGGCCGCTCTCGCCGTAGACCTCCAGCTCGGACAACTGGGCCGCGTTCCAGCCGGAGTTGGCGGCGATCTGGACGCGCACGTAGCGCGTGGTGACGCCGGTCAGGGAGATGCTCACGGTGTTCGCCCGGTCGGGGCTGAAGGCCCGGTCGGCCGCGGCGGCGAGCGTGCGGAAGTCGCCGCCGTCGGCGCTGCCGAGCACGGCGAGGGCCTGGGTGCGCGCCTCCCAGGTGGTGGGCAGCTTCAGCACGACGCGGTCGACGCGGACGTCGGCGCCGAGGTCGACCTGGACCCACTGGGGGAACGCGCCCGCGGGGCCTTCCCAGTACGACTGCTGGCTGCCGTCGCTGACGTTGCCGGCCGGGTAGGCGCCGTGCGCGCCGCCCGCCTTGGCCGGTCTGCCCAGTGCGACGTTGGTGTCGGCCGCCGCGGCGTGCGCGGCGGGCGCGCTCAAGGGCAGCAGGCCCAGAGCGATCAGCATGGAGGTCAGCAGGGCGACGGCCAGCCGCCCGCTCGGATGTTTCCCACTCATATCGGCCTCTCCGGAAACCAAGGACGATCCGGCCACGAACGGCGACAAGTGAATGACTGGACTTTGAGTAAATCAGTCAATCTTTTGCATCACCAGGGGCACAGGTTTCTACCGGCCCATAGATTTGTCAACGGGCGTGACGCGCGGGGCACAAAGAAGCCGGCCCCGGTACCGGGGCCGCCGGTGTGGCGGTCCCGGTGCCGGTGCCGGCTGGGAGAGAGTGCGCGGAGAGCGGGTCGGGGTCGGTTCCCCGGGTCAGTCGACCGGCGGCGCGGTCGAGCCGCGGACCACCAGCTCGGGCTCGAACAGCAGCTCGCCGGGGTGCGAGCGCGCCCCCTGCAACTGGGCGCACAGCAGCTCGACAGCCGCGCGGCCCATCGCCTCGATCGGCTGCCGGATGGTGGTCAGCGGCGGCTCGGTGCAGTTCATGAAGGCGGAGTCGTCGAAGCCGACGACCGACACGTCCGCGGGCACCGACAGTCCGCGCCGGCGCACCGCCCGGATGGCGCCGAGCGCCAGCGGGTCGCTCGCGCACACGATGCCGGTGACGCCGCGCTCCAGCAGCCGCGCGGCCGCGGCCTGGCCGCCTTCGAGGGAGAACATCGACCGCACGACGAACTCGTCCGGCAGCTTGCGGCCCACGGACTCCGCCACCACCCGCGCGGCCTCCAGCTTGCGCCGCGACGGAACGTGGTCGCTCGGGCCGAGGACCAGCCCGATCCGCTCATGGCCCAGCGAGGTGAGGTGCCGCCACGCCTGCTCGACGGCGACGGCGTCGTCGCAGGCCACGCAGGGGAAGTCCAGGCCCTCGATGGAGGCGTTGATGAGGACGACCGGGATGTTCCGCTCCGCCAGCTGGCGGTAGTGGTCGTGCGGCGCGTCGGCCTGCGCGAACAGACCACCGGCGAAGACGACGCCGGAGACCTGCTGCTGGAGCAGCAGATCCACGTAGTCGGCCTCGGAGACGCCGCCCTTGGTCTGGGTGCACAGCACCGGCGTCAGCCCCTGTTGGGCGAGCGCGCCCCCGATGACCTCGGCGAACGCCGGGAAGATGGGGTTCTGGAGCTCCGGCAGCACCAGGCCGACGAGCCGGGCGCGCTCTCCGCGCAGCTGGGTGGGCCGCTCGTACCCCAGGACGTCCAGCGCCGTGAGAACGGACTGGCGGGTGGCCTCGGAGACCCCGGGCTTGCCGTTGAGGACACGGCTGACCGTCGCCTCGCTGACCCCCACTTTCTTCGCCACCTGAGCAAGTCGTCGCGTCATACACGCAAGACTAGCGCAATTTTCGCAAGCGGCTTACGGCTCTTGCTCTTCGCCGCAGTCCGGCGGTCCCGTTCGGCCCGCCCAAGACCCGACGGCCGGAACCACACCCTCCGGAACCGCACTCTCCGGAACCGCGCCCGTCCTCCGGCGCACCGGGATTGGACGGCGCCGCTCGCTGGTACCCGGTGCGGGTCCACTATCGGAGGCCGGGAGTGCGTATGTCCATGTCCGTGTCGTTGCCCCTGACCCTCGACGCCCGCGAGCACGGGCTGGCCGGTGACGGAACCACGAACGACCAGCCCGCGTTCGCGCGGCTGGTGGACGAGGCGGGCGCGGCCTGCGCCGCCGACGGGCGGCCGCGGACCATCCGGGTGCCCGCCGGGCGGTATCTGATGCTGGACCGGCCGACGCGCTGGCACAGCGGGGTCTCGCTGATCGGCGCCGGACGCGGCGCCACCTGCTTCGTACTGGCCAACCCGGGCAGCCCGCGGACCCCGGTACCGCTGGCCTGGTTCACGACCGCCCAGCACGGCGCCGGCCGTGACCGGCACCTCGCCGACGTCACCTTCGCGCACTTCGAGATCGACGGGTCGGGCGTGCGGACGGCGGAGTACGACCCGCTGGCCAAGGGACTCGGCCTCCAGTACGTGCTGCGGGGGCGCTTCCACGATCTGTACATCCACGACACGGCGGCGACCGGGTTCGGCTGCGACTTCCTCCAGGACACCGTCGTCGAGGGCGTGCTGGCCGAGCGGTGCGGGCGTCAGGACCCCGGCGAGAAGATGGGCGGCGCGGGCATCGGCATCGGGGTCGGCGGCTGGGGCATGTCCGAGCGGCTGACGATCACCGCCTGCATCGCGCGGGGCAACGGCACCAACGGCATCTTCCTGGAGCTGCAGCAGGAGTACTGGCCGCCGCCGCGCGGCATCCGCATCACCGCCTGCCACTGCGAGGACAACCGGTTCGGCATCTCCGACTGGGGCGCCGACGGGCTGATCGTCACCGGCTCCACGATGATCGGCAACCACGAGGCCGGGTTCGACGTGTCCTCGCAGGGCACCTCGGGCGTCGGCGGGCGCGGCGGCATCGTCACCGGCTGTGTCATCGACGGCAACGTGCGCGACGGCATCGGCTTCGGCAACACTCCCGGCCCGTACGCGTTCCGCTCCAACCGCGTCAGCGACAACGGCCGCTACGGCTACTGGGGGCACAACCTGGACGGCGGCGACCAGGAACCGGCCACGGACATCGTCCTGGAGTCCAACGACATCCGGGACAACGCGCTCGACGGCATCCGCGTCGACGCCCGCCTGCGGGACCCGGCCGTCCTGAACAACCGGATCCGCAACAACGGCCGCCGCTGCGCGCCGGGCACGTCGGGCGGCGGCGACGGGGTGCGCTGCTCACCGCTCGCCCTGGTCGACGAGGGCGCGCAGTGGCCGCCCGACGGGCACCGGGGCAAGCGGGTCACGGTGGGCGGACAGAGCGCGCTGGTCACCTACAACACCGAGACGGAGCTGGGGCTGGCCCCGTGGCGGCCCGGCGCGATGAGCGCCTGGCGCGACGGCACTCCGGCGCCCGGCACCGCGTACCGGCTGCCGGACGCGCCCGCCGTCCGGGCCGGGATCACCTTCGCGGCGCCGGTGGAGCGGCCCCAGCTGGACGGCAACCGCGTCGGGGACGACCAGCGGGACCGCACCCAGACGCACGCCCTCCGGATCACGTCCGACGGCGGTATGACGGGCGGACGCGTGTCCGGCAACGACTTCTCCCGCAACGCCTCGACGCCGACCCGCTTCGACACCCGTCCGGTGGGCGGTCGTTGGAGGGACAACGACGAGGACAACGACGAGGACGACGACGACGGCGAGGACAGCGGCGAGGGCGGTGGCGGGGAAGGCGGCGTGACGGCGGCGGGTGACCAGGGACCGGTGACCGGGGGCCGGTGCCCGGCCCCCGGTGCCTGGGGGCCGGTGCCTGGGGGCCGGTGACTGGGGGCCGGTGCGCGCTCAGCCGGGCTGCGGCGCCGCCTCCTCGGCGGCGGACCTCTCGGACCCCAGACGCAACCGGGCGCCCTGGCGCAGCAGTTCCTCCTGGACGAACTCGGCCGGCACCTCGCGCGGGGTGCGGCCGGAGCGGGTGGCCAGCGCGGCGCACACCCCCGCGGCCTGACCGGTCGCCATGGCGATGGGCATCACGCGGTACGAGGAGTGCGCCACGTGCGAGCCGGAGATGCAGCGGCCCGCGACGAGCAGCCGGTCGGTGTCGCGGGGCAGCAGACTGCGCAGCGGGATGTCGTAGAAGCGCCCCGGCGGGACGCGCATGAGGATGGTGCCGGCGCCCTTCGGGTTGTGGATGTCGACGGGGTACGCGCCGTGCGCGACGACGTCCGGGAAGGAGCGGGCCTCCATGATGTCGTGGCCGGTCAGGTGGTAGTCGCCGAGGATGCGCCGGGTCTCGCGGACGCCGATCTGGGTGCCGCTCTGCACGACGTACGACTCCTCGAAGCCCGGCACGTGCTGCCGCAGGAAGCGGGAGATCTGCTCCAGCTGGCGGCGGGCGGTGTACTCGGCGCGGGTCAGGTCCCACACGTCGATGCCCAGGGCCCCGGTGACACGGGTACTGTTGACGCTCAGTTCACCGGGGTGCGGGGTGCCGAAGAAGAGGATGTCCTCGCGGGGCAGGGTCAGTTCGCCCGCCTCGGTGGCCTGCTCCACGAGGTCCCACAGGCCGTGCACGCCCTTCCACTGGTCGGGGTGCTCGCGGACGTACTCGGAGAACCGCGGCCGCATGAAGTCGACCATCCGGAACATCAGTGTCATGGGCTGCACCAGCCCGTCCTGCGGGCGGCCGATCTCGAACGGCGCGTCGCAGGCCGCGGCCACGTCACCGTCGCCGGTGCCGTCCACGACGACTCCCGCGTCGATCGCCACCGGGCCCGACTTGGTCTCGAACACCACGCGCCAGCCGTCGTCGAGGGGCAGCGCGGTGGAGGCGAAGGCGTGGAACAGCAGGCGCACGCCCGCCTCGTCCAGCAGGTCGAGCAGCACGAGCTTGTAGATCTCGGGGTCGAACGGCACGGTGTAGCCGGTCTTCAGCGACGGCGGGACGCAGCCGCCGCGCGTGTTGAGCCGGTCGAGGAGCTGCCACAGGAAGCCGGCGACGACCGCCTCGCCCTCGCCGTGGTCGGTGGGCAGCAGATGGTCGCCGTGCTCGCCGGGCTCGGTGAAGACGGCCTGCTTGCGCTCGTTGTGGAAGGACATCAGCGGCATGACGAGCGCGGCGGTGGCGTTGCCGCCGAGGAAGCCGTAGCGCTCCACGAGCACGACGTCCGCGCCGGCCTCGGCGGCCGCGCAGGCGGCGGCGGTGCCGGCCGGTCCCCCGCCGACGACCAGGACGTCCGTCCGACCGCCGTGGCGGGCCGGGCGCGGCGGCAGGGTGATGGTCCGGGACTGGGCGGGTGGTTCCAGGATCGGCATCGCTTCTTCCCGTCGGCAGGTGGATCCGGTACGGCGCGGGCCCGGCGTCCGGCGCGGCGGGCAGGCCTCGGGCCGCCGTCAGGGCGCCGCGGTCCCGGTACCCGGCGTCAGCAGGTGCAGACCCGGCTCGCCGGCCTCCTTGGCCACCGGGAAGCCGGTGTCCAGACCGTCCAGGACGGCCCCGACCCGGGCGCAGGTCTCGCCCGCGCGGCCGCGCAGTTCCCGGACGCGGGCCTCGAAGCCGGCGCGGCGCTGCGGGAACTCGTCCCAGAGCCGGTCCACCTCCGCCAGCAGCAGCCCCGCCTGCTCCCGGGCGACACCGACCAGGGCAGGGGCGCCGAGGCGGCGGGCGAAGTCGAAGACCTTCCCGGAGTAGGGCAGCGGCAGCACGGGCAGCCCGGAGAGCGCCGCGAAGATCAGGAAGTGCAGCCGCATCCCGACCACCAGGTCGAGGTGGCTCATGAAGCCGAGGACCTGGCCGGGGCTGTAGACGCTGTGCAGGATCCGGCCGCGGTCCGGTGCGGTCATCCGGGACAGCACACCGTGGGCGTGGTGCACGTCCTGGCGTTCCATCGGCACGAAGACCACGTGCGCGTCGAGCCGGCGGACGAGGAAGTCCGCCACGTCGGCGAGGAGCGCGTGGTAGTCGCCCTCGTCGAGCTTCTCGGCGGCCCGGCCGGGTTCGCGGACGGACATGCCGACCAGGCGGCGGGCGTCGGCGGGGATGCCCTCCTGCCGCATCATCTGGTCGGTGAACGGCTCCGGCGGCAGCAGCAGCGCCGGGTCCGCGGTGACGGTGATGTCGCGGTCGACGCCGGCCTCCTCCAGGACGAGGTGGGACTCCTCGTCGCGGACCACGACCTCCTCCATGGCCGACAGCACCGTGCGCACCGCCTCGCGGTCCTCCGCCTCGCGCAGCGGGCCCGCGCCGATGGCGTAGGCGAGGGTGCGGACGCCGCGCGCCTGGGCCGCGGCGACCACCTTCAGATAGCGGCGGGCCTCACCGTCGTAGAGGATCCCGCCGCCGCCGAGCACCAGCAGGTCGAGCCGGGACAGCACGTCCAGCACCTGCTTCTGCGGGACGCCCTCCCAGGCGACCACCTCGTCGAGGGTGGGGTGGTGGGCGCGGGTGTGCTCGGCATCCCGGCTCAGGGCGACGAGCCGGGCCTGCGGACGGTGGGTGCGCAGGCAGCTGAGCATGCAGGTGAGGATGGCCTCGTCGCCTAGGTTGTAGCCGCCGTAGGAGCCGAGCAGGCCGATGCGCGGGCTCGTTCCCGTGGAGCGGGGAGGCTGTGCGGTGGTGGTCATCCGGAACTCCTCTTCCGTGGCGGGTCGCTGCCGCGGGTTCGGGCCCGGGTTGCCGTCGCAGCTCGGGAGAAACCCACTGCTGAGGCACTTTCCGGCGGACGGGCGTCCGGGCAGTTCGGAGCGGGGGCGGACGGCCTGCACGCCGTCGCTGTCGTAGACGCGTGAGCCGCGAGGTCGCGTCGCGGCCGGAGCCCGGGACCGCGAGGCCGGTCCCCGGGCCACGCCCCTCGCCGGGACAGCCCCGGTCACCGGCCGACGGCCGACTCCCGCGCCCATCCTTCCACGGGACCCACAGGCCCACCATCGCAGCAGGGGACGCGCCGGAGGCGGGGTGCCTGCGGCCTCGGTGCGCCGGAGCCGGCCGGGGGCAGGGGCCGGCGGGGGCGGGCCAGGGGGCAGGAGGCCTGCGGGAGCGGGCGGCTGGGGGTCGGCGGGAGCGGGCGGCTGGGGTGGTACGGGGTGTCCGGGGCCGCCGGGGCGTCTGGCGGGGTTGGTCCGGCGGGCGGTCTGGCGGGGCGGTCCAGGGCGCTGGCTCAGCGAGGCGGTCCCTCAGGCGGCCCGGCGAGTTGGCCCGGCGGAGTCGCCCGGCGAGGCGGTCCAGCCGGCGGGCCCGACGAGGCGGCCCGGCGGAGTCGCCCGGCGGGGCGGTCCAGGGTGCCGGCCCAGCGAGGCGGTCCAGCCGGCGAGCCCGGCGAGGCGGTCCAGCGGAGTCACCCGGCGAGGCGGTCCAAGGCGCCGGCCCAGCGAGGCGGTCCCTCAGGCGCGCCCGGCGAGTTGGCCCGGCGAAGTCGCCCCGCGAGGCGGTCCAAGGCACCGGCCCAGCGAGGCGGTCCCGCAGGACGGGCCCAGCGAGGCGGTCCGGCAGGCGGGCCCCGCGAGGCAATCCCGCACAGCCGCCCGGCGACGCGGTCCCCCAGGGCGTCACTCTCCGTGCGTCACTCCGATGCCGTACATCACCGAGCCCCTGGCGGCCGGGCGGCGGAGGCTGGGCGGTGTCCGGTGGTCCGCCACGACACCCTCGGCGGTCCGTAGGGCCCCGGCGGGCACGCCTGTCCGCACACGCGGTCGGCACCGGCGCGCAACCCGGCCGCGGAACCGCCACCGGGAACCGGCCGCGGAACCGGGCGGCGTGCGGCGCGTGCCGTCGCCGCACGTTCGTCGTCGCCCCCACGGAGGAGGCCTGCATGAGCACCCGTTCTCCCTCTACCTGGCAGCACGCCGTCGTCACCGGCGGAGCCGGGTTCGTCGGCTCGCATCTGTGCGCCGCCCTGCTGGACTCGGGCGCGGCGGTCACCTGCGTGGACGACTTCAGCACCGGGCGGCCGGAGAACGTGACGCCGCTGCTCGACCGCCCCGGCTTCACGCTGGTGCAGGCCGACGTCCGCGAGCACCTTCCCGTCGACCGGCCGCCGGACCTGGTGCTGCACTTCGCCTCGCCCGCCTCCCCCGCCGACTACCTGCGGCTGCCCCTGCACACCCTGGAGACCGGCAGCACGGGCACCCGGCACGCGCTGGAGCTGGCGCACCGCGCGGGCGCCCGGTTCGTGCTCGCCTCGACGTCCGAGGTGTACGGCGATCCGCAGCAGAACCCGCAGGACGAGCGGTACTGGGGCCATGTGAACCCGGTCGGCCCGCGCAGCGTCTACGACGAGGCCAAGCGCTACGCCGAGGCGCTGACCACCGCGCACGCCGACGCCGAGGGCACCGACACCTGCATCGTGCGGCTGTTCAACACCTACGGCCCGCGGATGCGCGGCCACGACGGCCGCGCGGTGCCGACCTTCGTCCGGCAGGCGCTGGACGGCGAACCGCTCACCGTCACCGGCGACGGGCGCCAGACCCGGTCCCTGTGCTACGTCGACGACACCGTGCGCGGCATCCTCGCCGCCGCGGCGCACGGCCTGCGCGGCCCGGTCAACATCGGCAACCCGCGCGAGATCACCATGCTCGACCTGGCCCGGCTGGTGATCGAGCTGACCGGCTCCGGCTCGGAGATCCGGTTCATCGAACGGCCCACCGACGACCCGGCGCTGCGCTGCCCGGACATCACGCTGGCCCGCGACAAGCTCGGCTGGGAGCCCGGGGTGGACGCCGAGGAGGGTCTGCGCCGCACCATCGCCTGGTTCCGGGCCGAGGCGGACCACTGACCCGCCCGACCGCCCGAACGCCGAAGACCGCCCCCTCGCCGAAAGGCCCGGCCCGTCATGCGCATCCTCGGAATCAACGCCCTCTTCCACGACCCCGCCGCCGCCCTGGTGATCGACGGGCGGACCGTCGCCGCCGCCGAGGAGGAGCGGTTCTCGCGCCGCAAGCACGGCAAGCGGCCGCTGCCGTTCTCCGCCTGGGAGCTGCCGGAGAAGGCGGCCGCGTGGTGTCTGCGGCGGGCCGGACTGCGCCCGCAGGACCTGGACGCCGTCGCCTACTCCTACGACCCGGCGCTCGCCCGGCCCGCCGAGGCGATGGACCTGGACGACCCCTGGGACCATCTGCGGCAGACCTACGCCCGTGAGGCACCGGGGTTCCTCGCGGCCGCGCTGCCGGGGCTGGACCCGGGCATCGTGCGCTTCGTCCCGCACCACATGGCGCACGCCGCGTCCGGCGCGTTCTGCGCGGACGGCGCCGAGGACTCCTCGGTGCTGGTGCTCGACGGCCGCGGCGAGCGCGCCTCGCATCTGGCCGCGCGCCGCACCGGGGACAGGCTGGAGCCGCTGTACGCCCAGGAGCTGCCGCACTCGCTCGGCCTCGTGTACGAGGAGCTGACGGACCATCTGGGCTTCCTGCGCTCCTCCGACGAGTTCAAGGTGATGGCGCTCGCCTCGCACGGCACCCCGCGCATGCTCGCCGAGCTGCGCCGGTACGTCCATCCGACCGGGGACGGCGGGTTCCGGGCCACCGGCGTCCCGTGGCACGAGTTCTGCCCGCCTCGGGGCGCGGACGAGCCGTGGACGCAGGACCACGCCGACGTGGCGGCGAGCGCCCAGGCGGTGCTGGAGGAGACCCTGCTGGACCTGGCGCGCTGGCTGCACGGCCGGACCCACCACAGCGTCCTCACCCTCGCCGGCGGCGTCGCCCTCAACTGTGTCGCCAACTCGCGCATCGCCCGAGAGGGCCCGTTCTCGCGGGTGTGGGTGCAGCCGGCGGCCGGTGACGCGGGCACCGCGCTGGGCGGCGCGCTGCTGCTGGCCGCCGGCGCGGGCGACGAGCCGGAGCCGATGACCGGCGCCGACCTGGGCCGGGACTGGTCGGACGCGGAGCTGGGCGCATGGCTGAAGACGGCGGCCGTGCCGTTCGAGCGGCCGCCGGACATCGCCGCGGCGGTGGCGCGCACGCTCGCGGACAACGGCATCGTCGCCTGGTTCCAGGGCCGCTCCGAGTACGGGCCGCGGGCACTGGGCCACCGCTCGCTGCTGGCCCATCCGGGGCACGCGGGCAATCTGGAGCGGCTCAACGACGTGAAGGGCCGCGAGCAGTTCCGGCCGGTGGCGCCGATGGTGCTCGCCGACCGCGCCGCGGAGATCTTCGACGGGCCGCTGCCCAGCCCGTACATGCTGTTCGTGCACGAGGTGGCGCCCGCCTGGCGGGAGCGGATCCCGGCGGTCGTCCACGTGGACGGCACGGCCCGCATCCAGACCGTCGACCCGGCGCGCGAGCCCCTGGTGGCGCGGATGCTGGGCGAGTTCGAGAAGCTGACCGGGCTGCCCGTGGTGGTCAACACCAGCCTCAACACGGCGGGCCGGCCCATGGTCGACGATCCGCGCGACGCCCTGGAGTGCTTCGGCTCCTCGCCGGTCGACCTGCTGGCCATCGGCCCGTACGCGATCCGGCGCGGCGACCTCTTCCGCGTCCTCGGCGACGGGAGGGTCTGATGAGCGGGCCCGTGAACGAGCCCGGAGCGCGGCCGGCGGACGCCGACCGCGCGGACGCCGACCGCGCGTACGCCGTCGTCGTGCCCACGCTCGGCCGGCCCAGCCTCGGCACCTGCCTGCGCGCGCTGGCCGACGCCGACGGCCCGCCGCCGGTGCGGGTGGTGCTCGTCGACGACCGGGCGCGGGCCGCGGGCGCGCCGCTCACCGCCGACGTGCCGCCGTCGCTGCGGTCGCGTACGACGGTCGTGCCGGGCGGTGCCCGGGGCCCCGCCGCCGCGCGCAACACCGGGTGGCGGGCGGCGGGCGCGGTGCCGTGGATCGTCTTCCTCGACGACGACGTGGTGCCCGGCCGGGCCTGGGCCGCCGAACTGGCCCGCGACCTGGCCGCCGCGACCGCCCGGACGGCGGCGGTCACCGCGCGGATCGACGTCCCGCTGCCCGACGACCGGCGTCCCACCGACTGGGAGCGCAACACCGCCGGGCTGGCCGAGGCGCGCTGGATCACCGCCGACATGGCGTACCGGCGTACGGCGCTGGAGGCGGTCGGCGGCTTCGACGAGCGGTTCCGGCGGGCGTTCCGGGAGGACGCGGACCTGGCGCTGCGGGTGATCGCCGCCGGGTGGGAGGTGGCCGAGGGGGCGCGGCGGACGACGCATCCGGTGCGGCCGGCCGGCCGGTGGGTCTCGGTGCGGCTCCAGGCGGGCAACGCGGACGACGTGCTGATGACCCGGCGGCACGGCCGCACCTGGTGGCGCCGGGCGGACGCGCCCCGAGGGCGGCTGCCCGGGCATCTGGCGGTGACCGGGGCGGCGGTGGCCGCGCTGTCCTGCGCGGCGCTGCGCAGGCACCGGGCGGCCACGGTGTGCGGCGCGCTGTGGCTGACCGGGACGGCCGAGTTCGCGCTGGCCCGGATCCGGCCGGGACCGCGCTCCCGCGAGGAGGTCGTCACCATGGCGCTGACCAGCGTGGCCATTCCGCCCGCCGCCGTCTGGCACTGGCTGCGGGGCCAGATCGCGCACCGCGCCGCACCGCCGCTGGAGGCGTCGGCCGCGTCGGACAGCTCGCAGGCTCGTGGAGCCTCGCCGGCCGGGCGGGCGGCCGAGCGGGAACGGGTGGGCTCATGAGCGGCCGCCCCTGGATCCTCACGGGGCCCGCGGTCCCCGACCGGGTCCTGGCCGCCGCCCAGGACCCGGACGACGGCCTGCCGGCCGCCGTCCTGTTCGACCGTGACGGCACGCTCGTGGCCGACGTCCCCTACAACGGCGACCCCTCGCGGGTGCGGCCGATGCCGACGGCGTGCGAGGCGGTGGCCGAGGTGCGGGCGCGGGGCGTCGCGGTCGGCGTGGTGAGCAACCAGTCGGGTGTGGCGCGCGGGCTGCTGACCCGCCCGCAGGTCGAGGCGGTGCGGCGCCGGGTGGAGGAGCTGCTCGGCCCGTTCGCGGTGTGGGCGGTGTGCCCGCACGGCCCGGACGACGGCTGCGGGTGCCGCAAACCCGCGCCGGGGCTGGTGCTCGCCGCCTGCGCCCGTCTCGGGGCCGCCCCGGACCGCACCGTCGTGATCGGCGACATCGGCGCCGACCTGGCGGCGGCCCGCGCCGCCGGCGCCCACGGCATCCTCGTCCCGACCCCCGCCACCCGCCCCGAGGAGACGGCCCACGCCGAACGCTCGGCACCGGATCTGCTGACGGCGGTGCGGCTGGCGCTGGGACGGGCGGACGGAGGGTCGCGGGCTCACGGGGCGGCGGGCCGGGGCCGGCCGGTTCCCCGGCGGGCGGAGGTCCGGTCGTGAGCGGCGCTTCGCGGAGTCTCGTGGTGCGGCTGGACAGTGCCGGGGATGTGCTGCTCGCCGGGCCCGCCGTGCGGGCGGTGGCCGCCGGGTCGGCGTACACCGCGTTGTTGTGCGGTCCGCAGGGCGAGCAGGCCGGGCGGTTGCTGCCGGGGGTGGACGAGGTGCTGGTGCACGACGCCCCGTGGGTGGGTCTGGAGCCGGCGGCGATCTCGCGGGCGGCGACCCGGCGATTGCTCCAGGCGCTGGCCGACCGGCGGTTCGACCGGGCCCTGATCCTGGTGTCGTACCACCAGAGCCCGCTGCCGGCGGCCCTGCTGCTGAAGCTGGCGGGGGTCGGCTGGACGGCCGCGGACTGCGAGGACTATCCGGGCGCGCTGCTCGATCTGCGCCATCACCGGCGCCCGCACCGGCACGAGGCGCTGGCCGCGCTGGATCTGGCGGAGGACGCGGGGTTCGCGCTGCCGCCGGGCGACGACGGGGCGTTGCGGGTGGTGGCCCCGCCGGACACCACGCGTCTGACGGGCGCGGAGCCGTATGTGGTGCTGCATCCGGGTGCGACGGTGCCGGCCCGGGCGTGGAGTCCGGGGCGGGCCGCGCGGGCGGCGGCGGCGCTGGCGGCGGAGGGCCACCGGGTGGTGGTGACCGGGGGGCGCGGGGAGCGGGAGCTGACCGCGCGGGTCGCCGGGCGGCACGGTCTGGACCTGGGCGGGGCGACGGATCTGCGGCAGTTGGCGGGGGTCCTCGCCCGGGCTCGGGTGACGGTGACCGGGAACACCGGTCCGGCGCATCTGGCCGCGGCGGTCGGCACCCCGGTGGTGTCGTTGTTCGCGCCGGTGGTGCCGGCCGAGCGCTGGCGGCCGTACGGCGTGCCGTCGGTGGTGCTGGGCGACCAGGGGGCGGCCTGCGCGGGGACCAGGGCCCGCACGTGTCCCACGCCGGGTCATCCGTGTCTCGACGGGGTGGGCGACGCCGAGGTGCTGGCCGCGGTGGCCGCGCTGAGCGGCGCCCGGACGGCGGCGGCCGACCGACCGGTCGGGATGAATGACTTGACGGAGACAAGGAAGACGACAAACCGGACAACTGAGACACAAGGGGCGGATGAGCAAGGAGTGGTGCGGTGAACGTTCTCCTGTGGCATGTGCACGGCTCCTGGACGACGGCGTTCGTCCAGGGACCGCACACCTACCTGGTCCCGCTGCTCCCCGACCGCGGCCCCGACGGCCGGGGCCGGGCCCGCACCTTCTCCTGGCCCGCCTCCGTGCGCGAGGTGACCCCGGAGGCGCTGCGCGAGGCGGAGGTCGACCTCGTCGTCCTCCAGCGGCCGCACGAGATCGAGCTGGCCGAGCGCTGGCTCGGCGGACGCCGCCCCGGCCGGGACGTGCCGGCGGTCTACCTGGAGCACAACGCCCCCGACGGCGACGTGCCCGGCACCCGGCACCCGTTCGCCGACCGCGACGATCTGACCCTCGTCCACGTCACCCACTTCAACCGCCTCTTCTGGGACAACGGCGGCACCCGCACCGAGGTCGTCGAGCACGGCATCGTCGACCCGGGCCACCGCTGGACCGGCCGGCTGCCCCGCGCGGCCGTCGTCGTCAACGAACCCGTGCGGCGCGGCCGGTACACCGGTACGGACCTGCTGCCCGCGCTGGCCGAGGCGGCGCCCCTGGACGTCTTCGGCATGCGCACCGAGGGCCTGGCCGCCCACCTGGGGCTGCCCGAGGAGCGCTGCCGGGGCACGGACCTGCCGCAGAGCGAGCTGCATACGGCGATGGCCGAGCGGCGGCTTTATCTGCACCCGGTGCGCTGGACCTCGCTCGGGCTGTCGCTGCTGGAGGCCATGCACCTGGGCATGCCGGTGGTGGCGCTGGCCACCACCGAGGCGGTGGAGGCCGTCCCGCCCGGCGCGGGCGTGCTGTCCACCCGGCCGGAGGAGCTGGCCCGGGCCGCCCGCCACTACCTCGCGGAGCCCGAGGCGGCGGCCGAGGACGGGGCGCGGGCCCGCCAGGCGGCCCTCGGACGGTACGGGCTCAAGCGCTTCCTGGACGACTGGGAGCGCGTGATGACGGAGGTGCGCTCATGACCGCGTCGGTCGGTTCCCTGACCACCGCCCCGGACGCCGGCGGCCCCGGCTCCCTCGACATCGCGCTGGTCTCCGAACACGCCAGTCCGCTCGCCGCGCTCGGCGGGGTGGACGCGGGCGGGCAGAACGTGCACGTCGCCGCTCTCGCGGGCGCGCTCGCGGACCGCGGGCACCGGGTGACGGTGCACACCCGCCGCGACGACCCCGGGCTGCCCGACCGGGTGGCGCTGCGCGACGGTGTCGAGGTGCACCATGTGACCGCCGGGCCGGCCGAGCCGCTGCCCAAGGACGCGCTCCTCCCCCACATGGACGCCTTCGGGCGCGAGCTGGTCCGGGTATGGCGGGCCCGGCCGCCCGACCTGGTGCACTCGCACTTCTGGATGTCGGGCCTCGCCTCGCTGTGGGCGGTGCGCGAGCTGGATCTGCCGCTGCTGCACACGTATCACGCGCTCGGCACGGTCAAGCGCCGCCACCAGCAGCTCGCGGACACCAGCCCGCCCCAGCGCATCGCGCGCGAGACCGAGGTCGGCCGCGGCTGCGACCGGGTGATCGCCACCTGCCGCGACGAGGTCGCCGAGCTGACCCGGATGGGCGTGCGGGCCGACAAGGTCTCCGTAGTGCCGTGCGGTGTCGACACCGAGCTGTTCACCCCGCAGGGACCGGCCGCGCCGCGCGGACCGCACCCGCACCGGCTGCTCCAGCTGGGCCGCCTGGTGCCGCGCAAGGGCGCCGCGGTGTCGGTGGCCGCGCTGGCGCTGCTGCCCGACACCGAACTCGTCGTGGCCGGCGGCCCGCCCGCGCACCGGCTCGACGACGACCCCGAGGTGCGCAGGCTGCGCCGGATCGCCGAGCGGGCCGGCGTCGCCGACCGGGTCCGCTTCACCGGCGGGGTGCCCAGCCGTCAGGTACCGGCGCTGCTGCGCGGCTCCGACGTGGTGCTGTGCCCGGCGGACTACGAGCCCTTCGGCATCGTGCCGCTGGAGGCGATGGCCTGTGGCGTCCCGGTCGTGGCCAGCGCGGTCGGCGGCCAGCTGGACACGGTCGCCGACCCCGGCACCGGACGCCTGGTGCCGGCGCGCGACCCGCGGGCGCTGGCCCGCGCGGTCGCCGGACTGCTCGCCCGTCCCGAGGCCCGCCGGGCGTGCGGCGCGGCCGGCCGCCGCCGGGTGCTGCGCCGCTACACCTGGGCGCGGGTCGCGGCCGAGACCGAGGCGGCGTACTGCGCCGTGCTGGAGGCCGCGCCGGCCGTCACGGGGGTGGTCTGAGGCAGCCGTCCGCTCCCCGTCACCAGCCGCCACCGCCACCAGCCCCCATCGACCGCCCGTCCCCGTCACCGTCCGCCCCCCGTCACCGCTGCGAGCCCCGACGTTCGAAGGAGGTGCGGGTCCCGCCGCCGTCACCGCGAGGCGGTACACCCGACCAGCATGAGCGAATCCCCTGCACTCGCCGCCGCCCAGCTGCACTGCCGGTCCCTGGAGCAGGCACTCGTCCGACTCCGGCACGACGGCCTCGGCCGGATCGCGGAATGGAGCGGCCGGCTGGCCGACGTCCTCCCGGCCGGCGGACGGCTGCTCGCCGCGGGCAACGGCGGCAGCGCCGCCCAGGCCCAGCATCTGACCGCCGAACTCGTCGGCCGCTACCAGCAGGAACGTCCCGCGTTCTCGGCGGTGTCGCTGCACGCGGAGACCTCCAGCCTCACCGCCATCGGCAACGACTACGGCTTCGACCAGGTGTACGCCCGTCAGGTCGCCGCGCACGGCCGGCCCGGGGACGTGCTGGTGCTGCTGTCCACGTCGGGCCGCAGCGCCAACCTGATCAGCGCGGCCGTCGCCGGTGACCGGGCGGGGCTGACCGTCTGGGCGCTGACCGGGCCGGGCCCGAACCCCCTGGCCGAGGCCGCGCACGAGGCGCTGTGCGTGACCGCCGACACCACGGCGACCGTGCAGGAGGCGCATCTCGTGGCCGTGCATCTGCTCTGCGAGGGCTTCGACGCGGCGCTGGCCGCCCCGGGCGCCGCGGTCACGGCGCGGGCCGCCGTCGCCGGGAGGGTGTCATGACCGGGCCGCGCCCGCTGGTGGTCGTCGGGGACGTACTGCTCGACGAGGACGTCGAGGGCGTCGCCACCCGGCTGGCCCCGGACGCGCCCGCCCCGGTCGTGGACGTCACCGACGACCGGCGCCATCCCGGTGGGGCCGGACTCGCCGCCGCGCTGGCCGCCCGCGGCGGCCGGGAGGTGATCCTGGTGACCGCGCTCGGCGACGACGCCGCCAGCGAGGCCGTACGGCGGCAGCTGAGCGGCCGGGTCCGGCTGGTGGAGATCCCGCTGCGGGGCAGCCTGCCCGTGAAGACGCGGGTGCTGGCGAGCGGGCGGCCGCTGGTCCGCATCGACCGCGGCGGCGGCGAACCCGGCGAGCCCGACGAGGCGGTGCGCGACGCGCTCACCCAGGCGCACGCCGTGCTCGTCGCCGACTACGGGCGGCACACCGCCGGGGCGGTGCGCGAACACCTCGCCGCCGTCGTGCCGCGCACCCCGCTGGTCTGGGACCCGCACCCCAAGGGCGAGGCCCCGGTGCCCGGCGCCCGGCTCGTCACCCCGAACGCGGCCGAGGCCCGCAGCCTCTGCCCCGGCGCCGGCGAGTCGCTGCGCGCCTACGCCGAACGCGGGGCGCGGCTCGCCGACCGCTGGCAGGCCGCCGG